>CAYOKH010000001.1:0-143594 GCA_964404505.1 uncultured Azoarcus sp.
CCCATGACCGAGATAGCCTGGGGGAGGACTTGCAGTGCTTTCTGACTTGCGAGCTCCGTGCCGCCCTTCAGGCCAATGGCGAGAAGCAGGTAGATCGACAAGGCCTCGTACAGTTGCGCGGGGAGCTTGAGGTCCGAACGCGCCAGGCGCGCGAGGAAGCCGAGCAGGAAGAAGAGCGGTATCGGGTCCATGCGTTCTCGCGGAGAGCGGCCCGAGCACGGCCGGATCACTGGGGGCGGATTATAGGCCTGTTCGGTTGTCCGTCATCGCCCGTCGCGTCGGTGCGAGCTTCCTCGCGGCCGGCGCAGGTAGCGCGCCGGATCGATCGCATCGACAAGTTCGCGTTCGAGCGGCATGGGGTCCCCCTCCAGCCGGCTTGCCAGCGCTTCGGCAACGATCGCTGCCCACACCAGCCCCCTCGCACCGAACCCCGACACGGCGTAAAGGCCGGGATAGCGGGGAATGCCGCTCAAGGGGGTGTCGCGCTCGATCTCGCACACCGACGGAACGGCGCCGACGATGGGCAGCCGGTCCGGCGATGCGGGGCGGAAACCGACCCGACCTGCCAGGGCCGAGGACGTCAGCTCACGGGCGTAGCCGGGCAGGATGAAATCGAGCTTTGCCAAGTTCTCGAGATGATCGGCTTCGCGCAGCGCGGGGTCGTCATCATCGACCGAGAACGTCGCTCCGGCACAGCGTACGCCGTCGATCGCCGGGCTGACGTAGCCGAGACGACAGACAACGACTCTTGGCGCACTGTCAGTCATCGCCGGCAGGTGCGAAACCTGTCCGCGCGCGCTGCGTACCGGCAGCGCACCGGCCTGTTGTACCGCGCAGATCCCGACCCCGTTGGCGAGTATCGCGACCGGCGCGTCCGCGATTACCGCGCCCCCCGCGTTGAACGCGAACCATCGGCCGTCACGGGATTCGAGCCGCTGCATTCTGTCCCCGAAATGCCTGTGTGTCCGTTCCGGCCACGCCGCGAGGCTGGCTTCGCACGCGCTGGGCGGCTGGATCCACGCGCCGCGCGGGAACCACCATCCACCGAGCTCGACCGGCCACCCGGCGATTTCGGATGCCTGATCGCGATCGACGAATCGAACAAAATCATCCGGGTAGCGATGGGTCCGCACGATCGCACGCTGTTTCTCCTGCTGGCGGGGATCACGCGCCAGATGCAAGGCACCACAAGCGCCCCAGCGCACGACCTGCCCTGATTCCCCGAGCCGGTTCAGGTGATGTACGGTGTAAAGGCTGCCTGCACGAGTGAGGCGTGCGAGGCGGTTGTCGTCCAGGCTGGGCAGAGGTCGCAGCACACCGGCAAGGTTTCCCGAAGCGCCACGGGCGGGGGCGTCCGCGCCGTCGATCAGGTCGATCGTCCAGCCGCGTTCCGCGAGGCGGTTGGCAATGGCGGTGCCGGCCAGGCCTGCACCGATGACGAGGGCGTGCCGCTCGTGCCCGGTCCGGGCGGCACGATCATCGCCGTGGAAGCGACCCTGCAGCATTTCGCGCTTGAGTCCGAAACCCGGGACCTTACGGCATCCGAATCCGACGCCCGCAAGTCCCCGCCGAATCGTGCCGCTGACGGACCAGGTCGCCAGCGTGGCTCCGGGTGCCGCCAGGCGGGCGATTTCGTGGAACAGCGGCTGCGACCACATGTCCGGATTGCGCGCGGGTGAGAATCCGTCGAGGTAGAAGGCATCTGCACGGCAGTGCAACTGCTGGAACTGAGTTCCCGCGTCGCCGAACAGCAGCGTCAGAACGATGGCCCCATGCTCGAGGTGAATCCGGTGAAACCCCGGAGTCAGTGCGGGCCAGTGCGTGCGCAAGGATTCGGAGAGCTGTTCGAGGTCCGGCCATTGTGCGTGCAATACGGCAAGATCCTTGCGGTGGAACGGGTGCAGTTCGGTTGATACGAAGTGCAGCCGCGAGCACCGCTTCCGGTCGGCGCGCCAGGCCGCCCACGTCGCGAGAAAATTCAGTCCCTGGCCGAAACCGGCTTCGATGATGGTGAAACTGTCGCGCTCCCGCCAGCGTCCGGGCAGCCCGTTGCCGCGGAGGAAGACCTGCTCAGCCTGCTGAAGCCCCCCCGCGCTGGTGTGGTAGACATCTCCATATGCCTGGGAGAACGGGACACCGTCGTCACGGAAGGCGAGGCGGGCAGGTTCGAGTGGCATATGGCGCGAAACCGGGAGAGCGCGCTAAGACGCCGCTCGGGGACATGGCCCGCATCATTCCGGGCGCATCTGCGGAAACAGGATCACGTCGCGGATCGAAGGGCTGTCGGTAAGCAGCATTACCAGCCGGTCGATGCCGATGCCGCAGCCACCGGTTGGGGGCAGTCCGTACTCCAGAGCCCGGATATAGTCGGCGTCGTAATACATGGCCTCCTCGTCGCCGGCTTCCTTGGCCTTGACCTGCTCGAGGAAGCGCGCTGCCTGGTCTTCGGGATCGTTCAGCTCGGAAAAACCGTTGGCGATCTCGCGTCCGACGATGAAGAGTTCGAAGCGTTCCGTGACGTCGGGGTTCAAGTCGTTGCGTCGTGCAAGCGGCGACACTTCGGCAGGATAGTCGATGATGAACGTCGGTTCCCAAAGGTCGACCTCGGTCGTTTCCTCGAACAGCGAGAGCTGAAGTGCACCCAGTCCAGAGTCCGGGCGCACCTCGATGGCGAGCTCGGCAAGCTTGTTGCGCAGCCACTCGGCGTCCCGTAGCTGATCGAGGTTGAAACCCGGGTGATGCCGGTGGATTGCCTCGACGATCGTCAGTCGTGCAAACGGACGCGAAAGATCGAGTTCGCGACCCTGGTAGACGAAGGTCTCGGAGCCCAGTGCTTCGCGTGCCGAATGACGAATAAGGCCCTCGGTGAAATCCATCAATGTCCGGTAGTTCGCGTAGGCCTCGTAGAACTCCATCATCGTGAATTCGGGATTGTGACGGGGGCTCAGACCTTCGTTGCGAAAACTGCGGTTGACCTCGAACACCTTCTCGAAGCCGCCGACCACGAGGCGCTTCAGGTACAGCTCCGGCGCGATGCGCAGGAACAGGTCCATGTCGAGCGCGTTGTGATGCGTCGTGAAAGGCTTCGCCACCGCACCGCCGGGGATCGGGTGCATCATCGGCGTCTCGACTTCGAGAAATCCGTGCCCGACCATATAGTTGCGGATGGACTGCACCATTCGGCTGCGTGCGACGAAGGTGAACCGCGTCTGTTCGTTCATTATCAGATCGACGTAGCGCTGCCGATACTTCTGTTCGACGTCGGTGAGCCCGTGATACTTGTCCGGCAGGGGACGCAGGCTCTTGGTAAGGAGTCGGATCTCGGTCGCGCCGACCGTCAGTTCACCGGTCTTGGTTTTGAACAGCGTCCCGACTGCGCCGACGATGTCACCGATATCCCAGTGTTTGAATGCGGCATAGACATCCGCGCCGACGGCGTCGCGCGTCACGTACAGCTGGATCCGGCCCGAGAGATCCTGGATCGTGACGAAACTCGCCTTGCCCATCACGCGCTTGAGCATGACGCGTCCGGCCACCCTGACCTCGACGGGTGTGCCCTCGAGTTCCTCGTTCTCTTTTTGCGCGTAGACCTCGTCCAGCCTGCCGGCGGTATTCTCGCGCAGGAAATCGTTGGGGAAGCCTGTGCCGGACCCGCGCCAGGCAGCGAGCTTCTCACGCCGCTCGGCGATGATGTGGTTCTCGTCCGGTTGCAGGGGGGTCTGGCTGTTTTTATCGTTCATCAGGTTCGGCTTGAAGAAGAATCGGTTGGTACTCGGTGGGCACGCGACGCTGCGCACGGCCAATCGCAGGAATCGGCGAGCACGCGGTGACGCCTTGATTCCGGTGCCGGGCCGGTGCATCGGCCCCACCGTTTGCGATAACGGGCAATTGTGGCATGCGGGCTGCAAGCGGGCAAATCGGACCGCATGATCGCGTGAGCAGTTCGCTTCGCTGGCACGCATTCCGCCCTGTAATCTGGCGCAACCGTCCATAGCGGGTTCGTAGGGGCAATGGTCGGGCCGCCAGAGCACTCAGAACGAGGACGCGGGTAAACCCTTATATGGGTATCCCTAGGTGGCAGCGGGTGGAAATCCGGCTATCGTCGAATCGTAGTCCCCAACCGGCGGGATGGTCCGCTGTGCGACTTGACTTATCACATGAGCCATGACGGGCCCGATCCTGGTGGGACCCCGAATGACTCCCCATCAAATTTCAGGAGTGCAACGATGAACAAGAAAGTTCTGGCGCTGATCGCGAGTGCAGGCGCGCTGGCAACACTGGCCTTTCCCGGGTTCGCGAGCGCGAATACGCTCGAGGCAGTGAAGCAGCGCGGTCATTTGCTGTGTGGTGTCACGAGCGGGCTTCCCGGCTTCTCGCTGCCGGACGAGCGCGGCAACTGGACCGGTATCGACGTTGATACCTGCCGCGGAATTGCGGCCGCCGTGTTCGGCGACCCCGGAAAGGTGCGGTTCACTCCGCTCACGGCACGTGAGCGCTTTACCGCGCTGCAGTCGGGCGAGATCGATGTGCTGTCCCGCAACACGACCTGGACACTGACCCGTGATGCCTCGCTGGGCATCAATTTCACTGGAGTCAATTACTACGATGGTCAGGGCTTCATGGTCAGGGAAAGCCTGGGGGTCAAGAGTGCCAAGGAACTTGACGGCGCGACAGTGTGCATCCAGTCCGGCACCACGACCGAGCTCAACCTTGCTGACTATTTCCGCACCCATGGCATGAAATACGACGCCCTGGTCTTCGATACCTCCGAACAGACCGTGCAGGGTTTTGCCGCGAATCGCTGCGACGTGCTGACTTCCGACATCTCGCAACTCGCCGGCTTGCGCAGCAAACTGGAGGATCCGTCAACGGCCGTGCTGTTGCCCGAGCTGATTTCCAAGGAGCCGCTCGGACCTGCCGTTCGCCAGGGTGACGACGCGTGGTTCAACGTCGTCAAGTGGGCGCTCTACGTTCAGGTCAATGCGGAAGAACTGGGCGTCACGGCGGAAAACGTCGATGAGATGAAGAAATCGGACAACCCCGAGATCCAGCGTCTGCTCGGCACCTCGGGTGACATGGGTTCGCTCCTCGGCCTGAGTTCCGATTTTGGCTACCAGATCATCAAGGCGGTCGGGAACTACGGTGAGATGTTCGAACGCAATGTCGGCCCGAACACCCCGCTCGGTCTGCCCAGGGGACTGAATGCCCTGTGGAATCAGGGCGGCATCATGTACGCTCCACCGGTGCGCTGACACGCCGTTTTTCATCGTCCGGGGATTGTCCGTTCGGGCAATCCCCGCATCCTGGCACTCCGGCTCGGAGCTGCCGGACATTCTGGGTTGGCACCGACATGGCACACAAGCGTGATACGGGATCGGGCGGGTTTGCGCGGCTGTGGAACGATCCGACGATACGGTCACGGACCTTCCAGATCCTTACCGCCATCGTGGTCATCTACTTCTTGTGGACCATCTACCAGAATACCGTGACCAACATGGAGCGCCGCGGGATCACCACGGGCTTCGCGTTCCTCGGTTCGCCTGCGGGATTCGGCATCGTCATGAGTCTCATCCCCTATGACGAGACGATGTCCTACGGGCGCACCTTCTACGTCGGATTGCTCAATACGTTGCTCGTATCATCGCTGGGGATCGTGGCAGCGACGATTCTCGGATTCACCGTCGGTATCGGTCGTCTGTCGAAGAACTGGCTGGTGTCGACCCTGTCGGCGATCTTCGTCGATACCTTTCGCAACATCCCGCTTCTGCTCCAGATCTTCTTCTGGTATTTCGCGGTTCTGAGAAACCTTCCCGGTCCGCGCGAGAGCCTGGAGTTCGCGGACATGTTCTTTCTGAGTAACCGCGGTGTGTACATGCCTGCACCGATTCCGGAGGACGGATTCGGGCTGGTCGTGGCGGTGCTGCTGGCCGCGATCGTGGGTGCGGCACTCTTGTACCGCTGGGCGCGCAAGCGCCAGGATGAGACCGGTCAGCTCTTCCCCGCGATTCGCGTGGGACTGGCAATGATCGTCCTTCTTCCCGCCGCGGCCTTCCTGTTGGCCGGTTCCCCGCTTGGATGGGATGTCCCCGAGCTGCGCGGATTCAACTTTCGTGGTGGCGTGAGCATGATCCCGGAGCTGGGGGCGCTGTTCATCGCACTTTCGGTTTACACGGCGTCGTTCATCGCGGAGATCGTGCGCTCGGGCATCCAGTCCGTCAGCCATGGCCAGACCGAAGCGGCTTCGGCACTGGGGCTTAGACGCGGGACGACCTTGCGCCTGGTGATCATTCCGCAGGCCATGCGCGTGATCATTCCGCCGTTGACCAGCCAGTACCTTAATCTGACCAAGAACTCTTCGCTGGCCGTGGCCATCGGCTATCCGGACCTCGTCGCGGTGTTCATGGGGACGACCCTCAATCAGACCGGCCAAGCAGTCGAAGTCGTTGCGATCACGATGCTGGTGTATCTGTCGATCAGTCTGTTGATCTCTTTCCTGATGAACATATACAACAAGGCCATGGCGCTGAAGGAGCGATAAGCGATGTCGGATGCAACAAGGCGAGTCGCGCTACTGCCCCCCGTGATCACGCTGGGCGTGTTCGGCTGGATTCGCAAGAACCTGTTTCCGAGCTGGTATAGCGGCGTGGTGACGGTCGTTCTGGGCTACTTCATTCTCACCAACCTCGTTTCCATCATCGACTGGGGACTTCTGAAAGCCGACTTCATTGGCGAGAGTGCGGAAGACTGCAGCGGTCGCGGGGCATGCTGGGTCTTCATCGGCACCCGCTTCGATTTCTTCATCTACGGTTTCTACCCCGAAGCCGAATACTGGCGCATCAACGTCGTCTACGCGATCTTTGCGATCCTGATCGTGCCGCAGTTCTTCAACGCGGTCTCGAGCCGGATCAAGATGGTCCTCGGTGTGCTGGGCGTGACCATCTTCCCGGTGCTCGCGTTCATCCTTATTCGCGGCAACGAAACCATCGGCCTGGTGATCGTCGAGACCAGCCGCTGGGGCGGGCTGACGCTTACGCTGATCCTGGCCTATGTCGGGATCGTCGCTGCAATTCCGATCGGTATTCTGCTCGCGCTCGGGCGCCGTTCGCACATGCCGCTGGTACGTGCCCTGAGCGTGGTCTTCATCGAGTTCTGGCGGGGTGTGCCCCTGATCACGATCCTGTTCATGGCGTCGGTGATGCTGCCGCTGTTCCTGCCCGAGGGCGTCAGCTTCGACCGGCTATTGCGTGCGCTGATCGGGATTACCCTGTTCCAGTCGGCGTACATGGCCGAAGTCATACGAGGCGGCCTGCAGGCGATTCCCAGGGGGCAGTACGAGGCGGCCGAGGCCCTGGGCCTGGGTTACTGGAGGAGCATGGGGCTCATCATCCTTCCCCAGGCACTCAAGATCGTGATCCCGGGGATCGTAAACACCCTCATCTCGTTGTTCAAGGATACGACCCTGGTGCTGATCATCGGACTGTTCGACCTGCTCAACGCGGTGCAGACGACCATCATCGACCCAGCCTGGCGCAATGTGGCAATCGAGGGCTACGTGTTTGCGGGATTCATGTTCTGGGTGTTCTGCTTCGGCATGTCGCGCTACAGCCAGCAGCTCGAGCGCAAGCTGCACCGGGGCCACAAACGTTAGCTGGTATTGTCAGGAGCAGGAACGTCATGAATCAGGATGATGACAACACGACGCGGAGAAGCCAGATCGCCTCGATGGCGACCGAAGGCGAATCCATGATCAGGGTCGAGGACATGCACAAGTGGTACGACAATTTCCACGTGCTCAAGGGACTGAATCTGGACGTGAGCCGTGGCGAACGCATTGTCATATGCGGCCCGTCCGGTTCCGGCAAGTCGACGTTCATCCGGTGCATCAACCGGCTCGAAGAGCATCAGAAAGGCCGCATCATTGTCGATGGGGTCGAGTTGACCGACGATCTGCGCAAGATCGAACTGATCCGCCGAGAGGTCGGAATGGTGTTCCAGCATTTCAACCTGTTCCCGCATCTGACCGTGCTGGAGAACTGCTGCCTGGCGCCGATCTGGGTGCGCAAGACACCCCGCCGGGAGGCCGAGGAACTGGCGATGAAGTACCTGGAGCGGGTCAAGATTCCGGAACAGGCGAAGAAGTACCCCGGCCAGCTTTCGGGTGGTCAGCAGCAACGAGTGGCGATTGCGCGCTCGCTGTGCATGAATCCCAAAATCATGCTCTTCGATGAACCAACCTCGGCGCTCGACCCGGAGATGATCAAGGAAGTGCTCGACGTCATGGTCGAACTCGCAGGCAGCGGCATGACCATGCTATGCGTCACACACGAGATGGGTTTCGCGAAGACGGTGGCCGACCGCGTGATTTTCATGGACGAGGGGGAGATCGTCGAGCAGGGCCCACCGTCCGAGTTCTTCGGAAATCCGCGGGAACCGCGCACCCGGCATTTCCTGCAGCAGATTCTCCATCACTGACGCCCTCGCCTGGGGCAAACCCGATCTGCTGGGGGGCAGGTTGTGGTGCCGCACCGGCAAAGATTCGGGGAGCCCCCAATATTGCACTTCGCCCTCCGCCGCTACTCTTCACCGTGGCCCGGCTTGCCGAGGATCGACCCGGTTTGCCGGCCCGTTACGGGTGGGCACGACAATATCGAGGGGAGAATGCGGGATGGAGAGCGCACGATGGATTTGCCGATTGGGTGTGCGCCTGGTCGGCCTGACGGTCGCGGCGGCACTGGCGCTGCCGATGCCGGGATGGACCCAGGAGACGTTGAAGATCGGCCTTTCCGGCCCGTTCTCCGGTGCAAGCGCGCCGATGGGCACGAGCATGCGCAACGGCATCCGGCTTGCCGTCGAGGAGATCAATGCCTACGTGGGCGGTGCTCTCGGCAAGAGAATCGAACTGGTCGAACTGGATGACGAGGCCGACAACGACAAGGGCAGGGCGATTGCCGAGGAACTGATCCATCGGCACAAGGTCGTCGCGACCGTCGGCGTGGTGAATACCGGGGTCGGACTTGCGTCCATCGATGCCTACCAGTCCGCCCGGGTACCGCTGGTCGTCGCGGTATCCACCGGGTCTGCGCTCACGAGACGCCACGCGCCTCCCGCAGCCGATGCCAACTTCATCTTCCGCGTGTCTCCGCCAACGACCGTTTCCAACGCATTCCTGGCCAGGCATCTGGTGGAGCGGGAAGGATTGCGACGCATTGCGTTGCTTGCCGACGACACGGGGTACGGCGAAGCCGAAAAGAACGACTTCGAGGCGGCATTGTCGGCCTTCGAATTGCAACCGGTGACCATCGAGCGCTTCTCGATCGGCGACCGCGACATGCGTGCGCAACTCGAGCGCGCCCGTGATGCAGGTGCCGAGGCCGTAATGATGTACGGCATCGGGCCGGAACTCGCTGCGATCGCGAGAAACCGTGTCGAAATGAACTGGCCGGTACCCCTGTTCGGGGGCTGGACGGTTTCCATGCGCAATTTCCTCGACGGAGCGGGAACGAGCGGTGAAGGGGTCTTTACGGTTCAGAGCTTCATCCCGACAAGCTACAACATGCGCCACCGGCTGTTCATTGACGCTTACCGCAAGCGGTTCGGAGCCGACGCGATGGCGTCGGCAATGTCGGCCGCACAGGGCTACGACGCGATGCGCCTTCTGTACAATGCGATTGCGCTGGCGGGTGACACCGACGGCGACCGCATCCGGCAGGCCATGGAGCGTCTTGGCGATCGTGGAATCGAGGGAGTGGTCACGACCTACATCGGTCCCTTCACGCCTCTGGACCATGATGCAATCACCGAGAACATGCTGGTGGTCGGCATTGTGCGCAACGGACACGTCGATTACGCCTTCGAGGAGGATGCGCGGCAAAGCCACGCAATCCGCCACAAGCGGGCGCAATAGGACGATGCGGCCTTCGTGTTCGGGCGGCTTGTGGCGGGGTGCCCCGATTCGGAAGCCGGCGAACGGGGGCCGGCCGACCGCTGCGATCCCGTGCCAGCAAGCCCGGGCAATTCCACTGCCGTCGCCCGATCGCGACTTTCAGGTCCGCGTTGATAGTGAAGGCCTGCATACTATAGTTGCAGAGAACGCAAGCGTGACGGGATTCGTTATACGGTCCCGTGAGGCCCGGCATGCGCAAGGAATGGAATCGTTTGCGCATGCATGAGTCTGAACCTTGAATCCGGAGCGGAGCGCGGCGAACGATGACGGATGGCTCTCACGACGATCGCAATGGAAATGCCGTCCCGCACGGCGCAGATGTGCGGGAGGCCCTGCTCGAGCGCTACAGGGCGGTCCGTGACCTGTCCGTGGAACTGGCCAGGCCTTTGTCCGCCGAGGATCAGTGCATTCAGCCAATGCCTGACGCGAGCCCGACCAAGTGGCACCTGGGGCATACCACCTGGTTCTTCGAGACAGTCATCCTGGCGGCGATGGCACCACGCTACCGGCCCGTAGACGAGCGCTTCGCCTACCTCTTCAATTCGTACTATGAAAGCCTCGGCCCGCGGCAGCCGAGGCCCCAGCGCGGGATGATCACACGTCCGGATATCGAGGAGGTCATGCGCTACCGGGACGAATCCGATCGACGCATGGAGATCTTCCTGCGCGCGTGCGATCGGGATACGTGGAAGCGTGCCGAACCGCTGACGGTTCTCGGGCTCAACCACGAGCAGCAACACCAGGAGCTGATCCTGACCGACATCAAGTATGCGTTTTCGCTCAATCCCTTCGAACCTGTTTATCGCGCACGCCGGAATGCACCTGGCGGATCCGTCACACCACCGGTCTGGCTCGATTATCCCGGAGGCACGGTGATGATGGGGCACAAGGAAGATTCCGGATTCGCCTATGACAACGAGATGCCAGCTCATGCAGTCGTATTGCAGCCCTATCGGCTGGCAAACCGTCTCGTGACCTGTGGTGAGTATCTCGCGTTCATGGCCGACGGCGGCTATCAGCGCCCCGAGTTCTGGCTTTCGGACGGGTGGGCCACCGTGTGCGGCGAGGGATGGAAGGCGCCGCTGTACTGGCGCGAGGAGGGTAACGGAAGCTGGAGCGTGTTCACATTGCACGGTCGGCGGAAGGTTGAGCCGGATGAGCCGCTGTGTCACGTCAGTTTCTACGAGGGGGCGGCCTATGCAGCTTGGGCGGGAGCCCGAATTCCTACCGAGTTCGAATGGGAAGCGGCGACAGTCGGGAGTTCCGTATCGGGAAACTTCCTGGAACCGGAGGTGTTGCATCCGCGGGCCGCCGGTTCCGGAGCAGGATTATTGCAGGCGTTCGGCGAGGTCTGGGAATGGACGCGTTCGTCCTATGATCCCTATCCCGGCTTCCGGCCGATGGCGGGCGCCATTGCCGAGTACAACGGCAAGTTCATGGTGGGGCAACTGGTCCTGCGCGGCGGAAGCTGTGCGACTCCGCCTAGCCACGTGCGCCCGACCTACCGCAATTTCTTCCCTCCGGGCGCACGCTGGCAGTTTTCGGGCGTTCGCCTTGCCCAGGACATCTCATGAGAATGCGGGACAGCAGCGCTGCAAGCGGCAAGGTCGAATCGTCGGAGTTCGCGCATGATCTTCTCGCGTGCCTCGAATCTCATCCCCACAGCATTTCCCCGAAGTACTTCTACGACGTGGCGGGATCGCGCCTGTTTGAACGGATCTGCGAGTTGCCGGAGTATTACCTGACACGCACCGAACTGGCCATCTTTGATCGCGATGTCTCCGCCATGGCGGCATTGATCGGGCGCGAGGCCGACATCGTGGAGTTCGGCGCCGGTTCGCTGATCAAGGCACGACTGCTGCTCGATGCGCTCGAGTCGCCTCGACGCTTCGTCGCCATCGACATCTCGGGCGAGCACCTGGAACGCTCGGCCGTGGCCTTGCGCCGTCGTTTCCCGTCCCTCGATGTCGTGCCGATCGTTGCCGATTTCACGAAGATCGAGACCCTGCCGCTGACCAGGAATTCCGGGCGGCGCAGGGTCGGCTTCTTTCCCGGTTCGACCATCGGTAACTTCACGCCTGGACAGGCACAGGATTTTCTCACTTCGGCGGCACGCCTGCTCGTGGGCGGCGGTTTGTTGATCGGAGTCGATCTCGTGAAGGATCCGAGCCTGCTGCACGCGGCCTACAACGACGCCGAGGGTGTTACCGCAGCCTTCAACCGCAACCTCCTGACACGGGCCAATCGCGAGCTGGGAAGTGATTTCCGGGAGGAATGCTTTCACCACCATGCGTTCTATCATGCGCAACTCCAGAGGATCGAGATGCATCTGGTTAGCGCCTGCGCGCAGGAGGTATCCCTTTGCGGTCGGCGCTTCGCGCTCGCCGAGGGGGAGACGATCCATACCGAGAGTTCGCAGAAATATACGATTGCGGGCTTTCACACCCTGGCCATGAACTGCGGGTTCAATCCGAGCGCCACATGGTGCGACGACAGGCGCCTGTTCAGTGTTCATTGGCTGGAAGCACCGGGCTGAGTCAGGGACAGCCCACGGGAGCGATGAGGAAATCGCACGCCGGACGCCGTCCGGTGTCACGGCTGTTCGGGAAGCACGACCCACTCAGGTTCCTCGAATTCGCCGATGACCCGTATGTCGCATTTTGCCGCATGGCGCTCGAGGATCGCGCGAACGGTCTCGTCCCTGCGGTCGTCCTTCGCATCCCGATGTGCCTTCGACTCCCAGGAGGCGATCGCCAGCAGGGTATCGGGCGCACCGATCTTGCGGTGCAAACGCGTGCCCCGCGCGCCGGGCGTGCGCTGGATGATTTCGCTGGCCTGAACCCAGGCTGCGGCATATTCCTCGACCGTATATCCCGCCTTCATGCGAACCTCGAAGATGAATTTCATGTCCGTGGCTCCTTGACGATGATTGTCGAGTGATCTTACGTCAACCCGGGGGCCGTCGTGGAGATCCGCTCCATCGGCCGTCCGGTGAGTACGGGTAGAATTGCCCGCATGAGCGCGTCGATGATCCTCACCTTTTTCGGTGGCGTCGGCCTCTTCCTCCTCGGGATGAGGCTCATGACCGACGGGTTGAAAGTGGCCGCCGGCGATGCCCTGCGCCAGATCCTTGCTCATGGCACAGCCACGACCGGGCGGGGCATCCTTTCGGGGATGCTGATCACGGCCATGGTGCAGTCATCGACGGCGGTGATCATCGCGAGCATCGGGTTTGTCAATGCCGGACTGATGACACTGTTCCAGTCCGTTGGCGTGATCATCGGCAGCAATATCGGCACTACTGCGACGAGCTGGCTGGTTGCCCTGGTCGGATTCAAGGTCAACATCCAGGCGCTGGCAATGCCCGCGATCGCAGTGGGCATGTTTCTTCGCGTGACCGGAGGCGGTACGCGGCGAGGTGCATTCGGTGAGGCGCTGACAGGTTTCGGCATCTTTTTTCTGGGCATCGACGTGCTGCGCGAGACTTTTGCCGGCGTCGAGGAATTGTTCGATCTGACTTCGCTTCCCGATCAAGGCATCGTCGGTGCGCTGCTCTTCGTGCTGATCGGGATCGTACTGACCGTGTTGACGAACTCGTCCAGTGCTGCGCTGGCCATCACCCTCACGGCTGCCGGAACCGGTCTGATTCCGGTCGAGGCCGGAGCAGCCATGGTCATCGGCGCCAATATCGGCACGACTTCGACCGCCCTGTTTTCAGTCATCGGTGCGACCTCCAACGCCAAACGCGCCGCGATGGCACTGACCTTCTTCAACGTGATCACCGGCATCGTCGCGTTTCTGATTCTGCCTCTACTGCTTGTGAGCGTCACGGGTATCGCGCGGCTGATGGGCCTTGATCCGAATGCGGCGACGATACTCGCCATCTTCCACACCGCAACCAAGATCACCGGCATGGCTCTGGTGTGGCCGATCACGCCCTGGCTGGTCCGACGGCTCGAACGCCTGTTCGTGACCGCAGACGAAGATCAGGGCCGACCACGGCACCTTGACAGCAACGTCGCGGGTACGCCGATTCTTGCACTGGAGGCGCTGGACCGGGAGCTGGCGCGAATCGGCGACATTGCGCGGCGTGCGGCGCAGGGTGCGATCAGTGCCGAGGGTTCGTCGGAACAATGGCTGGAGAAGGATCGAAGGGTGGTGGACCAGCTCGCGCTCGCGGTCGGTGATTTCAGCACCCGGGCAACCCGATCGGGGAACATGTCCGAGGCCACCGCGGTTGCGTTCGCCGAGGCTGTTCGTGTCACCCAGTATTACGATGACGTGATGGGGCGCGCGCTCGAGATAAGCCGGATCCAGCGCATCCTCGATGAGATCGGCGACACCGGACTCGCCGACGCGGCAAGCGGCTTCAAGCGTGAAGCGATCGTCCTGATCGATGCGGCAAATCCTTCACTGGAGGGTTTCCGCCCGAAACGCCTGCGCAAGGCCTTCAAGGCATTCGAGGAAACCTACCAGGAGGTGAAACGGCACTTTCTCTTCGCAGGCACCGCGGGACGCATTCCGGTGCGGCAGATGGCAGCGCGCCTGGACGAGCTGTCGGACATCCGCCGCATCGTCGATCAGATCACCAAGGCCGCACTGTACACGCACAGAATTCACAAGGTTCTGCGCGGGGAAGGGGAAACCGACGGGAGCGATGAGGACGATGTCGCGGCGCGCCCCGAGCGAGCGGATGCGTCGCCGACCCCGGAGGAGTCATGACCGGCATGGGCGCTCCCGCGCTTCCCGCGACCGTCCCCCATCGCGGGTGATCCGCTACGGTCGGACGCGACAATCGAGCGAAAGGCCGTCGCGCCTACCCCTTGCGCTGGGATTCGGCCGGAATCGAAATGGGTTCATCGCGCCGGCGCAAGGGGTGCCGGGACGCTCATGCCTTCTGTTCCGGCAGGACGATATTGACCTCGAGCACTTCGTAGTTGTCCTGCTTCTCGAGCTGGACCTTGATGTCTTCCGGGTTCACCGAAACATACTTGGAAATGACTTCGATCAGCTCGCGCTGAAGGGCGGGAAGAAAGTCCTTGCCACGCGCAGCGCTGCCGTGTTCACGTGCGATGATGAGCTGCAGGCGCTCCTTCGCGACTGCTGCGGTTCGCTTCTTTTCTCCAAACAGCAGAGAGAGCAGGGACATGTCACTTGCCTCCGAACAGGCGCTTCATGAGGCCCGGCTTTGCGTAGTCTACAAAACGCAATGGACGGTCTTCACCGAGGAATCGGGCAACGACGTCGGTGTAGGCCTCGGAAACGTCGGTTCCCTTGAGGTGGATTGCCGGAGTGCCCTGATTGGAGGCGTGGAGTACGGATTCAGACTCGGGAATGACGCCGATGAGCGGGACGCGCAGAAGTTCCTGGACGTCCTTGTACGAAAGCATCTCGCCTTCCTCGACGCGCTTGGGTGAGTAGCGCGTGAGCAGCAGGTGCTCCTTCACCGGCTCGCGGCCCTCTGCAGCGCGGCGCGACTTGGATTGCAGAATCCCGAGAATGCGGTCGGAGTCGCGCACCGAGGACACTTCGGGGTTGGTGGTGACGATGGCTTCGTCAGCGAAGGTCAGGGCAAGCACTGCACCGCGCTCGATTCCCGCGGGCGAATCGCACACGATGTAGTCGAATCCCATGTGCTCGAGATCCCTGATGACCTTCTCCACGCCTTCCTCGGTGAGTGCATCCTTGTCCCGCGTCTGCGAAGCGGGCAGCACGAAAAGGTTCTCGCAGTTCTTGTCCTTGATCAGCGCCTGGTTGAGCTTGGCCTCGCCGTTGATGACATTGACGAAGTCATAGACCACGCGCCGCTCGCAGCCCATGATCAGGTCGAGATTGCGCAGACCGACATCAAAGTCGATGACCGCAGTCTTGAAGCCCCGCAGCGCGAGGCCGGACGCGAAAGCCGCACTGGTGGTGGTCTTGCCCACACCGCCCTTGCCGGATGTTACGACGACGACTCGAGTCACGTTTTGTCCTTCCTGATTGTGAGATGTGCGCTCAATCGAGCTGCAGGGGTTCAATGGCAAGTTTCTGCTCGGTGCCACTACCGACCAGCCGCACCGTTGCGGGCTTGCCGGCGATGTTTGCCTGGATCCCCTGTTCGAATGTCCTGTACACGCCCGCGACGGAGACGATCTCGGGGCCGAAGTTGGTCGAGACGATGCGGGCCGAGGCATTGCCCTGGGCGCCGGCGAGTGCGCGCCCGCGCAGCGGCCCGTAGCAGTGGATGCTCCCGTCGGCGATGATCTCGGCGCCGTTGCTCATGCCGGCAAGCAATACCAGATCGCCACCGCGCGCGTAGACCTGCTGCCCGGAGCGGACCGGCCGGTCCACGAACATCGTGCCTGCCTGAATCTTGGTGTGCGCTGCAGGCGCCGCGGGGGGTGGCTGTTGGGGCGCCGGCTTAGGTGCGGCTTCGGGCGCGGGGGGTGCGGCGGAAGTACTACGCTCGTCGATGGTGGTCGCGTCGAGAATGGCGAGCCCGGCCTTGCGTGCGTCGGCAGCGAAATCCGGATGCAGGTTGCGCACCCCGATGGGCTGCAGCTGGAAGCGCCGCAGCAGGCTGAGCAAACCGGCCCAGTCGACCTGCCCCGGCAGGTCGCCCGCTTCGCCGAAATCGAGTATCGCCGCCTCGCCACTGAAAAAGTCCGGCATTCCGCCCAGCATCTTGTGCAGTGCGTCGGCCAGGAGCGGCGGCCGGGTCTCGCGCAGGACCGCGACGGTGGCACCGAGCGAGGCGTCACGGAACTCTATCGGACGGGCGGAGGGGACGGCTGACATGTACGATCGGGGCCTGTAAAGTGGGTGAGTCTACTGACCGCACGGGATTCGGGCAAGACCGGAGGTATTTCGCGTCGATCGTACCTGATATGGGTGGCACTCGTGCGGCGACATGTCAGTGGATCGTCGGTGGGTCCGGCATGCCGTGATCGTCGGGCGACCCAAAGATCCGGTCGATCTCATCGCGGTCGAAGCGGTAGTCATGGTTCGAGAGATCATCGCGAATGAGCACCTCGCCATGTTTGGCAAAAATGTTCCGGACCTCGGCTTCGCCGAGCCCGCGCAGCATTCCGACGACCTTGTCGCGATCCGGTGGCCAGTCGTGGGTGATCGGGCGGCTGTCGAAGAGCCGCACCTGTTCCTCTGCGAACAGGCGCCCCAGGAGTTCAGGCGGGGCAAGTTCGAGCAATTCGTGTGCGCGTACCGTCCGGGCAAGCTGGTGCACGCGCCTCCAGCCGTCGGGATCGCGCTCTTCGGCGCCTGGAAGGGCCTGCAGGAACAGCGCAGCTGCTGCTGTCGGGGCGGATTGCAGCCACAGGCCGGCGGGTTGCTGTTCGGACTGGGTAAGGTAGTGCTCGAAGATCTCGGCGATGCTTGCCCCCTCAAGCGGGACGAGACTGCGATAGGGTTCGCGCATCGTCGGAGCGTCGAGCGCGAGTTGCAGGCGGCCATCGCCGACAAGCGCCATGAAATCCTCGGCGCCGGACAGCGCACGATCCGCGCGCGCCATTGCGCGCATGTTGAGCGCCTCCGTGCAATCGACCACCAGCAGGCCGACGGGACCGTGCCCCTGGATCTGGAAGGTCAGGCGCCCGGGTTGCTTCAGATTCCCCGCAATCACTGCTCCAACGGCGCACATCTCGCCCACAAGTGTTGCGACCGCGGGCGGATAGCCCCGGCCCGATTGCAGCGCCTCCCATACCTTGCCCAGGCGCACCACCGCTCCGCGGATGTCGAGATCCTCCAGCAGGAAGCGCTGGAGGTAACTGTCCGTACCGGTCATTTCCGCCCTCCGTCAGGTACCAGGAGTTGTGCAAAAGTGGCCTCACTGAAACCGACCAGCAGCAAACCCGAGCCCGATTCGACGACAGGGCGCCGGATCAGGCTCGGGTGCTCGATCATCAACTCGATCGCAGCGCGCTCGTCCGCAACGACCCCGCGCGCGGGGCCGAGCTTGCGCCACGTCGTCCCCCTGGTGTTGAGCAGCGCTTCCCAGCCGAGCTGCCGGCACCACCGAACGAGCCTGTCACGGTCTGGCCCGGCAGACTTGTAATCGTGAAAGCGGTAGGCGACATGGTTGCTTTCAAGCCACTTGAAAGCCTTCTTCATCGTGTCGCAGTTCCTGATGCCGAATATCGCGATCGTCATCCGTCGGGCTCCTGGTTTCCCTTGTTCATTATCGGTGCGGGCATCGTCGAGCGCCGTTCCCGCATCGGCGCGGGCAGGCTTGCGTTCAGAGTGCGATCAGCGTCTGACGGCCTGTCCACTCGTCGCCCGCGTCCAGTGCGATGCGCTGACGCGCTGCGGCCGCTTCGACGCACAGCATGCGCCGGAAGCCCAGCGGCGGCATGTCTTGAAGCGTCGCGCAATGCTCCTCCCAAGGGTTCCACACCACCACGTCGGGAAAGCCTTCGGCGTGGAGTCCGAGATTACGTCCGCTGTCGCGAAGCAGCAGCGGACGCCGGACGTCGTGATAGACGCGATTGACCTCCGCATCGACGCGCACCGCCTCGCCGGTGTCGCGCTTGATCCGGTTGCCGTCGGTCGCATCACGGTACTCGTAGCCGTACAGCCCCTCGAGCGACGCGTTTTCGACCTCGTGTACCCGCAGATAGCTGTGGAGCGCCGCGGTAAAGGCAAACGGGGCATGGCCGGTGTTGCGCACGGCGAACTCGACGTCGAGACGCCGCTGCTCCACCACTACGGTCAGCTCAGCGTCGAAAACTCCCGGCCACAGCGTGCGCGAGCATTCGTCGTCGGTGAGTCCGAGGGTCACAAGGGCATGATCATTGCCGCTCCTTCGTTCCCTGATGGCCCATGTCGCCTGCCTCACAAGTCCGTGCTTGGGAAGTTTGCCCAGTGCCGCGAACTGCGGAAAGCATACCGGTATGCCGCCGCGGATTGCGCTACTGCCGTCGAAGCGGGCCTTGTCGCTCAGGTACAGACGTTCATCGCTGCCTGCCGGGATCCAGGACAGGACCTGCGCCCCGAACAGTGCCACGACCGTGCGTGCGCCCTTGCCGTCGCACAGTTCGAGGGCGGGAAGACCGTGAAAGTCGATTTGGTCGATGCTTGCTGACATTAATCCTGACCGAGGCGGGGGAAGCGGATGATAACCGGAATCACCGACCATCAGTCCTGCAGGGACAGCACGCCGAGTTTCACGGTACTGTCTTCCGGGTCGTTCCTCACGCTGAAGCCCAGCCCCTGGACGAACCGCAGCATGCGCTCGTTGTTCGCCAGGAACACCCCGTTCATGTAAGCGAGTCCCTTGTTGCGGGCGACCTCGATCAGCACGCCCATCAGTCGGCGCGCGAGGCCTCGGTGCTGCCATTCGTCCGCAACCACGATCGCGAACTCGCATGATTCGCCGTCAGGGTTGACCGCATAACGGCACACGCCGATCTCGACCTCCTTGCCGTTGTCCGAAACGGTCGCGACGAAGGCCATTTCGCGGTCATAGTCGATCTGGGTGAGACGCGCGACCATTGCGGGCGGAAGTTCACGCATCGTATTCATGAAGCGGTAGTACTTGGTCTCGGGCGAGAGCTTGCGTACGAACTCGACCTCCAGTTCGGCGTCTTCCGGCTTGATCGGCCTGATCGTGACCTCCACGCCGTCAGGCTGCATCCACTTCGTGATGAGTTGGGACGGGTAGGGGTGGATCGCCATGTGGTCGTAGCGATCGGCCGAGGGCGCGACATTGTCCGTCACCAGTCGTGCGTCGACCGCAACTGCACCGATTTCATCGACGATCAGCGGATTGATCTCGAGTTCGTGAATCCACGGGAGTTCGCACACCATCTCGGACACGCGCAGCAACACGAACTCGAGCGCCTCGTGATTGATTGCGGGCATGTTGCGGACCTCGTCGAGAAGTCCGGCAACCCGCGTGGACTGGATCAGGTCGCGCACGAGGTAGCGATTGAGCGGCGGCAGGGCAATTCCAAGGTCCTTGTTGACGTCAACCCGGTTGCCGCCCTCGCCGAAGGTGATCACCGGTCCGAACACCGGGTCGCGCTTGACCCCGACCATCAGTTCACGCCCGTGTCGTTTGAGGATCATGGGTTCTATGGCAACGCCGTTGATCGACGCGTCGGGTTTGTTGCGCCGCACTTCGTCGAGGATCTCCTGGTAGGCGGTGCGCACTGCGGCAAGGCTGCCCAGGTTCAGACGTACACCACCCGAGTCGGCCTTGTGAATGATGGATGGCGAGTCGATCTTCATCACGACGGGAAGACCGATCTCTTCGGCCAGCACCATGGCCTCGGTCGCGGAGCGCGCGACGACGGTCTGCGCGATCGGAATGCGGAACGCCGCCAGACATGCTTTGGATTCCATCTCGTTGAGCACCTTGCGCCGTTCGGCAAGGGCTGTTTCGATGACCAGGCGTGCGCTTTCGATGCTGGGGGGGTTCAGATGCGACAGCGACGCCGGCGTCTGCATCAGCAGCTTCTGATTGCGGTAGTAGGCTGAAATGTGGCTGAACAATTCCACTGCCGGCTCCGGCGTGCGGAAGGTCGGGATGCCGGCGGCCTCGAGCAGCTTTCTACCCTTGCCCACGAGTTCTTCGCCCATCCAGCACGTGACCACCGGCTTGTCCGCGGACTTCTCGACGTCGACCACGGCCTCGGCGACGAGGCTGGGATCGGTCATCGCCTGAGGAGTGAGCAGCACGAGGACGCCGTCAACGTTGGGGGATTCGAGCACCGACTGGAGTGCATCGCGATAGCGCTCGACGCCGGCATCGCCGCCGATATCGACCGGGTTCCCGCGCGACCAGTGCGCCGGCAGGGCGTTGTTGAGTTTGTCGATGGTGACGTCCTCGAGTTCCGCCAGCGGAATCCCGAGATCGGCGGCGCGGTCGGCGGCCATCACCCCTGGACCGCCCCCGTTGGTGATGATCGCCAGCCGGTTCCCGCGTGGGCGGAAATGCGAGAACAGCGCGTTGGCGGCAGCGAACAACTGTCCGAGATTGTAGAGGCGGATGACGCCGGCACGGCGCAGGGCGGCATCGAATACGCCATCGTCGCCGCTGGCGACGCCCGAGTGCGAAAGGATGGCCCGCGATACGCCGGGATGGCGTCCGACCTTGATCAGCAGCACGGGCTTTACGCGTGCGGCCCCGCGCAGCGCGCTCATGAAGCGGCGCGCGTCGCGGATCCCCTCTACATACAGAAAGATGCTCTCGGTGCGGGGATCCGAGATCATGTATTCGAGGACCTCGCCGAAATCAATGTCGCTGCTGGATCCGAGCGATACGACCGCGGAGAAGCCGACGTTGTTGGGTTTGGCCCAGTCCAGAATCGCGGTGCACAGCGCGCCGGATTGCGAGATCAGTCCGATGGAACCCTTGAGTGCGCTGGCGTGTGCAAATGTCGCGTTCAGACCCAGTTCCGGACGCATGATGCCGAGGCAGTTGGGGCCGAGTAGGCGGATCTTGTGGCGGCGTGCCGACTCGATAACCTGCCGCTCGAGCAGCGCGCCACGCGGACCTGTCTCTGAAAATCCCGCGGGGAGGACGATGACCGCGCGTACCCCGGCACGACCGCAACTATCTACGATCGCAGGTACCTTTTCCGCATTGACCGCGATCACTGCGAGATCGAGACGATGCGGCACATCCTCGACTGACTTGTGACAGGGCACACCCAGGACCGATTCGTGTTTGGGATTGATTGCGAAGAGCCTGCCCTTGAAGCCGGCTTCGAGCATATTGCGGGTCACGACGTTGCCGAGTGACGCTTCGCGCTCGCTCGCGCCGATCACGCCGACGGACCGGGGCTGGAGCAGGGGCGTCAAGTAGTGTTTCTCTTTCATTGGCGTTGGTCCGGTCTGCAGTTGAGCCGCGTTACGGCGGTACGGCAAGGATGCCGTGTGCAAGAACTGGAGCAAGTCTACCGCAGTGCAGCATTTTTGCCCGTGAAATATTCGCGTCGCCGCTACGGGCCGTGGTTACCCCACATTCCAAGGGCGCCGGCGCCTCATGCATCCAGCGTGAAATGGAATGTGGCCCCTGCGTCAGGCGCCGAGGTGGCCCAGATCTGCCCGCCGATCCGCTGGATGATTCGCTGCACGTTCGCCAGGCCGATGCCCGACCCGGGAAACTCGGTCTGGTCGTGCAAACGGGTGAAGGCGCGAAACAGGTTTGCCGCAAATGCCATGTCGAAACCCACGCCATTGTCCGAAACGCTGAACACCCGTCGCTCCCCGCTGATGTCGGCGCGGAACCCTATGCGCGCCACAGGGCGCCGCGAGGAGAACTTCCACGCATTTCCGAGCAGGTTTTCAAGCACGACGCGCATCAGGGCGCGGTCCGCGGTGACCATGAGGTCGCTCGTGATCTCGACCTCGACCTGACGCGACGGATCCTGGGCGCGCAGTTCCTCGACGATCTGGAGCGCCAGTGCGGAAAGATCGACGTTCTCCTTGCGCGGTGTGTGACCGGAAAAACGGGCCAGTTCGATCAGGTCATCGGTGAGTCGGGCCATACGCGCAACTGCGTTGCGGATGCGTTCCAGGTTCTCGCGGACGCCGGCGTCGAGCCGCTCTCCGAGTTCTTCCTCCAGAATGGTGGTGAAGCCGTCAATGGACCGCAGGGGGGCGCGCAGATCGTGTGACACGGAATAGGAGAATGCCTCGAGCTCGCGATTGGATGCCTCCAGCTCCGCAGTCCGTAGCCTGACCCTGGCCTCCAGTTCGCGATTGATGTTGCGCAGGGACATCTCGGCGACCTTGCGGGTCGAGATGTCGTCGAAGGTACCCACCAGGCTTGGGGGTTCGGCCTGCTTGTCATGGTTTTGGACCAGACGTGCGCTTGCATCGATCCAGCGGATCTCGCCTTCGCGTGTGGGCAGGCGGATCTGGCCCCGGTATTCGGCGAGTTCGCCGGCCAGCACACGCGTCAGCTGCTCGACCGCGCCGCTGCGGTCATCCGGGTGCAGGTAATCGGGAAGGGGCCTGCCGATCGAATCGGCGACCGCTTCGCGCGCCATGGTCTCCCAGGCCTGGTTCAGGAAAGTGAAGCGCATGTGGTGATCGGCACGAAATACCACCTCCCGGATCGAATCGATCACTTCCGCGTAGGGAGGCGCCGAGGACGGTTCGACGCGCGTCGTCACCGGCGCTGTCGCGGGAGTCTGGGTTTGCGGCGCGGAGTCACTGCTCCTTTCTGCGCGCCGACGCAGTCTCCTCAGGCGCACAATCAGCACGAGACATGCTGTGCCCAGCGTTGCCACGAGAATCCAGGAGAGGATGAGAGTGAGCGTCACGACGCGTCGGAAGCCGGCGGTGGCAATGGTGCTGAATGTTATCACTTTCGTATATGGCTGCCGCCTGCTCCGACGATATTCGGCCAGTGTGCGTGTCTGCCACAATTGCTCGCGGAACGTGCGTGACACCGTGGAGTTCCATCGCCGCATCGGGCTCAGATTCACCCCGTATCCTATGGACGGTCTTGTCCTTCAAGACGCATTGCTGACGCGGGTCACACCTTCGACCCAAGTGTCACCGCGACGTGACAACCAGCGAACACGGTCCGATGCGGTGGGATCGCTGCGGTCGCCACCGGTGAGATTGACCATTACCGTGTCGTTGACGGGAAACTGACTTGCCTGCACCTTCTTGATGAGACCGGCAACGGCCGTCGATGCGGAAAAGCACGGGGTCAGCCCCTCCAGTTCCTCGACCATCTTGCGCGCCCGGCGTATTTCGGCTTCGCTAACCGAGACGAAGTCGCCAACACTCTCGACGACAACACGTCGGACATGCGGGTATGCACGTGTCGGATCACCACGCAGGATTGCCTCTGCGATGCCGGCCGGTCTGTGTACGATGTGATGTGGCTGTATCTCGGTACAGCATTCCGAATAGGCACGGACCATTGGCGAACAGGCCTCCTGTTGAGCGCAGAGCAGGCGGGGAAGGCGCGGAATCTTCTTCAATGCGTACAGCTCCTGCGCACCCTTGTAGGTTCCATAGACGCCCATCGCACTGGAGACTGCCTGCACGTACCAGTCGATCCGCCCCGGTATCTGTTCGCTTGCTTCGTAGAAGGCCAGCTTCAGCCCTTCGCGGCGCCCGAGGTTGAAGAACCCACGTTCCGCGACAAGACCATGCTGCCGCGCATAGGTGCCTGCGTACTCGAACGCTTCGACGAAACTGGCGTCGCGCATGACGAAGTGCTCGATCTGATCGTGATCGGCGTACTGGACGCGAGATCTGAAGCCCTCCGCCGTGAAGAGGTAGAGGCGCATATCCGGAAATGCACGAATGGCGTGTGCGTAGGCTGTCGAACTGTTCCCCGTCGAGGACGTGCAGAACTTGCGAACCCCGCGCTCCCACATGAACCCGAGCGCGACGACCGCCATCCGCAGCTTGGTCGATCGCGTCGGGAGCATGGATTCATCCTTCAGATACAGATTCGGCATGCCGAGTATCCGGCCCAGCGTACGGGCATGCACGGCCGGCGAATACGTCGCATCCGGAGGGAAACGGTCATGCGAGCAGCTGACTGGAAGCAGATCCGCGAAGCGAACATAGGGATTTTCGGAATCGCGCAACTCGACACGTTCCAGTTCATAGGCCACCTCGATCATCCCGCCACACGCGCAGAAACTGCGGTACGAATCCCCGGAAGGCTTGTTGCAGGCGATGCAGTAGAACTTCATTCAGCCTCTCGCAAGGTAAAGTCACCAACCGGAAGATCCGTCCGTCCCTGCAGCACCAGATCGCGGATGGCATGACCGACAGCGACACAAGTGAGCATGCCCTTGATGCCTCCCCCGTTCGCAATATAGACACCTTCGATACCAGGGGCCGGACCGATCACGGGGAGGCCGCCAGGGGCCATCGGGCGCAAGGATGCCAGATGTTCGAGCAACTCGGCTCGAGCAATCGACGGCATGATACGCGCGGCCTGCTCGCGCAATTGCTTCTGGCCGTCGGCACTGGGATGCTCGTCGAAGCCGCAAGCGTCGCGCGTGACGCCAACCCAGACTTCCCCGTCTGCGCGTCGATAAAGTGAAATCATGCCATGCGTAAAATCGTGCGTGATGCTGTCGCCCGGCACGCGAAGTCGAAGCATCTCGCCCTTCACGGGCTCGACGGGAAGATTCAGTCCGAGCCACTGCCTGATATCCGCGACCCAGGGGCCGCTGGCGAACACCAGTGCATCACAGGAGAGCGACCGGCGGTCGGTGTGCACCGCATACCCGCCTGAAGGGTGAGGACTGACGCCCAGCACGTTGGCCACCATCAGGCGCGCGCCGTACCTGATCGCACCTTCGATGATTGCGTGGTTGAATGCCCTTGCATCGAGGGAACGGTTGCCTTCGACCAGCAAACCCGCCCGAATCTCGGCCGAAAGCCGCGAGTCCAACTGTCTGACCGTATCACCATCGAGCCAGCGGGCCGCAAAATCCGCATGTTCGGCGAACTGCTGATGTATCGGTTCCAGCGCATCACGTTCATCCTCGCTGTAGCAGACCAGTACGCGGCGAACCGGCCTGATGTCATAGTCCGGGCAACCGAGTGCGCTAAGTTCCTCGCTCAGCAATTGGTGCAGCCTGAACGACTCCAGGGCTAGCGGTCTCAACCTGGGGGGTGTAGCGAGAACCGGATTGAGATTGCCTGGGTTCCGGCCTGACGCATGCGTACCGATCGGATCCCGTTCGATGATCGTGACATCAACGGCCGCCTTCGCCAACTCGAAAGCCGAACAACCACCGAAAACCCCGCCTCCAACGACTACCGCCTGCAATCGTTTGCCGGTCATCGAACAAGCTCCCTCTGATCATGTTTTCGGGCGGTTCGCCGGTCCGGATCCAGAGCATGCACTGCGTCAGGCGGAGCGCGAACTCGGCATTACGAGGATCGAGCATCTCCCCATGTGAATCGGCAACCGAGAGCCACACTTGCGAACCCGAAAACACGCGGCGACGCGTCGCTGGGTTTCCCCAGTGTGCGCTGGAAAGCCGTGAATGGCTGGCCAGTATGAACACTGGGCCGTCGTGCGGCACCGCACTGTACATCCTGAGTGCCCCCTCGAATGCGCGTGCCACCCGAATCGCCGCTGTTGCGTAGCGCGAACCGTCGAACCTGAACTTGATGTTTCCCGCATTCTCATGTCGTTTGAGGCGCCGAAGCAGACTGTCTTCGTTCATCCCCTTCACCCTTGTGCGAAACGGCGGCGCCGGCGGATCAAGCAACAACAGTGGCAGAACCTTTGCGCCCGCCGCCTGCAGCAAGCGCGCCATCTCGATGGCGACGTAGGCACCGGCACATAGTGACCCGATGAAGTAGGGTCCTTCAGGCTGGTAGCAACGCAGCGCATCGACGTAGTCTGCTGCCATTGCTGATATGGATTCATTCGGATCTTCCAGCCCGTCGAGGCCGCGCGCCTGGATCGAGCACAAGGGTTGGTCTTCGCCGAGCAGGGACATGAAACGCGGACTGACGTGGGCCTGACCGAGGCGCCCATGAACCAGATACAGCATCGGCGCAGTCCCTTGCTCACGCAACGGGACCAACCGCGGCATCGCACCCGCGCCATCGACCTCGCTCACATGCAGACGCGCAGCCAGGCCCGCGACCGTCCCATCCTCCCGAAGCGAAGGAAGTTCGCATCCAAATACGCTACGTGACTGGAGCTGCAAATCGACCAGCGACAGAGAATCGCCACCCAGCAGGAAGAAGTCGTCGAACCTGCCGACCGGCGTGAAATTGAGAACCTGTGAAAACAGCGCTGCAACCTGCACCTCGCGCTCCCCGACCGGGGCCTCGTAATCAGGGCGGTACAGCGCATCGTCGAGGTCCATTTCGGACAACGAGCGCCTATCCAGTTTCCCCGTCGCGGAAGTCGGAAGGCGGTCCCGGAACAGGTAGCCGCTGGGCAGCATGTAGTTCGGCAACTTCTCGACCAACTGGCGGCGCAACTCCACCGGATTCGATCCAGCCCCCGGGGACATCACCACGCACGCGACCAGTCGGTCTGCCTCCCTCCCTTCCGCTCCCCGGGCGATGACCACTGCATCCTTCACTCCGTGACAAGCACTCAGCGCCGCTTCGACCTCGCTGAGGTCAACGGATTGGCCGCGCAGTTTGATGCGGGTAGACTCGCGCCCGATGAAGTGAAGATTGGCCGTGCCATCGATGCGACCGAGATCGCCACTCCTGTAGCGCCGCCAGCCCGGACGCCCCTGGAGATCGGAAAACGTGGCACGATCGAGCTCGGGCCGGTGCCAGTAGCCGGGGCTCAGATGCGGGCTATCGACCGCAATGAAGCCGCTTTCGTCAGTATCCGCGTCGCTGCCGTCCGCCCGCAGAATGCGCACTTCGAGACCGGTGGGGCTGCGCCCTACGGGAAGAGCTCCGGACATCGCGTCCATTGCCGGGTCAATCACGCACTGTGCAATGACGCTGGCTTCGGTCGCCGCGAGGTGATTCACGATGCGGCAGGTGCCGAGCACAAGCGGACGGAAACGCGCGACATCTCCGGCAAGGAGAGTTTCACCGCCCAAGTCGACGGCACGTATGCGCGGAAAGCGCCGTTCAGCCTCACGGGTGCGCGTGAGTTCGCGAAGGACGGTGGGAACTGCGTGCAGGACGGTGATATCCGACTCCTCGAGCCAGGCCGCCAGGCGGGAAATACCCTCACGGCGCATATCGTATGGGCACAGCACCGCGCCATTGAACAATGCGCCAAAGATGTCCATGTTTGCTGCGCTGAAGCTCAGCGTATAGAGCAGCGACAGGCGGTCGGTCTCATTGATCCGAAGCGTACGTGCGTAGGCGTCGACAAAGAACATCAGGTTTCGGTGAGTCTGTTGCACGCCCTTGGGATGACCGGTGGAACCTGACGTGTAGAAAAGGTAGAGAAGATCGTCGGGAGAAGCCATGCGGGCCGGCAGATCTCCGGTCGATTCAGACATGATTTCATCGAGATCAAGCACCGCAAGACCCGCGACCTTGAGCGCGTGTGCTCGTTCCAACCGCGGTCGATCGACGAGGAACACGAACGGAGCGCTGTCCTGAATGATGAAGCGCAGGCGCTCTTCGGGATCACCCGGATCCAGCGAGACATACGCATGCCCACTTCCGGCAGTTCCCAGCATGGCGGTGATGGCCGCAATGCGCTCTTCAGCCAGAATTGCGACAATGCCCGCGCGGGGATGCCCGAGCGCGTTCAACCGCTGCATCACGGCGAGCGCCATCTGATCGAGTTGAGCGTAGCTCACCCGGCGACCTTTCTCCACGATTGCGAGAGATTCCGCCGATCGCCGGACCACGTCGGCAAACCGTTCGTATACCGTGAGAGCCGATCCTGGCCGATCAATCATGCTTGCTTGTGCGCTTTGACAGGGGACGCAGGCCAGGAATGCTTCACCCGGGCCTGACTCTTGCGGTGCACATCAGACCCGCAATTCCGAAATATCCAACGCCCGCTATTCACGAATGAGGTGGAACAACAGACCGGGCATCGCCGTCTTGTTCACCTCCGGTTCGGTTCTGCCGAGATCGGTAAGGCCATACGAATCGATCCGGAACAGCCCTGCAAAGATTCTCTCAATCCGGCGAACATGATCGCGCTCTTCCCGCGCGTTTACCCAGGGGAGCATTCGGAGCCATTTCCTTCCTCTGAATGCACGCACGAACAGAAGCATGCGGGCGCCAGGTGCACACACGGAGGCAAGATTGCTTACGTAATGAGGGACCAGGGGAGGCGGAATGCCGTGCAGGCAACCCCTGTCCACAAGTATGTCGAAGGGGCCCCCTTCCGGAGCATGTTCACAGATGTCAACCGTCGCGAAACGGAGTGGCAGGGTTTCGGACGCATAGGTGGCGCGTGCCTGACGGACCGCAGCCTCCGCAAAGTCGATGCCCAACGCGTCATAGCCTTGCTCCGCGAACCAGGCAGCAACCTTTCCAAGACCGCACCCGATGTCGAGTACCTTCCCCTCGGGCGGCAACCACCGGCGTTCGACCGCTGCGACAATTTCTCGCGAAACCCCGCGTGCGCCCCATTTTGGGGAAAAATCTTCGCGAGCCCACCTCGAACCCCATCGTTGGCTCCGCATGCGCCTCAGTTCCCGCGCGTTCAGGTCGGTCGGGGGTGGTCTCATGTTAGACGCTCGCGTAAGGTTACATGGCTCCGGGCCGGTCGACGGCATTGTAGCGTTTGCCCAGTGAAGCGCGCATACATGTTGAATGGCGCATCACGGCGAAAATGCCGCACTTAGGTGACAATGTCCCGTCGCTTCGGTAAGCGCGGCGCTGCGCACTTGCGTCGCGAGGCGGCTAGAATTGAGCTCCGGGAACCATTCGTACCCGCAGGCCTGCGGGTCGTAGTCAACAGGAAAGCGAACTCCTTGCCATGAACAATGTGAATGAATCTCCCCTATTCCGTCAGCAGGCGTTTATCGATGGCGCCTGGCTCGGCGCCGACTCCGGTGCGACCTTCGACGTCGACAATCCCGCGACAGGCGAGATCATCGGTAGTGTGCCCGACATGAGTGCGGCCGAGACCGCACGCGCGATCGCCGCTGCCGAGAGCGCCTTTCCGGCATGGCGACGCTTGTTGGCGAAGGAGCGTTCCGCGCTGCTCCGGCGCTGGTTTACCCTGATCACGGAATCAGCCGACGAACTGGCACTGATGATGACCGCCGAGCAGGGCAAGCCCGTAGCCGAGGCCAAGGGTGAGGTCCACTATGCCGCATCGTTCATAGAGTGGTTCGCCGAGGAGGGCAAGCGGACCAATGGCGACGTGATACAGACCAATGCGCAGGACCGTCGCCTGCTGGCGATCCGCCAGCCCGTGGGCGTTTGTGCCTTGATCACGCCATGGAACTTCCCGGCGGCGATGATTACGCGCAAGGTCGCACCGGCGCTTGCGGCGGGATGCACGGTGGTCGTGAAGCCCGCCGAGCAGACGCCATTCACGGCATTGGCTTTGGCTGTACTGGCGGAGAGGGCCGGCATTCCCAAGGGCGTGTTCAACGTGGTCACGGGGGACCCGATTGCGATCGGGGGCGAACTGACGTCGAGCCCGGTGGTGCGGAAGCTGTCTTTCACCGGATCGACCGAAGTGGGGCGCCTGCTAATGGCGCAGTGTGCCCCGACCTTGAAGAGGCTGTCGCTCGAACTGGGCGGCAACGCGCCCTTCATCGTGTTCGACGATGCCGACATCGAGGCCGCCGTCGAAGGCGCGATGGCGTCAAAGTACCGCAACGCGGGCCAGACCTGTGTGTGCGCGAACCGTCTGCTGGTGCAGTCGGGTATCTACGACCGTTTTGCCGGCAAACTCGCGGAAGCCGTCGCGGCGCTGCGGGTCGGTCCGGGATCGGAGCCGGGTGTGACGATCGGTCCGCTCATCGACGGCGCGGCCATCGAGAAGGTGGAAAGCCATGTTGCCGACGCGCTGGCCAGGGGCGCGCGGGTGATGACGGGAGGCAAGCGGCACGCGTTGGGCGGGGGCTTCTTCGAACCCACCGTCCTTGCCGACGTCACCCCGGCAATGCGCATTGCCCGCGAGGAAACCTTCGGTCCGGTCGCCCCGCTGTTCCGCTTCGAAACCGAGGACGAAGCCATCCGCATGGCGAACGCCACCGAGTTTGGCCTCGCCGCGTACTTCTACTCGCGCGACATCGGGCGTATCTTCCGCGTCGCGGAGGAACTCGAGTACGGGATGGTCGGTGTCAATACCGGGATCATGTCCAACGAGATCTCGCCGTTCGGCGGCGTCAAACAGTCGGGCATCGGGCGCGAGGGCTCGAGCTACGGAATCGAGGAATACCTGGAACTCAAGTCGATCTGCCTGGCAGGGATCGATCGTTGAATCCGGCCGGAACGCACGCCGCCCTCGGCGAGGCTTCAGCCTGGGTGCGCAGGTTCGCCCCGCTGATCCGGGCGGGCGGCAGCGTGCTCGATTATGCGTGCGGCAATGGGCGCCACGCCCGCTTCCTCGCGAGACTGGGGCATCGCGTCGACGCTGTCGACCGTGATGCCGCCGCGCTCGAATCCCTGATCGGCCTCGATCGCGTGCGCACGATCGAGGCCGATCTGGAAGGCGACGCATGGCCACTCGAGGGACGTCGCTACGATGCGATCGTGGTCACCAATTACCTTTTCCGTGCCCGTTTCGACGATCTGCTCGATTGCCTGGAGCCGGGTGGCGTCCTGATCTACGAGACCTTCATGCGTGGAAACGAGCGCTTCGGCAGACCGTCAAATCCCGAGTTCCTGCTCGCTCCCGGTGAATTGCTCGAGCGACTCATGGAACGCTTTTCGATCGTCGCATTCGAACAAGGCGAGCTGTCCATTCCGAAACCTGCCGTGGTGCAGCGAATCTGTGCGATCAAGGGGCACGATCGGACGGCCTGCCTGCCGGCGGTGTGATCATCGGGGATCGGCAAGAACGCGCTCGGCGAGACGTTCGATGCCTTCCGGCGACAGGTCATCCGCATTGATGCGCCGCGCGTCCCCGATCAGCGCGAAGTTGTGCTCCTGCGAACGCCGGTAAAGCGGATCGTAGTGGCGGTCGATGAACTCTCCGAACAGTTCGTCGAGTTTGTGCTCCCGGGCGAGCTGCTTCCATTGTTCCAGCGTCTCGTTGCTCTGAAGCGACTTCAGGTGGTCGATCCTGCGCTGGAGTTCGTCGACGTCGTCGCCGAGGTAGGCATAGTCGCGCAACAGGAACTCGAGGCGTGCGTCCCTGCCGGCCTCGATGGCGATGCACCGCGAAGCGCGCATACGGTTGATGAGGGCATCGGGGATCTGGATTCTACCGATCTTGCGGCTTTCGGCTTCCACAAAAACGGGGCGTGAGGTGTCGAACCCGGCCATGGCCACGTAGAGACTAGTCTCGAACCACTTCTGCGTCGGCTGCGGGCGCCCGGGAATGGCCCCGAGCACCGACCCCTTGTGTGCGGCGAGCGACTCCAGGTCCAGCACCTGCGCACCCAGCGCAGTGAGGGCTTCGAGTATGCGGGTCTTGGCGCTCCCGGTGGCACCGCAGATGACGCGAAAGTCGAGCAGGTCCGGAAGCCACTCCAGTTCTGTGACGACCTTGCGACGCCACGTCTTGTACCCCCCTTCGAGCTGGCATGCATCCCAGCCGATCAGGCGCAGCCAGGTCACGAAGGCGCCGCTGCGCTGCCCTCCGCGCCAGCAATACACGAGGGGGCGCCAGTCCCGGGGCTTGTCCTGGAAGCGCTGGACCAAGTGTCGGGAAATGTTCTCCGCGACCATCGCGGCACCGATGCGCCGCGCCTCGAACGCGGACTGCTGCTTGTAGACCGTTCCGACGGCCGCACGCTGGGCGTCGTCCAGAACCGGGCAATTTACGGCGCCCGGAACGCGGTCGGCCGCGAACTCGGATGGGCTGCGGGCATCGATGATCTCGTCAAACTCACCAAGCTGTGATACGGTCGCAAGGCCTCTTTTCATGATCAGTACGCGCTCCGGGGCGATGTGTCCGGACGCTCACATTCTCCGGGTATATGGACGGAATCAGACTCACCCAATTCTCCCACGGCGGAGGTTGCGGCTGCAAAATAGCGCCTGCGGTTCTTGCGCGCCTCCTGGCGCATGCTCCGCCAGGTATCGTTCCGCCGGATCTCATGGTCGGCGCCGAGAACGCGGACGATGCGGCGGTCTATCGCCTGAATGACCGGCAGGCGATCGTGGCGACGACGGATTTTTTCACCCCGATAGTCGATGACCCCTTCGACTTCGGCCGCATTGCCGCTACCAACGCGCTGTCGGACGTCTATGCGATGGGCGCGCGGCCGATCATGGCCCTGGCGGTTGTCGGCATGCCCGTCGACAAGCTTACCCCGGAGGTCATCGGGCGCATCCTCGAGGGCGGAGCAGCGGTGTGCCGCGAGGCCGGGATTCCGGTCGCCGGCGGCCATTCAATCGATGTTCTGGAGCCCATCTACGGGCTGGTCGGACTCGGGGTGGTGGACCCCGGGCAGGTCAAGACCAATGCGGGTGCGCAGGCCGACGATGTCCTGATCCTGACCAAGCCGCTCGGTATCGGAATCCTGTCGGCCGGGCTCAAGCGGGGTTTGCTCGCACCCGGGGATTACACGGAGATGCTGCGCTGGACGACCATGCTCAACCGGGTGGGGATGCGGCTTGCCGGCATGGATGCGGTTCACGCGGTGACCGATGTGACCGGCTTCGGCCTGGCCGGCCATCTGCTGGAGATCTGCCGCGCGTCGAGGCTCGGTGCGGAGTTGCGCTTCGGCGATCTGCCGTTGATCGACGCGGCAGCCGCACTGGTCCGCGACGGTGTGGTCACGGGTGCGTCGGGACGCAACTGGGCAAGCTACGGCGATGCGCTGCGCCTCGATCCGGGCACGCAGGAGTGGCAGCAGAGGCTTGTCACCGATCCGCAAACGAGCGGCGGCCTGCTGATTGCCTGTGCACGGGAAGCCGTTCCCCGTGTGCTCGAAGCGATTCGTGAGGAGCAGGGCAGCGAAGGGCGGGTCGTCGGGCGGATGATTTCCGGCAAGCCCTTGCTCAGCGTTCTTCGTTGAGCAAGGGTTTCAGGTAGCTCCATACGGTGTCGAGAATGAGTTCCTGCGCTTCGGCATTCGGATGGATGCCATCGCCGAGGAAGAATTCCGGGCGGCCGGCGAATCCATCGAGGAGGAATGGCACCAGTGGCACTGCGCTTCGTTCCGCCACGTCTTGGAAGGTCTGCCGGAAGCGACGTGTGTAGGCTGGGCCGTAGTTCGGCGGCATCTCCATGCCGACGAGGAGCACGCGCGAACCATGCTGGCGCGCCGCGTCGATCATGACTTCCAGGTTCTCCGCCAGCAGCTGCGGACGAAGCCCGCGCAGTCCGTCGTTGGCACCGAGTCCGAGAATGAGCAGATCCGGCTGGTGCTGCTCCAGCGCGGCCGGCAACCTGGAACGGCCCCCGGCCGAGGTTTCGCCGCTGACGCTGCCGTTTATTACGGCGTGAGTGAAACCTTCCTGTTTCAGCCGCGTCTGCAACAGGGTGGGCCAGTCCTCGCCGGGCCGCAGCTGATACCCGGCCGAAAGGCTGTCACCCCACACCAGAATTGTCGCCGCGTGTGCGATTCCCTGGAAAATGACGAAAACAAAGAAGATCGCAATGGATCGCAGCAACATCGAATTCTCCGCTCCGGTGATGGAAGTGTCGGGACTGTGCAAGAGTGTACGGCTGGCCGACGGACAGGGCACGCTGCATATACTGCAGGATGTGTCATTCGATGTCGGTGCCGGCGAGTCGGTAGCGATCGTCGGCGCCTCGGGCTCGGGCAAGTCTACCCTGCTCGGATTGCTCGCCGGGCTGGATGTTCCCACCAGCGGCTCGGTGCGGATACGCGGCGTCGAGGTCTTCGGTCTGGACGAGGATGCGCGTGCGGCATTGCGTGGCGAGTCGGTCGGCTTCGTGTTTCAGTCCTTTCAGCTCCTTCCGGCATTGACCGCGCTCGAGAACGTAATGTTGCCGCTGGAACTGGCGGGAGCCGACGATGCCCGCGAGGTCGCGTTGCAGTGGCTGGACCGGGTCGGCCTCGGGAACCGCACGCAGCACTATCCCAAGCACCTCTCGGGCGGCGAACAGCAGCGTGTCGCGCTTGCGCGGGCGTTTGCTCCCGATCCCCAGCTTCTGCTGGCGGACGAACCAACGGGCAATCTCGATGCGGCGACGGGCGCGGCCATCATCGATCTGATCTTCAGGCTCAACCACGAGTCCGCGACCACGCTGATCCTCGTGACCCACGACGAGGCACTTGCCGGGCGCTGCCGACGGATGATGCGCATGAGTGCAGGACGTCTTCAGGAAGAGCTCGCCGTTAACGGCTGAGCCTGCTTGGCGGGCGGGTTGCCGATGGACTTCGTGATCGAGGCCGCGGCCGCGCTGCCCGAGCGCACTGCGGACTCCAGCGTGGCCGGGTAGGGCGAGTCGACGTAGTCCCCGGCGAGCCAGAGTCCCGGCACCGGGGTGCGGATGCCGGGTCGGTTAACGCCCGGACGGCAGGCGAAGGTGGCGCGCTTCTCGGTGATTGTCAGAGCCCACTCGGGTGCGGGCAGTCGCCGCTGGAGTTCGCGCTCGAGTTGCTGGTGGACGGCGATTTCGAGAGCCTCGCGCGCGAGCAGCTCGTGCGGGCCATGGGCGCTGATCACGCAGGCGATGAGGCCCGATTCTCCACCCAGGCGGCCGCGGTCGAAAACCCATTGCGCCGGGCCGTCGGCGAGTCCGATCATCGCGTGCGGCAGACTCTGGCCGTTTCCAAGCGCAAAGTAAACAGTGGTGATGGGCTCGTGCTCGAGCTGCTCGATCTGTCGCGCGAGCCGGTCACAGCGGCCGGTGCTGCGCACGAGATCCGAAGCATGGTAGGGTGCGGTCGCCACGACGACGTGGTCGTAGACCTGCCTTTCCGCCGGGCCGCCTTCGAGCCGGAAGCCGGCTTCGCCGACACGGATGGCCGCCACGCCCGTGCCGGTGCGCAATTTGCCGCGGCGCACCGCCAGGTAGCGCGCAGCCTGGACCGGAAACAGCTCCGACAGGTCAACGCGCGGAATCATCAGTTCGCTCGCTCCCGCATCGGCAGCCAGGGTATCGCGCAGCACATTCGCGAAGACCTGGGCGGAAGCCTCGTCGACCGGGGTGTTGAGCGCGGCAACGCACAGCGGGATCCACACCAGTTCCGAGATTCTTGCGGTCTGGTCAGTGGCTGCGAGCAAACCCCGCACCGTCATGGCCGGATCGAGCCGATAAGCGCACTTCCGGAGCTCGCGCATCAGCCGCAGCATGGCCCCCTTGTCGCTCCGATCGAGTCCCCTCGCGAGAAACAGTCCCACCGCGAGATGAAACGGGGCCGGCAAACGGGCGGCCTGAAGATGCATCCGGCCCGGTACATGCAAGGTCAGTGGAAGGCGTTCGAGGGTCTTCGGCGACACGCCGGTGAGGCGCAGCAGACGGGCCAGTTCCGTGTATGCGCCGATCAGGATGTGCTGGCCGTTGTCCACCCGCCAGCCATCCTTCGATACCACGCGGGCACGTCCCCCCAGCACGTGCGAACGCTCGAACACGGTCACGAAGTGGCCGCATCGGGCCAGTTCCACCGCGCAGGCGAGTCCTGCGTATCCGGCGCCGATCACGGCGACCGACAGGCTCATGGCGCGCCGCCTCGGCTGCCGAACGGCGTCGATGCCACCGTCAACTCCGGAACCAGGTGATGCCGGCAATCCATATCTTGCGTGCCGGGGTGAGCGAAGTGCGCCGGTCGAGCACGAGAAAGCCGTCCCGCGCGATCTCGTCGAGCAGGGTCCGATAGATCGCGGCCATGATCAGCCCCGGTCGCTGACTCTTGCGGTCCGCCTCTGGCAACTGCGCCATGGCCTGGTCGTAGAAGCGGTAGGCACGATCCGCCTGGAACTCCATCAGCCGCCGGAAGTGCGGCGTATGGCGCGCTTCGAGGATATCGCCTGCGGGTACGTCGAATTGCGCGAGTTCGTCGGCGGGCAGGTAAATCCGTCCCCGCCGGGCATCGTCCCCGACGTCGCGAATGATGTTGGTGAGTTGGAATGCCATGCCGAGGTCGTGTGCGTATCTGAGTGTGTGGCGGTCCGTGTAGCCGAAGATCTCCGCCGACAGGAGTCCGACCACGCTCGCGACACGGTAGCAGTAAAGCTGGAGACTCCTGAAGTCCGCGTAGCGCGCCGGCTCGAGGTCCATCGCCATGCCGTCGATGATCTCCATCAACTGTTCGCGCGGCAGGCTGAAGCGGGAAACGACGTCCTTCAGCGCATGGCCCACCGGATGTGCGGGCTTGCCTTCGAAGACGCGGTCGAGCTCATCGCGCCACCATGCGAGCTTGGCGTCGGCGATTTCGAGCTCCTGGCATTCGTCGACCACGTCGTCAACTTCGCGGCAGAATGCATACAGGGCCGTGATCGCCTGGCGCTGCTCTGGCGGCAGGAACAGAAAGCTGTAATAGAAGCTCGAAGCGCTCTTCACAGCCCTGTCCTGGCAGTAATCGTGTGGATTCATCTTGGTCGGTAGCGCAGGGCGCGCAAGACAAGCCATGGCCAGTCGGCGCCGCTCAATGTCGGTCGATGGTGAAAGACGTCGTAGTGCGCACGTTCGATGCGTTCGAGCACGCGCAGTCCGCCGAGCGCGATCAGGCGCAGTTCCCAGCCTGTGCGCCCGGCAAGCCTGCGTGCCAGCGGCGCTCCACGCAGCATCATGACACGCGCACGCTCGATCTGGAACGCCATGAGTGCACGCCATGCGGCATCGCACCGACCGTCCGCGATGTGTTCCTCGCTGACACCGAAACGGTCCATTTCGTCGAGCGGGAGGTATATGCGCCCCTTGTCCCGGTCGATCGCGACATCCTGCCAGAAATTGATCAGCTGCAGGCTGGTGCAGATGTCATCGGACATGCGCACGTTGTCCGGCGTGGCTGCACCGTAGAGATGCAACAGCAGGTGCCCGACCGGGTTGGCAGAACGTCGGCAGTATTCGGCAAGTTCGGCGAAATCCGCATAACGCGTCGTGGTCACATCCCGGCTGAACGCATCGAGCAGGTCACGAAAGGGCTCGAGGGGCAGGCCGAAGTCTCGGACATTGCGGCCCAGTCGCGCAAAGAGCGGTGACAGCAAGGCATCCTGTGGTGGCCGGGCCCGTTCGATCGCCTTCAGTTCGATGCGATAGTCATCGAGCCGGGCAAGCCGCGCAATCGGCGGCGCGTCGCCTTCATCGGCAATGTCGTCGGCACTTCGCGCGAATGCGTAGATGGCCTCGACCGGCTCGCGCAGTCGCGCCGGCAGCAGGAATGATGCGACAGGGAAGTTCTCGTAGTGGTCGACAGGCATCGCTGGCGCGAAAGTATACGCGATCCGGCAGCCTGCTAAGATCGCACTTTGCCTCGCCATCGCGGTCATTGCAGGCATGCTCGAAATCGAAGGACTCTCCAAGGGCTTTGCCAGCGATGCTGGCAGGGCTTTGTTTTCCGCCGTTTCGCTGACACTTGTGTCTGGCGAATGCGTGGCGATCATGGGCGAATCGGGCGTGGGGAAGTCCACCCTTCTCAACTGCATTGCCGGTCTGGAGCCGATCGACAGCGGGCGAATGATCCTCGACGGGGCCGATCTGGCCGCGCTCGGCGAGGATGCCTGGGCGCACATGCGGCGGCGCAGGCTTGGCTTCGTTTTCCAGGCCTTCCACATCCTGCCCCATCTGACGCTCGTCCAGAACGTTGCGCTGCCCCTGTGGCTGCTCGACGTGACCGGCGACGAGGCCGACGCGCGTGCGCACGCGATGCTACTGCGGGTCGGTCTGGGGGAACGTGCCGGGGATTGGCCGAAGCATCTGTCGGGTGGCGAGATGCAGCGTGTCGCGATCGCTCGCGCCCTGGTGCACCGACCGTCGTTGGTGCTGTGCGATGAGCCGACCGGCAATCTCGATCCCGAGCGCGCCGCGGGGGTGCTCGATCTGTTGCTCGAAAGCATTCGCGAGGCCAACGCGATGGGCATCCTGGTTACCCACTCCGCGGCGGCCGCCGCGCGCACCGACCGCGTGCTGCGGCTTTCGCGCAACGGACTGGTCGAAGAGCAGGTCGGGCCATGAATCCCGCGTTGGTGCACGTGTTTCTGGCGAGCCTGCTGCGCCGCCCCCTGTCGACCGTGCTGTCGCTGGTTGCGATCGCCCTTGGGGTTGCGCTCGGGCTCGCGGTGCAACTCATCCACTCGGCCGCGCTGGATGAGTTCGGGCGCGGAATGCGCCTGCTAAGTGGCGAAGCCGATCTGCAGGTCGTCGGGCCACGTGCCGGTTTCGATGAGGCAGTTTACCTGATGCTGGCACAGCGCCCCGAGGTGGACCAGGCGAGTCCAGTGCTGGAACTCGAGGTGCGCCTGCCGGGACGTGAAGGCAACCTGCGCGTTTTCGGCATCGATCTGTTCCGGGTCGCCCAAGTGGCGCCGGTGCTCCTGCCGGTCGTCCCGGAGGACGGCGACCGCACCTCACGTTTCGCCGCACTGCAGCCCGATGCACTGTTTCTGAGCCCGGCGGCACGATCCGAATTGGGTATCGAGCCGGGCGATACGCTTGCGGTCCAGGTCGGGACGCGCGAACTGCAGCTCAGGATTGCCGGAGCTGTTCCCGGTGCCGGTGCGGGGCAGGCTCTGGCGGTCATGGACATCGCCGCGGCACAACAGGTGTTCGATCGCATCGGCAGATTGAGCCGGGTCGACCTGCGCCTGGCACCTGGTGCGGAGCGCGAGGTAGCACTGCAGCGCCTGAGCGCCCTGCTACCGGCCGGGGTGGGGGTGCTCGCGCCCGAGGCGACGGAATCGCAGGCGGCCGGCCTGTCGCGCGCATATCGCGTCAATCTCACGATGCTGGCTGCGATCGCTCTCGTTACGGGGGGCTTTCTTGTGTTCTCGACCCAGCTGCTTTCGGTCGTGCGGCGGCGCCAGGAGCTCGCGTTTCTGCGTGCGCTGGGGCTCGACCGCAGGAGCCTGATGCGCGGGCTGCTGGCCGAGGGCGGAGTGCTTGGTCTGGGGGGTGCCGCGATCGGTGTGCTTCTGGCCTATGCGATCACGTCACTTGCGTTCCGGCTGATCGGCGGGGATCTCGGGGCGGGTTTTTTTCGCGGCGTGGTGCCCGAGATTCAACTGCGGCCGGCGCTCAGTGTCCTTTACCTCATGCTCGGGGTGCTGGCGGGAGTGGCGGGCGCCTGGTTGCCGGCGCGCGAAGCGGGGCGGCTGTTGCCGGCACGTGCGCTCCGATCGGGCGACGAGAGCGAGGTGTTCAGCGTACAGGCGCACTGGCCGGTGGCACTCACCTGTCTTGCGGGTGCCACGGCGATGAGCCTGTTGCCGCCGGTCGGCGGCGTGGCATTGTTCGGCTACCTCGCGGTGGCACTGATTCTTGCAGGGGCTGTCCTGCTCCTGCCCGATGCGGCGCGAACTGCGACGACGCTGCTGCGCCGCGCGCGACCGACCCTGCTCCGCCTGGCGCATGCGCGGCTCGCGTTCGCACCGGGACAGATCGTCGTGGCCGGTGCCGGTGTCGTCGCCAGCGTCGCGCTGGCGGTATCGATGGCAATCATGGTCAGTTCGTTCCGCGCATCGGTGGACGAGTGGCTGTCGCGCGTATTGCCCGCCGACCTTTACGTGCGCGCATCGTCTTCTGCGGCAACGGGTCATCTCGCTCCCGGGGAAGTCGAGCGGGTCGCGTCACTGGCTGGGATCGCTTCGGTACAGCCCGTGCGCTACGACACCCTGCGCATGTCGGACCGCTTCCCGATGACACTGATCGCACGCCCGGTGCGTGGGGGCACGGCATTGCCGCTGGTGTCGGGGCAGGCACAGGGTGTTGCGGCCACCGACCCGAACGTGCGTCCGGTGTGGATTTCGGAGGCCATGGCCGACCTGTTGCGCTTGCGTATCGGTGACCCGTTGGCGTTGCCTCTTGCCGGGCAGAGGCATGACTTCCGCGTTGCGGGGATCTGGCGCGATTACGCCCGCCAGCACGGTGCGGCGGTGATCGAACTGAAAGATTACCGGGCACTCACAGGAGACTCCCTCATCAACGACCTGGCCATCCACATTGCCTCCGGAGCTGACCCGGAATCGGTCATGGATGCAATCCGGACTGCGCTTGGGGATCGCACCATAGAGATAACGCTGCCGGGCGAAATCCGCGCAACGAGTCTGGAGATTTTCGATCGCACCTTTCTCGTGACCTATCTGATGCAGGCGGTGGCCGTGATGATCGGCCTGTTCGGAATCAGCACCACCTTCGCCGCACTTGCGACAAGTCGGCGCAAGGAGTTCGGCGTGTTGCAGCATCTCGGTCTGTTGCGGCGCGAGATCGGCAGGTTGCTCGCTGCGGAGGCGGCGATGACCGCGGCGGTGGGGGTCGCCGTCGGCATGATGGCCGGCGGGGCAATTGCGGTGGTGCTGGTGGAGGTCATCAATCGCCAGAGTTTCCACTGGAGCATGGACATGCGCCTGCCGGTCGGGGTGCTTGCCCTGTTCGGCGTCTCGTTGATCCTCCTCGCCGCGTTTGCCGCGCGGCTGTCCGGGCGTCACGCGATGCGTCGCAGTGCCGTGCTGGCGGTGCGGGAGGACTGGTGATGGGCTGGTACAGAGCGGGGCTCCTGCTTCTGGGGTTGCTTGCCGGCGGTCCGGCACCCGGAGGGGAGTCCGCTTATCCCGCTGTAGTCGACGGCGGCAACCTGACCTTCCCGGAAGACACCGGGGCACATCCCGACTACCGGACCGAGTGGTGGTACGTTACCGGCTGGGTCAAGGATGAAGCAGGTGTCGAGCGCGGCTTTCAGATCACATTTTTTCGCGTGCGCACATTGATCGGAGAGGACAACCCCAGCATCCATGCACCGCGCCAGCTGATTTTTGCCCATGCAGCGGTGGCGGATCGCGCGGAAGGGCGGCTGCTGCATGCGGAAAGGATCGAGCGTGCCGTCGAACCGCTCGCCGGAGCGGAAAGCGGGCGCACGCGCGCGTGGATCCGTGACTGGACGCTTGCGCTTGATGGCGAGCGTTATCACGCCCGCGTCGAAACGGCGGACTTTGGCTTCGATTTCGAGTTCGTCGCGGACGGACCGCCTGTGCCGAATGGCCGCGACGGGTTCAGTCAGAAGGCGCCCGATCGGATCAATGCGAGCTACTACTACAGTCGCCCGCAGCTTGCCGTGAGCGGAAGCCTGCGCGTTCGGGGTGAAACCCGGCGCGTTTCGGGTCACGCATGGCTGGACCATGAATGGTCCAGCCAGACACTCCCGGAGGATGCGCAGGGCTGGGACTGGATCGGCATCAACCTTCACGACGGCGGCGCCTTGATGGCTTTTCGCATGCGCGATCGCGAGGGCGCCGCGCTGTGGGCCGCAGGCACCCACCGCGACCCGCTCGGCAACGTGCGCACCTTCTCTCCCGATGAGGTGCGCTTCACGCCGCGGCGTCAGTGGCGATCCGCGCGCACCGGGTCCGACTATCCGGTGGAGTGGGACATCGACATCGCGGGGCGCCGCCTGCAGCTTCGGCCGATGATGGACGACCAGGAACTCGACAGCCGGTCTTCAACCGGCGCTGTTTACTGGGAAGGCGCGGTGCGCCTGTTCGAGGCCGGTGTGGAGGTCGGGCAGGGTTACTTGGAGATGACCGGCTACGTCGATCGCTTGCGCATGTGAAGCAACTTCCGGCACGTGTATAATCGCGCCCACTGCGGCCGGGGTAGCCGTTCGAGCGCGGTCGGGAGCTAGGGCGGCCGGGGCGACAGAGTGTTCCGGCCGGTGGTGCCGTGCCCAGATGGCGGAATTGGTAGACGCACCAGATTTAGGTTCTGGCGCCGCGAGGCGTGGGGGTTCGAGTCCCTTTCTGGGCACCATTCGCTGCTTGCCCGTTCGTGCAAAGCTGCATGAACGGCATGGTCGTCACGAATGCCGCGGATTTGTCGGTTCGGCACTGTGTCTGCCCACGTACGGAGCCGAAACTGCGCATCCCGACCGTCCATCCCTTTTTCAGAGTCCCCGATGCCCCCTTCGAGCGAGAGCCCTCCAGATGCGCTGCGAGGCGTGGTCTATGGCCTTGCGGCGTATCTCATCTGGGGCTGCTTTCCGCTGTTCTTCTCGCTCTTTGAAGGGATTCCGGCATGGGAGGTGCTGATCCACCGCGTGATCTGGTCGTGCCTCTTCCTGGCCGGGCTGATCAGTCTCCTCGGTCGCTGGTCGCCGGTAGGTGCGGCGCTTGCCCGTCCCGGAAGGCTCGGCAGGGTGCTCGCGTGCGCGGCGTTGATTGGTGCCAACTGGGGGATCTTCATCTACGCGGTGGAAACCCGCCAGGTGTTTCAGGCGAGCCTGGGTTACTTTCTGACGCCGCTGGTGAATGTCGCGCTGGGAACGCTGGTGCTGCACGAACGCATGGCCGGTCTTCAGTACTTGGCGGTCGTCCTGGCCGGCATTGCGATCGGCGTGCAACTGGTCGTGCTCGGCCAGTTGCCGTGGATCACTCTCCTGCTGGCACTGACTTTCGGTACCTACGGCCTGCTGCGCAAGCAGGTGTCGCTTGACGGGCTTTCGGGCCTGTTCGTCGAGACCCTGCTGCTGCTGCCGTTCGCGGTGATCGCGGTCCTGTGGCTGGTGCAATCGGGCAACTCCAGCTTCCCCGGCGACGCCACCGGCAACGCACTGCTCATGGCCAGCGGCGTGGTCACGGCGCTGCCGCTGATGGCCTTCGCCGGCGCGGCACGGCGCCTGCGGCTATCGACCCTCGGCTTTCTGATGTACATCAATCCGACGATGCAGTTCGCGACCGCGCTGCTGATCTTCAACGAACCCTTGTCGTCGGTGCAGCTCGTGACCTTCGTGCTGATCTGGATCGGACTGGCGCTGTATTCCTGGTCCGCATGGCAGAACCGGCCTTCGGATGCCAGCGTCTGACCGCGATCGGCTCAGATCTGGAGTCGATCGAGCAGTTCGCGCTCGATCTTGACGATGCGTGCATCGTGCGAGAGGCCCGGTCCGGTGAGCAGAAAGGTGTCCTCGACGCGTTCGCCCAGGGTTGCGATCTTGGCGGTATGAAGCACGATTCCGTTCTGTGCGAGGACCTCAGCTATGGAAAACAGCAGTCCCGGGCGGTCGGCTGCAGTCACGGAAAGGATGTAATGCCTGCCGGCCTCGTCGGCGCGAATGCTGACGCTCGGCGTAATCGGGAAGTGCTTGACCTGGCGTGACATCCGGCCGCTCGAGGGTCGGTCGGGCGGTCCGGACTTGCGCAAACGGTCTGTCAGTTCATGCTCGATCAGCGTCACGATGTCCCGGTATTGCGACTGGTTCCCCGGATCCTGGAGCATGAAGCTGTCCAGCGCGTAGCCATGTCGTGTGGTATGGACCTTCGCGTCGAGAATGGAGAATCCCAGCCTGCCGAAAAAACCGGTCAGACGCACGAACAGGTCCTTCTGGTCGTGAGTGAACACCATGACCTGAAGGCCCTGGTCCTCGTCGGTGACACGCGCCTTGACCACCGGCTCGTCCGAGTCCGGCCGATAGTAGAGAACGCGTGTGTGCCAGGCGATCTCTTCGGCCGAGTTGCGCATGAAATAGACCGGATCGAGTTTCGACCACAGCGCGTCTTCCACGCCCGGGCGCAGGCCGTGGAAACGCAGCAGGCGGCGGGCATCCTCGATGCGGTCGTCCAGACCCAGCGCCTGCTGCGGTGTGGCGCCGCGAAGCAGACGCTGCGTGGCGAAGAACAGGTCTTCGAGCAGCTTGCCGCGCCAGCCGTTCCAGACCTTGGGGCTGGTGCCGCGGATGTCCGCATGGGTGAGGAGATAGAGTGCGATCAGGCGTCGCTCCGTGTCCACGATGGCGGCAAAGCGCTGCACGACCTCGGGATCGAAAGTATCCTGTTTCTGGGCGACATGCGACATCGTCAGATGGTGTTCGACCAGCCATACCACCAGGTCACGGTCCTCGGAGTCCAACCCGTGCTGTTCGCAGAACGCCTGAGCATCGACCATGCCGAGCTTCGAGTGATCTCCGCCGCGTCCCTTCGCGATGTCGTGAAACAGGGCAGCGACATAGAGCAGCCAGTGGCGTTCGAAACCCATGATCAGTCGGGTCAGGAGCGGATACTCGTGCGCGTGCTCACCCATCGTGAAACGGCGGATATTTCGCACTACCATCAGGATGTGCTGGTCGACGGTATATACGTGGAAGAGGTCGTGCTGCATCTGGCATACGATGCGCCGCCATGCGGGGAGGTAGTGGCTCAGAATGCCGTACTGATTCATGCGGCGGAATTCGTGCACGATTCCGCGTTTCTGCCTGAGGATGTCGAGAAACAGGGCACGATTGCGTGGGTCGGCCCTGAAGGCCGCATTGATTCGCTTGCGATTGAGCCACAGCATGCGCAGCGTGCGCGCGGTCATACCCTGGAGTTCGGAGCGTTGCTGCAGGATCAGGAAGCATTCGAGCAGCGCCGAGGGATGCTCCTCGAAGACGCGATCATGGCGTACGTCGAGCAATTCGCGCACCGCCCGGAAGCGTTCATTGATGACGATCGTGGCACCGCCGCGATCGGGAAAGATCACGGTCCCGTAGTTCTGCAGCAAGATCGTGTTGATCTGCGTGAGCTTCTTCGCGATGAGGTAATAGCGCTGCATCAGCACTTCGGAGGCGCGTTTGGTGGGCGTGTGCGTGATGCCCATCGCCTTCGCAAGCCTCTCCTGGTAATCGAACAGGAGGCGGTCGTCGCTGCGACCGGCCAGATAGTGAAGACGGATCCGGATGTGCTGCAGGAAGCGCTCGATGCTGCGCAACTCGCCGGCTTCCGCCCCGGTAATGAGGCGCTTGCGGGTCAGATCGCGCCAGTTGCGGCCGAGTCCGGCCGCACGCGCAATCCAGCCCAGCATCTGCAGGTCGCGCAAGCCTCCCGGGCTTTCCTTGCAGTTGGGTTCGAGAGCGTAGGGCGTGTCGTTGTATCGCGAATAGCGCTGTTCCTGCTCGAGTCCCTTTGCCTTGAAGAAGGCGCGCACGTCGAGGCTCTCACGAAAACGCGTAACGAACTCGTCGAAAAGTTCGCGGTTGCCGCAGAGCAGGCGTGATTCCAGCAGGTTGGTCTGGATCGTGATGTCCCGGGCGGCGGCCTCCAGACACTCGTCGAGGGTCCGAACGGACAGGCCGATTTCCAGCCCTACGTCCCAGAGGGCACCCACCAGACTCGACAGGCGCGCCTGCATGGCGCTGTCCGCGGGTCCTCGCAGGAGGATGGTGAGGTCGACGTCGGAGTGCGGGTACAACTCGCCCCGTCCGTAGCCCCCGACGGCCATGAGCGCCGCATCCTCGGGCATCTCGCGGGCGTGCCAGAGCGCGGTGATGGTCCGGTCAACGAGTGCTGCCCGTCCCCTTAGCATAGTGAGGGTCGACGGTTTGGCCTCGTAGGCGGCGCAAATCGCTGCGTTGCCCGCGCTCAGCCATTCTCGCGCCGTGCTGACTTCGTCCTGCGGGGCCACATGGGCAAGAGTCATCGCGGCAGTCACATGTCAGGCGAAACGATGGGCCACCAGTTCGGGAGGGGGCGGACAACGTTCGGAAAGGGTCAGCACCTCGGCGCCGGTTTCGGTCACCAGGATCGTGTGTTCCCATTGCGCGGACAGGCTGCGATCCTTGGTGACTATGGTCCATCCGTCGGGCAGCTCCGAGATATTGCGCTTGCCTGCGTTGATCATGGGCTCGATGGTAAAGGTCATCCCGGTGAGCAGCTCGATTCCGGTGTCCGGGTTGCCGTAATGCAGCACCTGAGGTTCCTCGTGGAAGTTGCTTCCAATGCCGTGACCGCAGAACTCGCGCACCACCGAAAAGCCGTTACCCTCGGCGTGGGTCTGGATCGCGTGACCAATGTCCCCGAGGCGGGCTCCGGGTCGAACCGCGGCGATGCCCAGCCACAGGCATTCGAAGGTCACCCGGCACAGGCGCCGTGCCAGGATGCTGGCCGCTCCTTCGCCGCCGACCACGAACATGCGGCTGGTATCGCCATGGTAGCCGTCCTTGATGACCGTGATATCGATATTGACGATATCGCCCTTCTTCAACGCCTTCTCGCCCGGGATCCCGTGACAGACCTGGTGATTGACCGAGGTGCAGATCGACTTGGGGAAGGGCGTGTATCCCGGCGGAGCATAGTGCAGCGGGGCGGGTATCGTCTGCTGGACCTTGACCATGTAGTCATGACACAGTCGATCAAGCTCGGCAGTGGTGATGCCGGGTGTGACGAGCGGTCCGACATAGTCGAGTACCTCGGCTGCCAGTCGGCCGGCCACGCGCATCTTTTCGATCTCGTCGGGGGTCTTGGTATTGATGCTCATTTGTAGTTTTGCCGGAAGGCCGCGGTGCAGGTATGCTGCCCACAAAGACGACACAAGAGCGTCCGCCGGTTCCGGTTCCAGTCCTTCGTTCAAAGCGCGAAGGCTATCGCATGCATGGACCTTGGGCAATTGCCAAGGCGTGAATGTGAACTCGCTCCATGGGCTGTCTTGAGTATAGCGCCATTCAAAGGCTATAATCACCAGCTTGTCTGTCTAACAAGGCAGGCAAAATCCACACGTTCGACAGTATGCCGAAAGGGTCCGTTCCTGCCAGGCTCAGTGCCTCGGGGCGGTTTGGATTGCGAATGCAGTCATGTCGGGCGGAGGTCAAACCCTTTGAATCGGAGTAACACATGTCAGTCACGATGCGTCAGATGCTCGAAGCGGGCGTCCACTTTGGCCACCAGACCCGCTTCTGGAATCCGCGCATGGCCCCCTTCATTTTCGGCCAGCGCAACAAGATCCATATCGTCAATCTCGAGAAAACCATGGCAAAGTACCTCGAAGCCATGGACTATATCCGCAAGTTGTCGGCGAACCGCGGCACCGTCATGTTCGTCGGTACCAAGCGCCAGGCGCGCGAGATCATTGCCGAAGAGGCGGGACGCGCGGGCATGCCCTTCGTCGACGAGCGCTGGCTGGGTGGAATGCTGACGAACTTCAAGACCGTCAGGCAGTCGATCAAGCGTCTCAAGGAGATGGAGGCCATGCTCGAGGATGGGACGCTCGACCGACTCTCCAAGAAGGAAGCGCTGATGGCCAGCCGCGAAATGGAGAAACTTCGGAAGAGTATCGGCGGCATCAAGGATATGGGCGGTCTGCCGGACGCCATGTTCGTGATCGACGTCGGCTACCACAAGATCGCCGTGACCGAGGCCCAGAAGCTCGGTATCCCGGTCGTCGCGGTCGTGGACACCAACCACGCGCCCGACGGTATCGACTATGTCATTCCCGGTAACGACGACTCGTCCCGCGCGATTCGCCTGTACGCGCGTGGGGTGGCAGACGCCGTGCTCGAGGGGCGCAGCATGGCGCTGCAGGACGTGGTTGCCGCAGGGGCCGACGAATTTGTCGAAGTCGAGGAAGAGTCGCCCGACGAGCAGGCCTGAGCCCTGCGCTCCGGGCGACGATAGAGAATGGCACCAGACAGGATTTTCAGGAGTTAGCATGGCGGCAATTACCGCAAGCATGGTCAAGGAACTGCGCGAGAAGACAGACGCGCCGATGATGGAGTGCAAGAGGGCGCTTACCGAAGCGGACGGCGATCTGGGCAAGGCGGAGGAGATTCTACGCATCAAGCTCGGAAGCAAGGCCGGCAAGGCAGCGTCCCGTGTGACCGCCGAAGGCGTGGTGGGCAGCTACGTGGCTGAGGACGGCAAACTCGCGGCGATGGTCGAAGTGAACTGCGAGACCGATTTCGTCGCGAAGAACGACGATTTTCTCGCGCTCGCGGCATCGCTCGCAGAACTCGTCGCAAGGCACAGTCCGGCCGACGTCGAAGCACTCTCCGCAATGGAGCTGGGCGGCCAGACCGTGGAAGCCTTTCGTACCGGACTGGTAGGCAAGATCGGCGAGAACATCTCGATCCGCCGATTCCGCAGGGTCGAGGCCAGGGGTTCGGTGGCGAGCTATGTGCATGCCGGTGCAAGAATCGGGGTGCTGGTCGATCTGGTTGGCGGTGACGACATCCTGGGCAGGGACCTTGCGATGCACATCGCCGCATCCAAGCCCAAGGCTTTGACGGCGGACGAGGTTCCGCCGGATCTGATCGAGACCGAACGCCGCATCGCTTCCGAGAAGGCGGCCGAATCGGGCAAGCCGGCCAACATCGTCGAAAAGATGGTCGAAGGCACGGTTCAGAAGTTCCTGAAGGAAGTGACGCTGCTGGGTCAACCCTTCGTCAAGGACGACAAGCAGACGGTCGAGGCGCTCCTGAAGGCCCGCAACGCGTCGGTTGCCGGATTCGTGTTGTATGTTGTCGGCGAGGGAATCGAGAGGAAGGTCTCCGATTTTGCCGCCGAAGTTGCTGCGCAGGCTGCCGCTGCCCAGAAGTAGGAGGTCCGTCATGACCGCCGCCGCCTACACGCGCATCATGCTGAAACTGTCCGGGGAGGCCCTGATGGGCGAGGACGCCTACGGAATCAACGAGGATGTGGTGGGCCGCATCGTCTCGGAGATCGCAGAGGTCGTCCGCCTCGGAGTACAGATCGGCGTGGTGATCGGCGGCGGCAACATCTTTCGTGGCATGAAGGGTGCGTCTTCCGGCATGGATCGCGCCACGGCGGACTACATGGGCATGCTTGCGACCGTGATGAATGCGATGGCGCTTTCGGATGCGATGAAGCGTGCCGGTCTCGAGGCGCGGGTGCAGTCGGCCTTGCGCATCGATCAGGTGGTCGAACCGTATATTCGCGGACGGGCGATCCGCCACCTGGAAGAGGGGCGGATCGTCATTTTTGCAGCCGGCACGGGCAATCCTTTCTTCACCACGGATACGGCGGCCGCGCTGCGGGGGTCGGAAATGGGTGCCCAGATCGTGTTGAAGGCGACCAAGGTCGATGGCGTGTATTCGGCCGATCCGAAGAAGGATCCGGCTGCGCAGCGCTACCACCGGATCAGTTTCGACGAAGCGATCGGACGCAATCTGGCCGTACTCGATTCAACCGCCTTTGCCCTGTGTCGCGATCAGAAGTTGCCGATCAACGTGTTTTCGATCTTCAAGGCCGGCGCACTCAAGCGCGTCGTCATGGGCGAGGACGAAGGTACGCTGGTGCATTCCTGAGGATGCGAGCATGATTTCAGAACTGACCAAGACGACCGAGCACAAGATGGAAAAATCGGTCGAGGTACTGAAGGCCGACCTTGCCAAGATCCGGACCGGACGCGCCCACACCGGCCTTCTCGACCATGTGATGGTCGAGTACTATGGCAGCATGGTGCCGATCAGCCAGGTCGCGAATGTCACCCTGATCGACGCGCGTACGATCGGCGTTCAGCCGTGGGAAAAACCCATGGTGCAGAAGGTCGAGAAGGCCATTCGGGACAGTGACCTCGGACTGAATCCCGCGAATCAGGGCGACCTGATCCGCGTTCCGATGCCGCCGCTGACCGAGGAACGCCGCCGTGAGCTGACCAAGGTCGTTCGCCACGAGGGAGAGAACGCGAAGATCGCGATCCGCAATCTTCGCCGCGATGCGAATCAGCATCTCAAGGACGGCGTCAAGGACAAGACCCTGTCCGAGGATGACGAGCGCCGCGGCCAGGATGTCGTCCAGAAGCTCACCGACAAGTACGTCGCCGAAGTCGACAAGTTGCTTGCCGAGAAAGAGCATGAACTGATGCAGATCTGATCTGCCGGATCGGCTCGCGAACCCGGCCACTGCGAGGGAGACGACACATGGCGGATGCGTCCTTCGTCAGTTCGACCCGTGAAGTTCCGGAGGTGTCCGCCGTGCCTCGGCATATTGCAATCATCATGGACGGCAATGGCCGCTGGGCGCGAAAGAGATTGATGCCGCGTGTGGCTGGGCATCGGCGGGGCGTGGAATCGGTGCGGACCATCATTCGTGCCTGCATGGAACGCGGCGTGACTCATTTGACCCTGTTCGCGTTCAGCTCCGAGAACTGGCGCCGGCCACCGGAAGAGGTTTCCTTCCTGATGCAGCTATTCTCGCGCTCGCTGCAGAGGGAGGTCGATCGACTGCACGAGAACGGCATTCGTTTCCGGGTAATCGGAGACCTGTCGCGCTTCGAGTCGCCGCTGGTGTCGATGATTCGCCGTGCGGAGAACCTCACCCGCGACAATGCCGGCCTCATCCTCACGATTGCTGCCAACTACGGCGGACGTTGGGACATTCTCCAGGCGATGCATCGCATGCTCGCGAGATACCCGGATCGGCGCAGCGACTTCACCGAAGACGAGCTTGCCGCGGAACTCGCGATGAACTACGGCCCGGAACCGGACCTGTTCATTCGTACCGGAGGAGAGCAGCGCATCAGCAACTTCCTTCTGTGGCAACTCGCCTATACCGAGTTGTACTTTACCGACACCCTTTGGCCTGACTTCGACGAGCATGCCCTGGACGAAGCGATCGCGTCCTATGGCTTCCGCGAGCGACGATTCGGCCGCACGAGCGAGCAACTTCGCAAGGCGAAAGGCGAAGCGAAACAGGTCACGGCAGATTCTGAGCAAGCCCGCCCATCGGGTCATCATGCTTAGACAGCGGGTTCTGACCGCGATGGGCCTCGTCGCGGGTCTGCTCGCCGGATTGTTTCTCCTCCCTCCGCCTGGCTGGTTGATGCTCGCGGCGCTGATATGTTGCGGAGCGGGGTGGGAGTGGGCCGGTCTGAGTGGCTGGAGCGATTGGCGGAAGGCCGCTTTTGCCGTCCTGGCGGGGAGCGCATGCCTGGTATTGGGCGTGGCGGGCGGGCTCGCACAGGTCGAGGCGACTGCGCACGGTGCGATCTTTGCCAGCTACGTTGCGAGCGCACTGTTCTGGATCGTGCTCGTTCCGAACTGGCTGAAACACAAATGGAGGATCGGTCGTGACGCGGGCGTCGTGATGACGGGCCTGATCGTTCTCGTGCCCCCGGCGCTGGCCCTTGCACACCTCCGTCAGATAGACCCGTTTCTCCTGCTGGCGGCAATGGCGCTGGTGTGGGTCGCCGATATCGCTGCGTATTTCTCGGGTCGGAGCTTCGGTCGCCACAAGCTCGCACCGGGAATCAGCCCCGGCAAGACCTGGGAAGGGGCTGCAGGCGCGGTTGCGGGTGTTGTCCTGGTCGGCTTCGCACTCCTGTTCCTGTTTCGGCCGGATATTCTTTCCCTTCGATCGCCCGGCGTGATCGCACTGTTTTTCGTCGCCCTGACAGCTGTCAGCATCGAGGGCGACCTGTTCGAGTCCATGCTCAAGCGTCAGGCAGGGATGAAGGATAGCGGGAACATCCTGCCCGGACATGGCGGTATCCTCGATCGCGTCGACAGCCTGACGTCGACGCTGCCGCTGGCCGGCCTGACTGCGTTCTGGCTCATGCATCGTCCATGAAATCCGAAATCGAGCACATCGTCATACTTGGCGCCACCGGATCCATCGGGACGAGCACTCTCGATGTCATTGCACGCCACCCGAACCGCTTTGGTGTCTTTGCCTTGACGGCGCAGCAAAGCCACGAACGACTGTTCGAGCTGTGCGTGCACTTCGAGCCGCGCTTTGCCGTGCTCGGCGATGAGGCAAGCGGCTCCGTACTCAGGCGAAAACTTGCGGATGCCGGCGTTCCGACGACGGTACTCTCCGGGGCGACCGCCCTCGTGGAGATTGCGTCGCACCCGGACGTCGATGTCGTCATGGCAGCGATAGTCGGTGCAGCCGGGTTGATGCCGACCCTTGCCGCTGCCCGCGCAGGCAAGCGCATCCTGCTTGCGAACAAGGAAGCACTCGTCCTGTCGGGCGCCTTGTTCATGGAGGCGGTCCGGGAAGGCGGTGCGCAGCTCCTCCCAATCGACAGCGAGCACAATGCCGTGTTCCAGTCGCTGCCGGGGAATTACCACGGGAATCCGGACACGGCGGGTGTGCGGCGCATCATGCTCACGGCTTCGGGTGGCCCCTTCCGTGACACCCCCATCGAGAATCTCGACAATGTCACGCCGGATCAGGCCTGTGCCCATCCGAACTGGATCATGGGGCGCAAGATATCCGTCGACTCGGCAACGATGATGAACAAGGGACTGGAGGTGATCGAGGCACACTGGATCTTCGGTGCGCCGGCCGAACGCATCGATGTCGTGGTGCACCCGCAGAGCGTGATTCACTCGATGGTGGAATACATCGATGGATCGGTGGTCGCCCAGTTGGGGAATCCGGACATGCGTACCCCGATTGCCCATGCGCTGGGCTATCCGGAACGGATCGAGGCTGGTGTGCCCTCACTCGATCTGTTCGAGATAGCAAGGCTGACTTTCGAGCGTCCGGATTTGAAACGGTTTCCATGTCTTGCGCTGGCTTACGCGGCCCTGAAGGAGGGCGGCGCGGCCGCCGCGGTGCTGAATGCCGCCAACGAAGAGGCCGTGGCGGCATTTCTCCGTGGGGAACTGGGCTACATGCGGATCGCCGACGTCATTCGGGCCTCGCTGGAACGAGCCCGGGGATTGTCGGTCGAAACGGTCGAGGCGGTCCTGGCAACGGATCGGCGCGCCCGCGACATTGCCCGCAACGAAATACTCTCCCGGCAGCTCTGATGAATCTGTTTGAATACCTGATCCCGTTCGTTGTCGCACTCGGCGTGCTCATCTTCATTCATGAATATGGTCACTACAGGGTCGCGCGCTGGTGCGGCGTGAAAGTCGTACGTTTTTCCATCGGTTTCGGGTACCCGCTCCTGAAATGGACACGTGGACCGGACCGGACGGAATGGGTCGTGGCGGCCTTTCCCCTGGGCGGTTACGTGAAGATGCTGGACGAACGCGAAGCGCCGGTTCCGGATGCCGAGCAGGCTCGTTCCTTCAATCGTCAGTCGGTGTGGCGCCGTTTCGCAATCGTTGCCGCCGGGCCGCTCGCAAACTTCCTGCTGGCCATCGTCCTCTACTGGGGGTTGTTCGCGACGGGCACCCAGGAGCTGCAACCGCGCCTGGCGCTAAGCGCGGCGTCCGACACGGTCGCGGTCGGCGCCGGAATCCGGGACGGAGATCTGGTGACCCATGTCGACGATGAAGCGGTGCGGAGCTGGTCTGAACTGAGGTGGGTACTGTTGCGCCACGTCATCGACGGACGGCAGATTGTGCTGCGGGTTCGAACCGAAGGCAACGTCGAGATTTTTCGTCATGTCGATTTCTCCGGCATCCGCGTGGACGGCCGGGAGACAGACCTGATCGAGGCAATAGGCCTTCGGCCGTGGCGCCCCGTGATCGCGCCCGTGGTCGGGCAGATCATGGCGGGGAGCGCGGCGGCAAGGGCAGGACTGGAGCCGGGCGACAGGTTCGTGTCCCTCGGCGGTGATGTGATCGCCTCGTGGGTTGAACTCGTGGAACGCGTTCGCGCGAGTCCCGGGGAACCGATGCCGGCGACGGTGCTGCGTGACGGTCGGGTCCTGGCCATGACGATCATTCCCGACGAGGCGAGCGATGGCGGCGAGCGCATCGGGCGCATCGGGATCTCCGTCGCCGAGCCCGCCGGTGGGCATGCGTCGATGTTTACCCTGGTGCGCTATGGGCCGTTCGAGGGGCTGCAGAAGGCCATGCTGAAGACCTGGGACACCAGCGTCCTCACGCTCAAGATGATCGGCCGCATGATTACCGGAGACGTGTCATGGAAGAACCTCTCCGGCCCGGTTACGATTGCCGATTATGCGGGACAGACGGCGAAGCTGGGATGGACGCACTACCTTGGCTTCGTCGCCCTGATCAGCATCAGCCTGGGCGTGCTCAATCTGCTTCCCATTCCGGTGCTGGATGGCGGGCATTTACTGTATTATACGATCGAGATCATAAAGGGCGGTCCGGTGTCCGAGCGCGTCATGGAGATCGGGCAGCAGATCGGCCTGGTTGCGCTGGTCATGCTGATGGCATTCGCATTCTATAACGACATCGCGCGTCTAATTTCTGGTTGAAACCTGAATGAAACGGAAATTCCTGACCGGGCTGGTGACAGCCCTTTTTGTTGCTGCACCGGCATTCGGGTTCGAATCTTTCGTCGTTCGGGATATCCGGGTCGAGGGTATCCAGCGAACCGAGGCGGGAACGATATTCAACTACCTCCCGGTTCGTGTGGGCGACACCTTCACGGAAGCGCAGGCGGCCGAGGCGATCCGCGGCCTCTTCGCGACGGGCTTCTTCACCGACGTCAGAATCGAGGTCGAGGACGACGTGATCGTGGTGCTGGTCGACGAACGGCCGGCAATCGCGGACATCAGTTTCGTCGGTGTCAAGGAGTTCGATCAGGACGCGCTGAAGGCAGGGCTCCGCGAGGTCGGTCTCGCCGAGGCGAGGATCTTCGACCGATCCCTGCTGGAGCGCGCGGAACAGGAGCTCAAGCGACAGTACCTGAGCCGTGGCAAGTATGGCGCCGAGATCACGACGACGGTCACCCCCCTGGAACGCAATCGTGTCGGGATCAACTTCACGGTGCACGAAGGTCGCGTGGCGAAGATCCGCGAGATCAACATCGTCGGCAACGAGAACTTCAAGGACTCCACCCTGCGGGGCCTGTTCCAGCTCAGGACGCCGGGATGGCTCACGTGGTACACCAAGAACGACCAGTACTCGCGGCAGAAACTTGCGGCGGACCTCGAGAATCTACGGTCCTACTATCTCGATCGCGGCTACCTGGACTTCAACATCGATTCCACCCAGGTCTCGATCACGCCCGACAAGCAGGACATCTACATCACCGTCAATCTGACCGAAGGCGAGATGTACACGGTTTCGGCGGTGCGTTTTGCCGGCGACCTTGTGCTTGATGAGGAGGAATACCTTTCGCTCGTGGTGCTCAAGCCGGGTGAGACCTTCTCGCGCGAGAAACTGACCGAGACGACCAAGGCGGTGACCGATCGTCTAGGCAATGAAGGTTATGCGTTCGCAAATGTGAACGCCGCCCCCGAGGTGGACAAGGAAAAGCGCGAAGTTGCCTTCACGATCTTCGTCGATCCCGGGCGAAGGGTGTATGTACGGCGGATCAACGTTGGCGGAAACGTCAAGACCCGCGACGAAGTCGTGCGCCGCGAGATGCGCCAGATGGAAGGTGCGTGGTACGACGCGGAGCGGATCAATCGGTCCCGGGCCCGCGTCGATCGACTGGGCTACTTCGACGAGGTGTCGATTCAGACACCCGCTGTTCCGGGTACGACCGACCAGGTCGACGTGAATTTCACGGTCAAGGAGCGGCGAACCGGGAACCTGATGCTGGGTGCGGGATTCTCGAGCGCGGAGAAGGTAGTGCTGTCGGGGTCGATATCGCAGGAAAACCTGTTCGGCAGCGGCAAGTCTCTCGCCCTTGATCTGAATACGAGCAAGTCCGGGCGGACTCTGTCGCTGTCGTTCACCGATCCGTATTACACGGTTGACGGCGTGAGCGTCGGCTACGACGTCTATCACCGGACTTTCGACCCGTCACGAATCTCCACCGTGTCGCGCTACAAGCAGGTATCGACCGGCGCAGGGCTGAGGCTCGGCTATCCGATCGGTGAGGAGGATTCCATCAATTTCGGTCTTGCGGTGGATCGCACGCAGATCACGACGTTCACGGACAGTCCGGAGCAGTACAAGGATTTCTGCACCGACTTCGGTTGCAGTGGCCCTGACGGGATTGGCAAGGTCACGGTGAACAGCCTGGTGACGACGGCAGGGTGGGCACGTGACAAGCGCGACAGCTTCATCTATCCGCGTGCGGGAACCTATCAGCGCATGTTCGGCGAAGTCGCCATCCCACCCGGAAAACTCAAGTACACGAGGCTGAGCTATCAGTATCAGCACTGGTTCCCGATCGGGCGCGACCAGGCGCTGATGGTGAACACCGACTTGGGCTGGGCCAAGGGATTCGGCGGAACGCCGTTACCTTTCTACAAGAACTTCTACGTCGGCGGGATCGGATCGGTGCGCGGCTTCGAGCAGAGTTCGATCGGGCCCAAGGAGGCGGGCGAGGCGCTCGGCGGAACACGCCAGGTCGTCGCGAATGCGGAGTATTATTTCCCGCTCCCGGGTACGGGTCTGGACCGCTCGTTCCGCATGTCGGTGTTTGTCGATGCGGGTTACGTGTGGGGCGAGGGCGCGAAGCTCAACTTCAGCGACATGCGCTACAGTACCGGTGTGGGCTTCGCATGGAATTCCCCGATAGGTCCCCTCAAGTTCAGCCTGGGCTACCCGCTGAAGAAGGACTCCGATGATGAAGTCCAGAAGTTCCAGTTCCAGCTTGGTACGGTTTTCTGATTGCCGGTCTTGCCCGATAATTTCGGAGGTTTAAGTGAGAGTGAGCTTGTTTCCCGTTCTTGCTGCGGTAGTTCTAGGTCTTTGCGCGCAGTCGGCAATTGCACAATCCAAGATCGGCTTCGTCGATTCGGAGCGTCTGATGCGTGAGGCGGCACCTGCGGTGCGTGCCCAGCAACGGCTCGAAAAGGAGTTCGAAAAGCGTGACCAGGAGCTTCAGCGCATTGCGCGCGAACTTCAGGCGATGCAGGAGGATCTCGAGCGCAACAGCCTGACCATGGCCGAGACGGAACGCCGCAACAAGGAGCGTGCGTTCAATGATCTGAATCGGGATTTCCAGCGCAAGCAGCGCGAATTCCGGGAGGACCTGAACCAGCGCCGCAATGAAGAGCTTGCGACGGTTCTGGATCGCGCAAACAGTGCAATCAAGCAGGTGGCCGAGGCCGAGAAGTACGACGTGATTCTTCAGGAGGTGGTGTATGCCAGTCCGGGGATCGACATAACCGACAGGGTCATCAAGCTTCTCGGCGAGAGCCGCTGATCGGCGTTGCATGTATCGACTGGACGAACTGGTTGCACGCCTTGGCGGCGAGTTGATCGGGGATGGCGCAACGTCGGTTCGCCGGGTCGCCACCCTTGATCGTGCGGGGCCGGAAGACATAGCGTTCCTCGCAAATCCAAGATATGCATCAAGCCTCGCATCGTCCGCGGCTGCGGCAGTCATCGTCGCGCCTGCCGCGCGGGAGGGAACGTCGAGGCCCAGAATCGTTGTCGAGGACCCCTATCTCTACTATGCACGGGTCGCACAGCTGCTCTACCCTCCGGGACGGCCTCCGGTCGGGGTGGATCTCACTGCCAGGATAGAATCCAGCTTGCCGGAATCGGTGGTCGTGGGTCCCGGGGCCTCCGTGGCTGCAGATGTGATGCTGGGCGAGGGCGTGGTCGTGGGGCCGGGCTGTCACATCGGACAAGGAACACGGATCGGGGCGAACACCCGACTGCATGCCAACGCTACGATCTATCACGAGTGCGTGATCGGGGAGGATTGCATAGTGCACTCGGGGGCCGTGATCGGTTCGGACGGGTTCGGATTTGCACGACAGCGTGACGGCAGCTGGGTCAAGATTCCGCAGGTGGGGCGAGTCGTCATCGGCAACGATGTGGAAATCGGCGCGAACACCACGATAGACCGCGGGGCCATCGACGACACGGTCATCGGCGATGGCGTGAAACTCGACAACCACATCCAGATCGCCCATAACGTGCGTATTGGCGACAGGACCGCGATCGCGGGCTGTGTCGGAATCGCAGGCAGTACGACGATCGGTGAACGCTGCATGATCGGAGGGCAGGCGGGCATCATTGGGCACCTCCGGATTGCCGACGACGTGGTGATTTCGGCGGGGACGCTGGTGACGAAATCGATACGCCAGGCAGGAGTCTACACTGCCAATCTCCCGCTCCAGGAGCATGCCGAATGGGCCAGGAACTTTGCCCATCTGCGCCACCTGGATGCACTCAACGACAGAATACGCAGGCTCGAACAACTCTTCGACGACCGCAAGGCTACGTGACCACGATGGACATCAGCGAAATCCTTCACTACCTGCCACACCGGTATCCCTTCCTCCTCGTCGACCGCATACTCGAACTCGAGGAAGGCAAGCGCGTGCTTGCGATCAAGAACGTGACCATCAACGAGCCTTTCTTCCCCGGACACTTCCCACACCTCCCGGTCATGCCCGGCGTGCTGATTCTCGAAGCGCTGGCGCAGGCGGCAGCCGTACTGTCGTTCAAGACCATGGGACAGAAGCCGGATGAGAACTCCGTCGTGTATTTTGCCGGCATCGACAAGGCCCGCTTCAAGCGTCCGGTAACGCCCGGAGACCAGTTGCTGCTCGAGGTGCACATCATTCGCAGGATGCGCAACATATGGAAGTATCGGGCCGTCGCGCGAGTGGACGAGGAGATGGTGGCCGAAGCCGAACTGATCTGTGCCCTCAAGACGCTGTCATGATTCACCCCACGGCCATCGTTCACGCCGGTGCGCGCTTGGGGGCGAACGTGTCAGTCGGACCGTATTCGATCGTCGGCGAACACGTCGAGATCGGGGACAACACCCGGGTCGGGCCGCATGTTGTGATCGAAGGCCATACCCGCATCGGATGCGAAAACGAGATATTCCAGTTCTGCTCCATCGGCGCCGCGCCGCAGGACAAGAAATATGCCGGCGAACCGACCCGCCTCGAGATCGGCGATCGCAACACCATTCGCGAGTATTGCTCATTCAACGTGGGGACCAGCCAGGACGTGGGCGTAACGCGAGTTGGCAGCGGCAACTGGATCATGGCGTATGTGCACATCGCGCATGACTGCCAGGTCGGTGACAACACGATCTTTGCCAATAATGCGACCCTGGCCGGCCATGTAGAGATCGGCGATTGGGCCATTCTGGGCGGTTTCACGGGCGTTCACCAGTTCGTTCGGGTCGGTGCACACAGTTTCTGCGGCGTCGGCACGGTATTGCTGCAGGACTTGCCGCCTTTCGTGATGGTTGCGGGCAATCCCGCCAGCCCTCGCGGAATCAACAGCGAGGGCCTGCGCAGGCGTGGGTTCTCGCCCGACGGAATTGCCGCGATCAAGCGTGCCTACAGGACTTTGTATCGGGCGGGGCTTTCTCTTGACGAGGCACGTGGGCGCATCGTCGGCATTGCCGTGGAACACCCCGAGGTCTCGATTCTGAGTGCGTTCATAGCGGTCACTGCGCGCGGTCTGGTTCGCTGAGAGGAATTCCGAATTGGCAACACGCATCGCAATGGTTGCCGGTGAAGCATCCGGAGACCTACTCGCCAGCCACCTCATCCGGGCGCTCAAACAGCGACTCGCGGGCGTCACATTCTTCGGCATCGGTGGCCCGAAGATGCAGGCCGAGGGATTTGAAGTCCTGTGGCCGTGCGAGCGTCTCGCGGTGCATGGTTACGTCGATGCGCTCCGACGTTACCGTGAGCTGTCGGGTATTCGGACGGCGTTTCTGAGGCGACTCGAGCAGAATCGTCCGAATGCCTTCATCGGTGTGGATGCACCAGATTTCAACCTGTGGCTCGAAGAGAGACTGAAGTCGTCCGGGATTCCGACGATCCATTTCGTCAGTCCCTCGATCTGGGCGTGGCGCAGGGCGCGGGTCAAGCGGATTGCGCGCTCCGTGTCGCGCATGTTGTGCCTGTTTCCCTTCGAGCCGCCTCTGTACGAGCAGGCCGGCATCCCGGTGACCTATGTGGGCCATCCGCTCGCGGACGTGTTGCCTCTGGCGCCCGATCGGGGTGCGGCGCGCGAACGCCTGCACATTCGCGACGACGCAACCGTGATCGCGCTCCTTCCGGGCAGCCGCGAATCGGAAGTGCGCAATCTCGCGACCAACTTCATCGAAACGGCCCGTGTGCTCGCCGGGCGCCATCCGCATGCGGGCTTCCTGGTCCCGCTCGCGACCCGCGAGACGCGAACGCTCTTCGAGCAGGCCCTTTACGACGCGGGTGCCGGCGATCTGCCGCTTCGCATTCTGTTCGGCCATGCCGTCGATGCGATGACTGCGGCCGACGTGGTACTCGTCGCCAGCGGTACGGCGAGCCTGGAGGCGGCCCTGCTCAAGCGACCGATGGTCATCAGCTACCGAATCGGGCAATGGCAGTATCGTCTGATGAAGCGAATGGCGTATCTTCCATGGGTCGGTCTGCCGAACATCCTGTGCAACGAGGCGGTCGTACCCGAACTTCTGCAGGACGACGCCACGCCCGAGGCACTCGCCGACGCGATCGACCGTTGGCTCGGTGATGCCCAGGGGCGCGCAGCCCTGGTGGATCGTTTCACGGAGTTGCACCTGAGCCTGCGACAGAATACTGCCGAGAAGGCGGCGGAAGCGATCCTGCCGTATCTGGACAGGGCCTGATGATGACCTGCTGCACCGCCGTCGTCCTGTTTCGCGCACGCCCTCCGACCCGGAGCGCATCATGATGAACTTCGACGGCGAAGTCGCCCTGACCTGCGGTGTGGATGAGGCCGGACGTGGTCCGTTGTGCGGTTCCGTCGTTGCCGCCGCGGTGATTCTCGATCCGGCGCGATCCATCGACGGCCTGAACGACTCGAAGAAGCTCACGCCGCGTACAAGGGAGCGCCTCGCGCGCGTGATCCGCGAGCGGGCCCTTGCCTGGGCCGTAGCCGAAGCGACAGCGGAGGAGATCGATCGGCTCAATATCCTTCACGCGACGATGCTGGCCATGACCCGAGCGGTCGAGGCGTTGACACTTGTGCCGGAACTGGTCAGGGTTGACGGCGACCGCTGTCCGCCCCTGAGCGTGCCGGCCGAAGCCGTCGTCAGAGGTGATGCGACTGTACCGGCGATTGCCGCGGCATCGATCCTGGCCAAGACCGAGCGCGATGCCATGATGGCCGAGCTGGATGCGCGCTATCCGGCCTACGGTTTCGCAAGGCACAAGGGTTATCCTACTGCGGCGCATCTGGCCGCACTGCGTGAGCACGGGGTGATCAGCTGTTACCGAATGAGCTTCGGGCCGGTGCGTACACTGCTCGACAATCCGGAATTGTGCTTCAGATGACCTTTCAGCATCTCACCCTCTTCCTGCATGTGCTCGGCGTCACCGTCTGGGTGGGCGGGATGGCTTTTGCGTATCTGTGCCTGCGGCCGGCGGCGGCGAAACTGGCACCGGCCGAAAGGGTGCCCTTGTGGGAGGCGGTGTTCGCGCGATTCTTTCCGCTGGTCTGGGTTTCGGTGGTGCTGATCCTGTTCTCGGGTCTGAGCACGATGCTCAGGTTCGGATTCGGTTCCGTACCGGGAGCATGGCACTGGATGCTGGCTACCGGCCTGGTGATGATGGCCGTCTTCGTGTGGATCTGGTTCGGCCCCTGGCGCGATCTTCGGGCTTCCGTCGCGTCCGGGAACTGGGCCCGCGGCGCCGATGCGCTCGGCCGCATTCGTCGGCGTGTCGCTTTCAACCTGGTGCTTGGTGTAGCGACGATCGCGATCGCGACGCTCGGGCTTGGCTGGCTATGAGATCCATCGCGTCGCGCAGCAACGCCATCGTCAAACGCCTGCACGCCCTGGCGCACTCCGCACGTGACCGAAAAAAGCTGAATCAGACTCTTCTCGACGGGTTGCACCTGGTGGAGACGGCCCATGAGGAAGACGTGCCGCTGCGCGAAGTGGTCATCAGCGATCAGGGCCTGGCGCGCGACGAAATACGCCGTTTTCTCGCGGCGAATCCGGGTCTCGATGTCGTGCATCTTCCCGACAGCCTGTTCGCTCAGGTCAGCGCGGTGGATACACCCTCGGGCGTGATGGCGGTCATCGATCTTCCCGACGTTCCGCAGCAGGAGCCTCTGCCCGGCTCGGTGGTGATCCTGGATCACATCCAGGACCCGGGCAACCTCGGTGCCATCATTCGCACTGCCGCCGCGGTGGGGATGCGCGATGTGCTGCTCACGCCGGGCTGTGCCCAGCCCTGGTCGCCACGTGCGCTGCGCGCGGGAATGGGCGGACAGTTCGTGGTCCGGATCGAAGAGCAGGTAAACGTGGTGCAGCGCCTGGAGGACTATCCCGGGCAGATTCTCGCCACGGCGCTTTGCGGATGGGCCCGACCCCTCTATGACTATGACTTGAAGGGGCCGGTCGCTTGGCTTTTCGGCGGCGAGGGACAGGGCCTGACCGACGAGATGATCGAACTTTCGTCCGGTGTCGTACTGATTCCGATGTCGGGCGGCATCGAGTCGCTGAATGTCGCCGCAGCTGCCGCCGTATGCCTGTTCGAACAGTTTCGCCAATGCAGCATGTCGCACAAGTGGAGCCGCGGGAACACCTGACGCGCGGCGGTGCCCGGTGCGGGGACCCGCGGCGGATCGACCGATGCCCGAAGGGTCATACTTGATGGGCCCGTCACACGGAGGCATGCCTTCCATGGAGGTCATTCGCAAGAGCGATTCCGCATCGACGATCCACGTTCTCGGCGAGTACGATGCGATTCGCGCCCGGTTCACGTGGGACGAGGCGCGCAGCTGGCTGGACGGCTTGCCTGGCGGGCGCGGTTTGAACATGGCCTACGAGGCGGTGGATCGTCATGCGACCGGGGCAGCGGGGGACCGCATCGCGATACGCTGGCTGGGTCGGAGCGGAGACCGGCGTGACATCAGCTATGCGGACCTGTCCGCGGCGAGTGCACGATTTGCGAACGTGCTGGCAGATCTGGGCATGGGCAGGGGTGATGGCGTTTTTCTGCTCGCAGGGCGGATTCCCGAACTGTATGTTGCCGTCCTCGGGTCGCTCAAGCATGGCTGCGTCGTATCCCCCTTGTTCTCGGCCTTCGGACCCGAACCGATCGCAACGAGGATCACCAAGGGGGCGGGCCGGGTGTTGGTGACGACGGCCAGCCTTTATCGCAGAAAGGTGCTCCCGGTACGTGACAGTCTTCCCACGCTCGACCACGTTCTGGTAGTGCGGGACGACGACGGGGATCTCCCCGAGGGCACACGCGAGTTCGAACCGCTGCTCCGGGCAGCATCGCCACATTACGACATTCCGCCGACTTCGCCCGAGGATCCGGCGCTTCTCCACTTCACCAGCGGAACCACCGGTAAACCGAAGGGTGCGCTGCACGTGCATCAGGCAGTGGTTGCGCACCATGCCACCGGGCGCTTTGCGCTCGACCTGCGCGAAGGAGACATCTTCTGGTGTACGGCAGACCCGGGATGGGTCACGGGGACGTCGTACGGGATCATCGCACCGCTCACCAATGGCGTGACGATGATCGTCGACGAGGCGGATTTCGATGCCGAGCGCTGGTACGGCATTCTCGACTCCGAGAATGTGAACGTGTGGTACACGGCCCCGACCGCGATTCGGATGATGATGAAGGGGGGAACGGAAGGCGTGCGTGCCCACCGGTTCCCGAATCTGCGCTTCATTGCCAGCGTGGGCGAGCCGCTCAATCCGCAGGCGGTGTACTGGGGTGTCGAGGCCTTCGGACTGCCGATCCACGACAACTGGTGGCAGACGGAGACCGGCGGCATCATGATCGCCAATTTCGCATCGATGGACATTCGCCCCGGCTCGATGGGCAAGCCGCTGCCGGGCATCGAGGCCGCTGTGCTGCGGCATCTGCCAGGCGGCGAGGTCGAACCCGTCGCCGGTCCGGACGAGGAGGGCGAACTCGGGCTGCGCACGGGCTGGCCCTCGATGTTCCGAACCTATGTGCACGACGAGGAGCGTTACCGCAAGTGTTTCGCAGGGGACTGGTACCTCACTGGCGACCTCGCACGTTGCGACAGGGACGGCTATTTCTGGTTCGTCGGACGCGCCGACGACGTCATCAAGTCGGCGGGCCATCTGATCGGACCGTTCGAGGTCGAATCGGCGCTGATGGAGCACCCCGCGGTGGCCGAAGCGGGCGTGATCGGCAAGCCCGATCCAGTGGTCGGCGAGATCGTCAAGGCCTTTGTTGCCCTCAAGCCGGGATTCGAGGCGAGTGATGCATTGCAACGTGACATTCTCGGATTCGCGCGCAAGCGTCTGGGTCCGGCGGTGGCCCCCAAGGAAATCGAAATACATTCGTCGCTGCCCAAGACGCGCAGCGGAAAGATCATGCGGCGGCTGCTCAAGGCGCGCGAGCTGGGTCTGCCTGAAGGCGACACATCCACGCTGGAGCAAGCATGACGACAAACACGAATTGCGTGCCCAATGCCGCATCGGAGTACTTCAGCGCGCCTGGCAGTGCGCGGGCGATCCTGTGGCAGATGATCCGTATCCGGCGATTCGAGGAGAAGTGCGCCGAACTTTACAGCGCGGGCAAGATCCGCGGCTTTCTCCACCTTTACATCGGCGAGGAGGCAATCGCGGCCGGCGCGATGCCGGCGCTGCGGGCAACCGATCATGTGCTGGCGACCTATCGCGAGCACGGTCACGCGCTCGCGCGCGGGATCCCGGCCGGCAAGATCATGGCCGAGATGTACGGCAAGCAGGAGGGGTGCAGTCGCGGGCGCGGGGGGTCGATGCATCTGTTCGACGCATCCAGGCGGTTCTTCGGTGGAAACGCGATTGTAGCCGGGGCGATGCCGCTCGCGGTCGGCTTCGCACTCGCCGATCGGCTACGCGAGCGCGACGACGTCACCGCGTGCTTTTTCGGCGAGGGAGCGATGGCCGAGGGGGAATTCCATGAATCGGCCAATCTGGCAGCGCTGTGGAAGCTGCCGGTCCTGTTTCTGTGCGAGAACAATCTCTATGCCATGGGCACGGCGCTGAAACGCTCCGAATCCCAGACCGACCTCTGTGCCAAGGCGCGCAGCTACAAAATGCGCGGCGAGTCGGTCGACGGAATGGACGTCGTCGCCGTTGCGAAGGCAACCCGGGAAGCGGTCGAGTTCGTGCGTCGGGGCGAGGGTCCGATGTTCCTCGAGTTCCGGACCTACCGCTTTCGTGCCCACTCGATGTTTGACCCGGAGTTGTATCGCAGCAAGGGAGAGGTCGAGAAGTGGAAACGACATTGCCCTATCGACGTGTTTCAGCGCTGCGTCGAGCAGGCGTGTCTGCTCGACGCGTCCGCGCGCGACGAGATCGAGCGCGAGGTCGCGGCCGAGATCGACGAAGCCGTCGCGTTCGCGGAAGCCGGCACCTGGGAGCCCGTAGCGGACCTGACACGTGACGTCTATGCGCGGAGCAGGCCCATCGCCGCGAGCAAACGCTCGAAGGGGAAACGGCAATGAGCAGCGCAAAGCGCACGCTCACATATCGTGACGCGCTTGCGCAGGGCCTGCGCGAAGCGCTGCTGCGTGACGAGCGCGTATTCCTCATGGGCGAGGACGTCGGGCGCTACGGCGGAACCTACGCGGTCAGCAAGGGGTTGCTGGAGGAGTTCGGCGAAGCGCGCGTTCGCGACACGCCGCTGTCGGAATCGGTCTTTGTCGGTGCCGGTATCGGTGCGGCAATCAACGGAATGCGCCCGATCGTAGAGATCATGACGGTGAATTTCAGCCTGCTCGCGCTCGACCAGATCATGAATAATGCAGCGACCCTGCGCCACATGTCCGGTGGGCAGTTCAACGTTCCGCTGGTGATCCGCATGACCACCGGCGGCGGGCGCCAGCTCGCCGCTCAGCATTCGCACAGTCTCGAAGGCTGGTATGCCCACATCCCGGGCCTGCGCATAGTCGCCCCGGCCACCCACGAGGATGCGCGCGGCATGCTTCTGACCGCGCTGGAGGATCCGGATCCGGTGCTGATCTTCGAGCATGCGCTCCTGCTCGGGGTGGAGGGGGAGGTCAGCGGAAAACCGAAGCCCGTCGATATCGATCACGCCGCCGTGCGCCGCGACGGAACACAGATCAGCCTGATCACCTATGGCGGGATGCTGCCCAAGACGCTGGCGGCAGCCGAGCGTCTGGCCGCCGAAGGCATCGATGCAGAAGTCCTGGAGCTGCGCACCCTGCGCCCGCTCGACGATCAGGCGATCGTGGCGACCGTGTGCAAGACCCGTCGCGCCGTGATCGTTGACGAGGGCTGGCGCAGCGGCAGTCTTGCGGCCGAGATCATCGCCCGTATCGTCGAGCAGGCCTTCTATGACCTGGATGCACCGCCTGCGCGCGTGTGCAGCGAGGAGGTTCCAGTGCCATACGCGAAACATCTCGAGGATGCGGCGATTCCGCAGATCGACGACATCGTCGCAGCGGTGTTCCGGGTGTTCGACCCTGAAGAGCGGAGCGACCCATGACCGAGTTCCTGATGCCGTCGCTGGGCGCGGACATGGACGAGGGCACCTTCGTCGAGTGGTTGGTAAAACCGGGCGACAAAGTCAGCCGAGGGCAGGTCGTATGCGTCGTGGAGACACAGAAGGGAGCGGTCGAGGTGGAGATCTGGGACGCGGGCATCGTAGATACCCTCGTTGCCCAGCCCGGCCAGACGATTCCGGTCGGCGGCGTGATGGCACTGATTCGGGCCGAGGGAAAGGAGGTGGCGGCCCGACCCGCAGGCGCCAAGGTGGCCCCAGAACGCCGTGACAAGGCAGGGACGAGGAACGCAAGCGACTCCCCGGGTCGGAGGGCGGCTGCTGCGAAGAAGGAACCAATGGGAGCGGCGAACAGAGCCGACGCCGCTGCGTTTCCGCTACCCGCCTCCGGGGGGCAACGCATCCGGATTTCCCCGGCTGCCCGCAAGCGCGCGCTCGAACTCGGTGTTGATCCGGCCGAAGTGACGGCAGGCGGACCGGGCGGCGTGATCTGCCTTGCGGACGTGGAGCAGGCCGCCGTGAAGACCGATGCGAAGGCGAGGGCGGCGATCCCCGGTTCCGCGGCGGACACCGACGGCCGCAGGCTTGCCATGCGCGAAGCGATTGCGGCCGCGATGGCGCGCTCCAACCGCGAGATTCCGCACTATTACCTCGGCACGTGGATGAACGTCGAGCCTGCCCTGAAGTGGCTGGAGAAGTACAACGCGGGGCTTGCCGTGGCCGATCGGCTGCTCTTCGCGGCAATGCAGTTGCACGCGGTTGCGCTTGCGCTGCGCGACGTTCCGACTCTCAACGGATGGTTTGTCGAAAACGCGTTCCGGGCAGCAGACGTGGTCCATCTCGGCGTGGCAATCGCGCTGCGCGGCGGTGGGCTCGTCGCACCGGCCCTGCGCAATGCGGACACCTTGGGCGCGACCGAGTTGATGACGGCCTTACGCGATCTGCTGCAACGTGCGCGCAGCGGGCAGCTGCGCAGCTCGGAGCTGAGCGAGACCGGTATCACCGTCACGAATCTTGGCGATCTCGGGGTGGAAAGCGTCTACGGCGTGATCTATCCGCCACAGGTCGCCCTGGTCGGTTTCGGACGTGTGGTCGAACGCGCCTGGGCCGAAAACGGCAAGGTCATCGCCGCCCGATGCCTGAAGGTAACGCTCGCCGCCGACCACCGCGTGACCGACGGTGCCGTCGGCGCCCGCTTTCTCTCGCGTCTGACCGAACGTCTGCTCGAACCGGAGTCACTATGGGCAAGATGAGCCCCGAAACCGTGCGTCAGGTCGTGATCGACTGCATCCTGTCGGTCGCACCCGAAGCGGACGTTGACGCCCTGCGACCGGACAAGCCCTGGCGCGATCAGCTCGAGATCGACTCCTTCGACTTCCAGAACATCCTGGTCGCGATCGACGCCCGCCTCGGTGTCGACGTGCCGGACGCGGATCACCGCAAACTCGGGACGCTGGACCACCTGGTTTCGTATCTCGTATCGCGGCTGTCGGGCTGAGTCGATTCGCTGCCACGTCCAGGTGTGCGACCTGGCTCGATTCCGACAATGATCCTCGTGATTTCTCCGCCAAAGGTCCTCGATCATGAAACGCCGCCGACGACCGCCATCGACTTTCAACCCGATCATCTCAACGAGGCCGGGGAACCGATCGGCATCCTCCGGCAACTGGCACCGGCCGGACAAGCGCGCTTCCCTCAACGAGGGTTGCTACGAGACGTGGTCGCGTCCGATTGCGCCGGAAGCGTACGATGACGGCATACCCTTCTTCCGGCGCCGCTGCCGGGCGTCACTGCTTGCCGTATCGTCCCGGCACCTTCGTACTTCCTGGGAGACAGTGTGAAAATCAGTCATGAATTCGATTCCGGCAGCATCGAGGTGGTCAGACTCGACGATCCGCAGAACATCCGCCTGCGGCTGCGGGATGACAACGCGGCCTCGATTCGCCAGTGGTTCCACTTTCGCCTCCAGGATGCGGCGGGCAAGAGCGTGCAGATGGTGTTCGAGAACGCAGGCCAGGCCACCTACGCCGACGGCTGGGACGGCTACCGCTGCATGGCTTCCTACGACAGGCGCAACTGGTTCCGCATAGCGGCGACCCGCTACGACAACGGGGAACTTGTGGTCGAGCACACGCCGGAACGCGGCAACATCTACTATGCCTATTTCGAACCCTATTCGCACGAGCGACATCTGGATCTGCTGGCCTGGGCCGAGATGTCGCCATTCGCACAGGTCGACGGTCTCGGCCCGACGGTCCAGGGGCGTGATGTCGATCGCATCGTGATCGGACGCGATGCCCCCGGGCGCAGCCCGGTGTGGATCATCGCCCGCCAGCATCCCGGTGAAACAATGGCCGAATGGTTTGTCGAGGGTCTGCTGGAGCGCCTGCTCGATGCCGCCGATCCGGTCGCGCGCAGGATACGCGAGCATGCGATCCTGCATGTGGTGCCGAACATGAATCCCGACGGTTCGGTACTCGGCAACCTGCGTACCAATGCAGCCGGCCGCAATCTCAATCGCGAATGGAGCGAACCGGATCCCGGGGCGAGTCCGGAGGTTTTCCTTGTCAGGCAGGCCATGGAGGCGACCGGCTGCGAGCTGTTTCTCGACATCCACGGCGACGAGGTGTTGCCCTACGTGTTTCTCGCCGCCTCCGACGACGTTCCGGGTTTGCCCGACAAGGTGGCTGAACGGCAGAAACTGTTCATGGCAACGCTGGGCGGAGCAAGCCCGGATTTCCAGACCGAACATGGTTATCCGAACGGCCACTTCCGTGAGGATGTGCTGAAGCTGGCGAGCAAGTGGGTCGCGCATCGATTCGGCTGCCTGTCGCTGACGCTGGAAATGCCCTTCAAGGACAATGCCAGGCTGCCGGACGGCAAGACCGGATGGAACGGGGCACGCAGCAAGCGCCTCGGTGCGGCGATGCTGAATCCCATCCTGCGGCATCTGGAGGACGAAAGGGCGTGAAGATACTAGTTGCCATGGACGACCCCCGGCCGGAGCGGTGGATCGACGAAATTCTGCGGCGGCTTCCCGGAGGCGAGGTCGTCGTGTGGGATCCGGACAGCGATGCCGTGGGTGCGGACTATGCCATCGTGTGGCAGCCGCCCGAGCGTCTGTTCGAACGCGAGCGGCACCTGAAGGCGATCTTCAATCTGGGCGCCGGTGTCGATGGTTTGCTGAAGGCGAAGAATCTGCCGCGCGACGTGCCCGTGGTGCGTCTCGAAGATGCCGGCATGTCGGCTCAAATGGCCGAGTTCGTCGCCTATCACGTCATCGACGTCACCCGGGACATGGCGGCGTATCGGGCGCAGCAGGCGAATCGCATCTGGAAGGTTCTGCGCCCCATACGGCGGGACGAATGGCCGGTGGGTATTCTCGGCCTGGGGCAGATCGGGGCGCGCGTTGCGCGCACGCTTGCCGGACTGGACTACCCGGTGCATGGATGGGCACGTTCCGCGCATCGTATCGACGGGGTTGTGACGCATGCCGGCTCCGCTGCGTTCGGAGCCTTCCTGAGCCGGGTTCGCATTCTCGTCAACGCCTTGCCGCTGACCGCCGAGACCCGCGACATCCTGAACTACGCGGCCTTGAGCAGCCTGATGCCCTCCGCGGTGCTGATCAATGTCGGTCGGGGCGAGCATCTGGTCGAGGCCGATCTGTGCCGGCTGATCGCCGAAGGTCGGATACGCCGGGCCGTACTCGACGTGTTTCGCGAGGAACCGCTACCGGCATCGCATCCTTTCTGGCGAATGCCCGAAGTCACGCTCACGCCACATGTCGCGGCGCGAACCCTGCGTGCAGAAGCCGTCGCACAGATCGCCGCAAAGATACGCATGATCGAGACCGGCCGGTCCGTGCCGGGCGTCGTAGACCTCGATCGCGGCTATTGAGCGAGGGTTTGGCCGGCGACCGCTTCGCTTGCGGAGCCCGAGTCCGCGCGTGCGTCGTGAAGTTTCCCGGGTGCCCCGTCGGCAAGCGTCCGTTTCGCTAACCTTCGGCACGTTGCGGGACAAGCGGCGCCGGCGTAAAGCGGTGGGTTTTGTTGCGGCGCAAAATGGATCGAGAGCATGTCGGACTTCCTGGGGATTCTCGGCTTTTCCTTCTCGGTGACCGGGCCGATCTTCGTGATCCTTGCGCTCGGTGTGTGGTTGACGCGCATCGGAATGCTCACCGACGCCTTCATCGAGGCCGGATCACGGCTGGTGTTCAATATCGCGCTTCCGGCGCTGCTTTTCGTCAGCATCAGCAAGACGCACATCGGGGAGACTGCGAATCTGTCGATGATCGCCTTCGGTGCGAGCGCCACCGTCGCCGCGTTCCTGGCACTGGAATGGATGGCACGACACCTGGTCCAGCCGGAGCAGGATCGCGGCGTGGTGGTCCAGGGCGCGTTTCGCTCGAACATGGGCATCATCGGACTGGCGTATTGCGTGAACGCCTATGGAGAGGCGGGTCTGCTCGCATCGTCGCTGTATCTCGGCCTGGTGACGATCCTGTTCAACGTCCTCGCCGTGATCACGTTGAGCCGCTCACTGCACAGGCGCCCCGGCATCGGGCGCATGCTCAAGGGCATCGTGACCAATCCCCTCATCATCGCCATCGCACTGGCGTTGCCCGTGTCCTGGCTTGCGATCGAGCTGCCCCTGGTCCTGATGCAGTCGGGCCAGTACTTTGCCGATCTGACCCTGCCGCTTGCGCTGCTGTGCACGGGGGGCAGCCTGAACTTCAGGAGCCTGCGCCAGGAGATCAGCAATACCTTGCTGGCTGCCGTGTGCAAACTCGTCCTCATCCCGCTGCTATTCACCGTCGGGGGTTACCTGTTCGGTTTCCGCGGGATCGAGCTGGGGATACTGATGCTGATGTCCTCGCCACCGACGGCGGCTGCAAGTTACGTGATGGTGCGCGCAATGGGCGGAAACTCCACTCTCGCGGCAAATATCATCGCACTCACGACTCTAGGGTCGCTGCTGAGCACGAGTCTCGGGATCATCCTGCTTACGAGCCTGGGGCTGATGTAGCGGAACTGCCGCGGTGATCGGTACCCGTCGCGATTCGCCCTATCGGGGCGATCATCCGTGCCGCTGATAGGTGCCGATCAGCACCGCGCTGTCCAGGACATGCCCTTCCATGGCCTTTTCGAGTTGTGCCTTGGTCGGATGGCCAAGATCGGGGAGAACCATGTCGAGCGCGTACAGTTTGTGAAAGTAGCGGTGCCGACCGATCGGCGGACACGGCCCGCCATAACCCGTGCGCTTCCAGTCGTTCAGCCCCTGACGGCTACCGTGTGGCAATTTCTCGGGAGCGACCGCCTCGGGCAGGCCGCCCGCATCGCCGGGCAGATTGTAGAGAACCCAGTGGACCCAGGTCATGCGCGGTGCTGCCGGGTCCGGGGCGTCCGGGTCATCGACGATCAGCACGAGACTTTTCGTGCCCTGCGGCTGATCAGCCCAGGCCAATGCGGGCGAGACGTTCTCGGCGTCGCAGGTGTGGCGCTTGGGTATTTCACCGTTGGGCGTGAAGGCGGGAGACGTCAATTGCATGAGCGTGGCTCCTCGGATGCGAATTCAGGTCCGCTGCAGAACACCCCGTCGTGTTAGGCGCGAGGCCAGTTCACGTTCAGCGGGAAACGATGAAGCGCTGGTTCACGATCAGATGCAGATCGGGGGGCCTGCGGCTGAACTCCGTGGCCGCGAGGACCTCGCGGTAATACGCGTCCATTGCACGCAGGATGTCACGCCGGCTCACGATCCCGAGCAATTCATCGTTCTCGACGACCGGCAGGTGCCGGTATCCATGGTCGGCGAAAATCGAGGCCAATGCAAACAGCTCCGTATCGGGGGCGACACAGACCGGGTGCCTGCGCATGATGGTCGCGGCTGTCTGCGACGGGCTCGGGGTGCCGAAGAAAAGTTCATTCGAAAGGAAGGCAAGGCAGTCCCGTTCCGAGATGAATCCGACCAGGCGTCGCTTGCCGTCGCGCGAATCGAGCACGGGCGCGTTGGATGCCCCGTGCTTGAGGAGCAAGGCGATGATGTCCATGAGCGGCATTTCGGGCGTGACCGTGCACACGTGCCCGGTCATGAAGTCCGACGCGCGCGGTGCTTGAGTCTGTTGCGGCATTCCGTTTCCTCCCGAACGTTCGACAAGCCTTCCAGGACGATCCTAGCAGAATGCCCGGACCGACTACAGTACTATGGGTCGTAATGGGCGACGGGCGTTCGGCGATCCACGTAACGCGCCAACGCCTGCAGCGGCTTGCCGACGCTCACCGGATAGACTGCCGCAGCTTCCAGGTTCCGCAGCGCCTCCGGAAGGGCTGCGAGTTGCGCTGCTGCATGGTCGCGAATGGCCGTGAGGGGCAATGGCGCGGCAAGCCGTTGCCCTGCCCGCATCACCGGTTGCAGCAATGCCTCGTCACCGGCCACATCTTCGACCGTGGTGAGCAGATCACCGGCGAAGCTGCCATCCGCGTCACGCCAACGATAGACCTGCTTTCGGCCCGGCCAGGTGGCCTTGCCCTCGGAACGTTTGCGCCGCGGCGCGCCGGCATACTCCTGAAGCTTGTACGCGCAGTCGAAATAAGGGTGATCGGCGGATGTATTCATCCGCGTGCCGACACCGAATCCGTCTATGGGAGCACCATCCGAGAGCAGCGTCTTCAGGGCGTATTCGTCCAGGTTTCCACTGGCGAAGATGCGCGTCCGATCGAGGCCGGCGGAATCGAGGATGGCGCGTACCCTGCGCGAATGTTCGCCCAGGTCGCCGCTGTCCAGGCGCACGGCCTGGATGTCGATACCCTCCTGTTGAAGCTTCAGGGCGAGCGGAACCAGGCTTGCGGCGGCCGCCTCGGTGTCATAGGTGTCGATCAGCATCGTGTTGGACCGGGGGTGCGATCGCGCGAAATCCTCGAAAGCCGTCAATTCGTCCTCGTGGGCCTGAATGAAGGAGTGGGCCATCGTCCCGTAAAGGGGTATGCCCCACCTCATTCCGGCAAGCACCGTCGCCGTTCCCCCGAAACCGGCCAGGTAGCTCGCGCGTGCCGACATCAGTCCCGCTTCCGCACCGTGGGCGCGTCGGAGGCCGAAATCCACAAGCAGCTTGCCCCGTGCCGCGATCACGCAACGCGCCGCCTTGGATGCGACCATGGACTGGAACTGGAGCACGTTGATGATCCGGGACTCGACCAGTTGCGCCACCGGCAGCGGAGCGACGACCCGCAGGATCGGTTCGTCCGCGAAGAACACCGTGCCTTCCGCCATCGCGTCGACGTCACCGGCAAAACGCTGCTTCCCGAGCCAGTCGACGAAGTCCGTACGGAAACGGCCGCAACCCGCCAACCACTCGAGTTCGGCGGGCGTGAAACGGAGCACTTCGAGATAATCGAGGACCTGTTCAAGCCCGGCGGCGATTAGGAAATTGCGCCGCTCCGGAAGCTTGCGCACGAAGAACTCGAATACCGCGGTGTCGGTCATGCCGCTGTCGAAATAGGCCTGCATCATCGTGAGCTGGTATAGATCGGTCAGCAGCACGCTTTCCTGCGCAGGGGTGGCAGGAACCGTGACCATGTTCAGGCTCCGATCTCTGCGCCGATTACGGGGATGGCGCCCAGTCGTTGCATCTGTTCGAGCGCTCGCGCTCCATCACCGGGCTGCACATCGACTGCGCGGACCGCATCGGTCAGCAACACCACGGCGTAGCCGAGAGCGAGTCCGTCCCTGACGGTATTCAGAACGCAATAGTCGGTCGCCAGACCACCGACGAACAGGCGGTCCGTGCCGGCACGGCGCAACAGGCCGTCCAGTTCGGTCTGCTCGAATCCGGAGTAAGCGTCGCGGTCGACCCGCGTCGCCTTGGAGACGACGACAGTCGATCGGGGCAGGCGCAGGTTCTCCGGAAATGCGGCACCGAAGGTGCCGGCAATGCAGTGCGGTGGCCAGGGGCCGCCCTGTTCGCGGAAGGAACAATGCGCCTCAGGGTGCCAATCGCGCGTCGCAAAGGCGGGAAGCCCGCGTTCCTCGAAAAGCGCGCCAACGAGGTTAAGTACGGGCACCACCTCGTCGCCTCGCGGAACGGGGAGCCGACCGGCGGGCAGAAAATCGTTCTGGACATCGACGATCAGAAGCGCATCGTGTGTCCGCAGACGAGGGCTCGACGTGTCGCTTGCCATTCTTGAACCTCTCGATTTTAGAGCCCGGCGCAGTTGCGATGGTTTCATTCAGCGCGCATGGCGGGACCTGATCTCATCATCCTTCTCAGATGGCTTGCCGCCCGCTGCGTACTCACGTCGTATCGCCGAGAATCGGGTCAATCGGGCCTCGATGAGACCATTCACGCTGTCTGCCGGGAGCCTGCCCTCGGCATCGGGTTTGCCGGCCGGCACACCGGTTAGGAGCTCGATCGCTTCGTCGACGTGAGCGACCGCATGCACGTGGAAGCGCCCGTCGGCGACGGCCTTCACCACTTCATCGCGCAGCATCAGATGCTTGACATTGGATCGCGGAATGATGACGCACTGGTCGCCGCTCAGACCGCGTGCCTTGCACAGGTCGAAAAAACCCTCGATCTTCTCGTTGGGGGCGCCGATGGCCTGTACGCATCCATGCTGGTTGACCGAACCGGTGACTGCAAGGGACTGCCTGATCGGAACATCCGCAAGTGCCGAGAGCAGGGCGCACAATTCGGCCAGAGAAGCGCTGTCGCCCTCCACCGGTCCGTACGATTGCTCGAACACCAGGCTGGCCGAGAGCGACTGGGGAATCTCCTGCGTATAGCGCGAGGCGAGATAGGAGGAGAGTATCATCACGCCTTTGGAATGCAATGCCCCACCCAGTTCGGCCTTGCGTTCGATGTCGATCACGTCGCCGTTTCCGAGGCGTGCCGTGGCAGTAATGCGCACCGGCCGCGCGAAGATGAAATCCCCCAGGTCGACGACGGCGAGGCCGTTGATCTGCCCAACATGGCTCCCGCTGGTGGAGATCAGCACGGTGTCGCGCAGGACGGCGTCGTGTGCGGTATCCCGGAGACGGTCGGCGCGATGTATGCGTGCAGTGAGCGCCTGATCCACATCGTCGCGACTCACTGTCGCATGTCCGGCACGGGTTGCGCAGTGATTGGCCTCCTTGAGCAGATCGGCGATCTCGCGCGTCCGAGTCGTGAGCTTGCCCGCATCGCCGGCCAGGCGGGCGCCGTGTTCGACCAGGCGCGCGACCGCAGCGCGGTCGAGCGGCTTGAGTTTCTGTTCCCGCACGAGGGAGGCGACCATGCGTGTAAACAGCAAGGTGTTTTCGGGCGTGCGTTCGATTTCGCTTTCGAAGTCCGCCGCGATCTTGAACAGCTCTTCGAACTCGGGATCGTAGGCCTTGAGCAGATAGTAATGCAGGCGTTGACCGAACAGAATCACCTTGACCGATAGCGGAATCGGTTCGGGCTCGAGCGGCAGGGCGCTGGACCAGCCGAAGGCCTGGGCAAGTGACTCCATGCGGATCTGCCCCGACTTGAGCGCGCGTTTGAGTCCCTCCCACGCATAGGGCTGTATCAGCAGCTTGTCCGTGTCGACAAGCAGATAGCCGCCGTTGGCGCGGTGGAGGGCCCCGGGTCTGATCAGGGTAAAGTTCGTGACCAGCGTGCCCATGTGGGTGATGTGGTCGATCCGGCCGACGAGATTCGGATAGGTCGGATTGTCTTCGAAAATCAGCGGTGCCGCCTCGCCGGGTGCGTGCTCGACGAGCAGGTTGACCTGATACCGGATCGTCGCGATGCCGGATTCGTCCGGGGCGCCGGTCGGCTCACCGGTCGTGGCCTGCTCGCGCAGGGCCTCACCCATCTCCACTACATCGTTCAGAACCGCATCGAAGAATCGCAGTGCTTCGGGCAAGGTCGCATAGCGCTCCTTCAACTCCTCGATGAGGTGGCCGACCGCAAGTGTCATCGTCTCGCGGCTCACCTCGCGCAGGCGGGACTGCATCTCGCGGTGCCAGCGCGGTTGTTCGTGCAGGATCTTTCGCAGGCGTTCGCGCAACTCGCCTATGGCTCGATCGATGCTGGTGCGCTCATCCTCCGGCAGGTCGGCATACTGTTTCTGTTCGAGCGTCTCGCCGTCCCTCATCGGCAGGAATACGAAACCGCGCGGAGTACGCATGAACGCGATGTTCTGCTTCGCCGCAACGGCGCCGAGCTCCTGCAGTGCGCGCTCCTCCCGCTCCTTGTACTCTTCCTGGATGTCCTCGATGCGGCCTCGGTGCTCCTCACCCTCGAAACCCGCGGAGATCGCCTGCCCGAGCTCGGAAGCGAAGAGCTGCATGTCTGCGCGAAGCTGCGCTCCCCGTCCGGACGGAAGCCGGATTGCGGAGGGCTTGTTGGGCTCGTCGAAATTGTTGACGTAGCACCAGTCCGCCGATGCAGGCAGCGTTGCCGCGTGGCTCTCGAGCAGGCGGCGGACAATGCCATGGCGATTGCTCCCCGGCACGCCGAGGACGAAGAGGTTGTAGCCGGCGCCGTCGATTCCCATTCCGAAACGCACGGCATCGACTGCGCGGGCCTGACCGAAGATTTCTTCGCCGTCCGCGATCTGGTCGGTAGTGTCGAAGTCGAAGAGGGCCGTATCGCAGGGGGTGAAGAGGGCACCCGGGTCGAGCGGTCGAAGATCTGCCATGTCGGGGGTTTCGCTCCTGCACGAGATTTCGGCCCCGGCGGTCGCAATCTGCGTCATCGGCATCCTGACCTTCGGGGCTCCCAACGGGTATTAGACATGACGGGGCGGCGCTTGACGAGGTTTTTCCAGCAACATGACGACATCCTCGTCCGGGACCTGGGGGAATTCACGATAGAACTGGCCCACCGCCTGGAAGTGGTAGGGGGCATCGAGGTACACGAGTTCGTCGGCATGGGGTCGCACGTTTCGCAGACTCTCGGGAGCGGCCACCGGCACCGCGCACACCAGTCGAGCGGGTTCCCTCGCACGGGCGGCATGGAGTGCCGCGATCATCGTGGCACCAGTGGCCAGTCCGTCGTCCACCACGATGACGACGCGGCCCTTTGGGTCGATTGGCGGACGCGACGGCGTGTATAGCGCGCGGCGTTCGCGCAGCAGGTCGAGCTGGCGGGCCTTCTCGCTCGCGAGATATGGAGCATCGGCGCCGGCCATGGCGGCATGATCGGCGACGTACGCCCATCCCGTTTCGTCGATGGCCCCCACAGCGAACTCGGGATTGCCCGGAGCGCCGAGCTTGCGCACCAGAACGACATCCAGCTCGCCGCCGAGTTCGTCGGCGAGAATCCGCCCCATTTCGACGGCTCCGCGAGGAATGGCCAGGATCAGCGGATTGCGTTCGCGATAGGCCGACAAGGCCCCTGCGAGCTGCTGTGCCGCGTCGCGGCGGGACTGGAACAGCGCCATCGTCATCACCCCTTGATACAGATAAGTGGTTCGAGTCGCGCAACCTTGCGTGCGAGACCCGCCGCTTCGGCCGCATCAACCACCGCCGACACATCCTTGTAGGCGCCGGGGGCCTCCTCGGCGACACCTCGGTCGGAAGGACTGCGCACGAGGATGCCGCGTGCCGCAAGTTCGTCGACGACCGCACGCCCGCGCCATGTACGGAGCGCCTGATGACGGCTCATGGCACGCCCCGCGCCATGACATGCCGATGACAGGGCGCGAGCCTCCGACGTCGGTAACCCACTGAGGATGTAGGATCCGGTCCCCATGGAGCCTCCGATCAGCACAGGCTGCCCGGCAGTGCGCAGGGCCTCGGGAAGTTCGACGTTGCCGGGGCCAACGGCGCGCGTTGCGCCCTTGCGGTGCACGAACAGGCGGCGCTCGCGCCCGTCGATCCGATGCGATTCGAGCTTGCAGGTGTTGTGGGATACGTCGTAGAGAAGCGCGAGGTGCGCCTGCGGCAGATGCTCGGCGAACACCGCGCGCACGAGATGCGTGAGTATCTGGCGATTGGCCAGCGCGCAGTTGATTGCCGCACGCATCGCGCCGAGGTACTCGCGTCCGAGATCGGAGTCGATCGGTGCGCAGGCAAGTTCCCGGTCCGGAAGCCAGATGCCATGCGCGGCCGCGGACGTCACCATTCGCTTGAGGAAATCGGTGCCGATCTGGTGTCCCAGACCGCGCGAACCGCAGTGGATCATCACCAGTATGGCGCCTTCGGCGAGGCCGAACGCCTGCGCCAGGACGTGGTCATGGATCGTCGTGACATGCTGGACTTCGAGGTAATGGTTGCCGCTGCCCAGCGTGCCCATCTCGTTGCGCTGGCGTCTCTTCGCCTGTGGCGAGACCATTTCGGGGCGGGCATCGCGCATCCGTCCTCCTTCCTCGATGCGCTCGAGATCCTCGGGTGTTCCCCAGCCGTTGGCGACCGCCCACATTGCGCCGCCAGCGAGCATTGCGTCCATCTCCGCATCGTCCAGTCGGATCGTGCCGGTACTGCCGACGCCGGCGGGAATGCGTTCGAAGAGGCGATCCGCGAGCGCCACGCGTACGGCTGCGACGTCTGCGGCAGCCAGGCCGGTGTGCAGGCAACGTACGCCGCACGAAATGTCGAAGCCCACGCCCCCGGCCGAGACGACGCCCCCTTCGTCCGGATCGAAGGCAGCCACCCCGCCGATCGGAAAGCCATAGCCCCAGTGCGCATCGGGCATGACGTGGGCAGCCTGAATGATCCCGGGGAGGGTGGCCACGTTGACCGTCTGCTCGAACACCTTGTGATCCATCGAGCGGATGAGTTCCGCACTGGCATGAATGACGCCGGGCACCCTCATCCGCCCCTGTTTCGGGATCTCCCATTCGTATTCGGAGCGGCGCACGAGAAGGTCGAGTTCCATGTGCGGCTGGTGCCTCTACACGTCGACGACGGTCTGGGCGAGCCAATCACCCTGTTCGCACGCCACGCGCAGGCCGGTATACGTAGCACCCTTGATCTCGACCGCCGGATGGTGGCGTCGAACGTCGACAGCTTCTCCCCACGCGACCCCGTCCAGGCGGGTTCCGTCGATGCGGACTTCGAAGTGGCCAAAAAGCATCCTGCGCACCGCCATCTCGTAAATCAACTGATTGAGCCAGTCGGCCAGAAGCAATTCATCGTCCGGTGCCTCGCAGTGCACCGATACCGCCTGCTCGGGCCTGACACGGGCGGGGTCGCAGACGATTGCGGTCATTGCCATCGCGGCCTGCTCGAACGCGCGCGACTTGCTCGTGCCGAAACCGCGTACGCCCATGTCGGCCTCGTGCGGAAAATGCTCCCACCCTGTGCTCATCGACGCAACACCCGCGTCAGGATGAAGTCCGGCTGACGATAGCCCGGCCCGGCGCAAACTCGTGCGAGCCGCCCCCTCCTGCCCGCCACCGTGAGGGCGGGACGGCATGCCGGACGGGGCACGCGGGAGGCGGGCGCTCGCCCGAGGTGCGGATCAGTCGATCGAGACCGCGATCGCCTTCGGCTTCGATTCGGCAGTCTTGGGCAGCTGGAGGGTCAGCATGCCGTCCTTGAAGCTGGCCTTGATTTTGCCTGAATCGACGTTCTCGGGAAGGGTGAAGCTCCGGCTGAAGCTGCCGTAGTGCCGCTCGATTCGATGGAACTTCTTGCCCTTTTCCTCCTGTTCCTGCTTGCGTTCCCCTCTTACGGTCATCACACCGTTGTCGACGGAGACATGCACATCCTCTTTCTTGACTTCGGGAAGTTCCGCCTTGATCACGAACTCGCCATCGGTTTCGGCGATATCGACACGCGGGGACCAGTCCTGTGTCGCAAGCGGCTCCTGCGAGCCGGCGCGCGGCAGGCCCGCCGACTTTGCGTAGCGGTCGAACAGATCTTCCATCTCGCGCCATGGATCCCATTTCACGATTGCCATGATTATCTTCCTTTTCGGGGATGAGGTTGACGGTCACCGGCTGACCACCCCTTGTCCGGTCAGCCGGCGGTGTTGAGAGCAATACGAATTTCATGCTAGATCAAACGGGGGTGAAGTCCATGGTCATCGGCGCCGCCCTTGAGCTTGGTCAACTGTCGCGCCGGGGTGCCGCGAAAACCGGTAGCATGGAGGACGATGACAGGCATGGGGAGAGGCGAGCGATGGATTCGTCGAAAGGGCTCCACCGGGGCGTTGCGGGTCTTCGGCGGCCGGCCGGGTCAGGTATCGATTCCGCGGAGACGTCACCATGATCCGACCGTTGCGCATTCTTGCGCTGGGCGAGACACGGGCTTACGCCGGGCGTGTTGCCGCAGCCCTCGGCGTTTCTCTGACCGACCACGAAGAGCGCAATTTCGAGGACGGCGAGCAGAAGCTGCGCCCGCTCGAGAGCGTGCGCGATGCGGACGTCTTCGTGGTGCAATCCCTGCATGGGGAGCCGGGTGCAAGCGTGCATGACAAGCTTTGCCGGCTGCTGTTCTTCATCGCGGCGCTCAGGGATTCCTCGGCGTATCGCCTGACCGCGGTGTTGCCGTACCTGTGCTACGCACGCAAGGACCGGCGAACGAAGGCACGCGATCCGCTGGCAAGCCGCTATGTGGCGCAGTTGCTCGAAGCGGCCGGTGCCGACCGCGTCGTCGTTCTCGATGTCCACAATCTTGCCGCATTTCAGAATGCATTTCGCTGCCCGGCCGAGCATCTGGAGGCCAACCCCCTGTTCGTCGAGCATTTTGCAGCCCGACTGGGAAATGATTCGATTGCGGTCGTCTCGCCCGACGTCGGTGGAATCAAGCGTGCGGAGCAGTTTCGGCAGTCTCTGGGAACGCGCCTCGGGTGCGAGACCGGCATGGCGTTCCTCGAGAAGTACCGCAGCGCCGGCGTGCTTAGCGGCGAGGCTGTGGTTGGCGATGTCCAGGGACGAGTCGCTCTGCTTGTCGACGATCTCATCAGCACTGGTGGCACCCTCATGCGCGCGGCACGCGCGTGTCGGGAACGCGGCGCAAGCCGCGTTTTTGCCGCGGCCACGCACGGAGTCTTCGTGGGCGATGCCGCACGCGTGCTCTCGGACCCCGCGCTCGACGGGATCGTGATCACCGATTCGATTCCGGCTGTTGCGCTCGCCGGACAGCCGGTGATGGGCAAGCTGACCGTGCTCGACACGACGTCGCTTTTCGCCGAGGCGATCCGGCGGCTTCACGAAGGGCGTTCGATATCCGACCTTCCGGGACGGTAAGGGGCGGCCTGGCGAATCGCTAGGCGCCGCAGAGATGGGCTTCTGCGAGGTTTAGGTAGTCGCGGGCGCGTTTGTGCCACTTTGCGTGATCGTCGATCGTGCGATCGGTCGTGTGCCAGATCGCAAGCTGTGCCCGCACGCATGCACGAAAGCTCTTGTAGAAACCAAGCAGTGCGGCAGGGAGGACGTCGCCCGTGGACTGCTGATAGCGCGAAAGTACCTGCTCGCCGATGTGCCGGGCGCCCAGCCGCTCGCACTCGAGCGCCAGGTAGGCCAGTTCGTCGGCGGGATCGAGCAGCCGAAGCGCGCGATCGAATTCGAGGCAATCGATGACAACCGGATTGTCGCCCAGGAGGACGTGCTCGGGTCGAAGGTCACCGTGTCCGTCGACGACCCTGCACGCCCGACTCTCAAGCAGCGGCGGCGGCGTGCTGACGAAGCGCGACTGCATCTCGCAAATGCGTGCGATCTGCTCCGCGGGGAGTCCATATCCCGGCCGGGCGAGTTCGCTGCATTGTGTGCGGATATCCTCCTCGAAGCGGTGTCGATACGCGCCGGGTGCGATCGGTTGCGGCGTCGACCGCGCGTAGAAATCGACCATGAGGAGGGCAAAACGGTCAATGTCGTCGGCGCGCACGTTGCCCTCGCGGATGACCGAGTCGAGCATGCGTGCGGTCGGCAGGCGACGCATCCTGACCAGCCAGTCGACCACCGTGCCGCGACCGTTCAGGTTCAGCTTGCCGTCATCGTCCACCCGGAGGCTTGTCACTCCAAGATACACGGATCCGGCAAGTCTGCGATTGAGTTCGACTTCTGCCACGCAGTCCCGCTCGCGTGCGGCGAGGGTGCTGAAATCCAGGAATGCGTAGCGTACCGGCTTCTTGAGCTTGTATGCGAAACGGTCGGTCAGGAATACCCATGACATGTGTGTTTCAAGCGCCTCGATCCGCGTGCCATCCTCCGGGTAGGCCGAGGGCGTCCTCAGGAAGGCGAGCTTGGCGTCGAGGGCGAGCATGTCGGGTTCGCACTTCACGGCGGCGGGGCCCTATGGTCGTGTCGATTGCCGGCTTGCAGTGCAGCCGGATTCAGTTCAGGGGAACAGGTTCAAGATGCCATCCAGTCCCACGTGATCGAGTCGGCAGTTGGCAATTTCACGCAGGACCGGCTTCGCGCGGAAGGCGATGCCGAATCCGGCAGCCTCCAACATCGGCACGTCGTTGGCGCCGTCGCCCGCGGCCATGACCTGTTCCGGCCTGAGACCCAGTCTGTCACGAATCCGACACAGATGTGCCGCCTTGGCCGCGCCATCCACAACCGGCCCTGTGACCCGGCCGGTGAGCTTGCCATCACGGATCTCGAGTTCGTTGGCGAAGGCTTCGTCAAATCCGAGACGGGCCTTGAGGCGCTCTGTGAAGTAGGTGAATCCGCCCGACACCAGCACGGTAAACACGCCGGCAGCCTTGAGTTCGTGGATCAGGCGTTCCGCCCCGGGATTGAGCCGCATGCGCCTCTCGTAAACCTCGCCAAGGGCAGCCTCCGGCAGTCCGGCAAGCACGCTCACGCGACGCGTGAGGGACTCGCCGAAATCGATGTCACCGCGCATCGCCGCCTCGGTGATGGCGGCGACCTCGGCCTTGAGCCCCTGAATGTCGGCGATCTCGTCTATACACTCGATATCGATCAGGGTGGAATCCATATCCGTGACGAACAGCCCGAAGTCGCCAAGGCGACGCCCTTCGGGAACCCACGCCCAGTCGAGCCCGGCTTCGGCACAGATCGAAGCCACGGCGGCGGAATTGGACACATCGGCAAGGCGGATTGCGCCGGCATTGATCCGTTCGATGGTCCTCGGGCGGCAGGCGTGCTCCAGCGCCGCCAGGGCGATGTCCCGGACAACGTCGCCCTGCACGACAAGATTCATTCGCCGCGTCTCCCCGCCAGTCCCACCTCCTGCAGCAGCTGATGAGCGTTGCGGATCATCTCCACCGTGGTGTCCCAGTCGACGCAGGCGTCGGTCACCGAACAACCGTACCTGAGTTGCGACAAGTCCTTGGGGATCGGCTGATTGCCCGCCTCCAAGAAGCTCTCGATCATCACGCCCACGATTGAACTGTTGCCTTCGCGGATCTGGTGCATTACGTCCTTCATCACGAGTGGCTGCAACTCCGGCTTCTTCCACGAGTTGGCGTGCGAACAGTCGACCACGATGTTCTGCGCGATTCCCGCCCTGGCGAGAGCCTGCTCGGCCAGAGAGACCGAGACGGTATCGTAGTTCGGACGGCCTGCACCGCCGCGCAGGACCACATGTCCGTAGCGGTTGCCGCGCGTGCGCAGGATCGCGGTCTCGCCCCTGGGACTGATCCCGAGGAAACTGTGCGGGTGGGATGCGGACAGGATCGCGTTGATCGCCACGTCCAGATCCCCGTCCGTCGCGTTCTTGAACCCGACAGGCGAGGACAGGCCCGACGACATTTCGCGGTGCGTCTGGGATTCGGACGTTCGTGCGCCGATCGCGGTCCACGAAATCAGATCGCCATAATATTGCGGGCCGATAGGATCGAGCGCTTCGGTCGCGGCGGGCAGGCCGATCTCATTTACGTCCATCAGGAAGCGGCGCGCCTTCTCCATGCCCTGGTCGATGCGGAAGGAATCGTCCATGTACGGATCATTGATGAACCCCTTCCAGCCGGTGGATGTCCGTGGCTTCTCGAAATACACACGCATCACCAGCAGCAGGGTGTCTGCGACCTCCTCGGCCAGCGCCTTGAGCCGGTGCGCATAATCGAGGCCAGCCTCGGGATCGTGGATCGAGCACGGACCCAGCACGATGAACAGGCGGTTGTCCTTGCGGTCCAGAATGTCGCACAGGGCTTTACGGCCATCGAGTACGGTTGCCGCGGCGCGTTCGCTGAGGGGTACACGGGCCTTGATCTCGATGGGCGAGGGCATGTGGTCGACGGCAAGGATATTCAGATTCTCTGTTTGGGCGACGGTCATTTTGTTCTGGCTCCGCAGTGCAGCATATGGGGCGAATTGTAACCTGAAGAAGGGCAATCGAAGGGATCGCTGCGCAATCCGCCCCGGACGTTTTGGAACGGACCCTGCACTGCGGCGAGGCATGCCCGGTGTCGGTGAATTCAGGCTCCTTTCTGCCATTGACGCCGGTTGCAGGGCGCCGCAGGCGCTGGCCCGATGGGTCGGGTCACGACGCCGCTGCGAACTTTCGGAGATGTCGGGCATCCGACTTGGGCGGATCGCACAGAACTTCGGCACGCTCATCCGGCAGTGCAGCAGGAAGCGGCCCGACCCGATCATGGAGTCCCGGAGATGTTTCGTCGATGACAGCAAGCACGCGTCACCCGATCCGATTCGCCCTTGGCGCGCTGACGGCGGTCGTGGCGATTTTTTTTCTGCCCCTCGCGATTGCCGTGACCGCCCACTATGCGGACGGCACGCAGGAAACCGACTGGCGCACGGCCCGGCGCGACAGCACCGGCATCGCACCCGTGGCGGCCGTCACACCCGAGGCGGTGATACATGTCTATGTCGCGCGTGCTTTTCGCTGGCGCGGCGCGTTCGGAGTACACACGTGGATCGCGGCCAAGCCCCAGGGCGCCGACCAATACACCCGCTTCGAGGTCATGGGCTTCAATGTCGCTCGCGGAGGCAAGGCGGTGAGGGTCCACGAAGGCGTGCCGGACGGCTATTGGTACGGCAATGAACCCGTCCTGATCAGGGAATTGCGTGGCGGTGCGGAGGTCGATCGGCTGATCGGGCGGCTGCATGAAGCGGCCGGTCTTTACCCGTACAACGACGAGTATCGCATCTGGCCGGGCCCGAACAGCAACACCTTCATTGCCTACCTCGGTCGTGCTGTACCTGAGCTCAGCCTCGATCTGCCGCCGACCGCGATCGGCAAGGATTACCTTCCCGGCGGGGCGATGCTTGCACGCGCACCCAGCGGCTCCGGGCTGCAGTTCTCACTGAACGGAATGTTCGGTGTGATTCTCGCCCCGGAGGAGGGATTCGAACTCAATCTCCTTGGCCTCAGCGCGGGAATCGACCTGCTCCCGCCGGCATTGAAGCTGCCGGGCGTGGGGCGTGTCGGATTCACCGAGCCGCGCCTCGACCTGACGACTGCGGCACCGATCTGAGGCCCCCGAAGCGGTCTCGCTCACGAAGCTCAAAGTGCCGGAGAAGCGCCGATCGCGACCACGCCCGCACGTGCCACCTGCGCATCTTCGCCGGGCTTGACACCAGACACCCCGACCGCGCCGATCAGTTCACCGTCGACGACGATCATCTCACCGCCCTCGATCGTGGACACGGGGAGCTTGAGCGCGGCGAAGCGACCGTTGTTCACCATGTCCTCGAGCGACTTGCTCGGCTTGCGCGTCATCACACAGGCACGCGCCTTGTCCGGCGCGACCCGGGTGCTCATCAGCGGGGCGTCGTCCAGGCGCTGCAGCCACATCAAATGTGCGCCGGCGTCGCAGATTGCGATGGTGACGCACCAGCCGTTGCGTCTGGCCTCGGCCTCGGCTGCAGCTGCGATCGTCTTCGCATCGTCGAGCGTGAGCATATGACAGGTTTTCATCTCTGTTTTCCTTTGTTGCAAGTGGCGGGGTGTGGGGCGTCGCGCTACAGAACCACGATGGCCCGGAAGTCGTTGACGTTGGTCAGTGTGGGCCCGGTGATGACGGCATCGCCAAGCACGCGGAAGAAACCGTGGCCGTCGTTGTCGCTCAGCGCATCGCGCGGGCGGATCCCTCGTGCCCACGCGCGTGCGAGGGTGTCGGGAGCGACGATCGCACCGGCAATCTCCTCCTGTCCGTCCACGCCGTCGGTATCGCCTGCGATCGCATAGGTGCCGGGCTGGCCATCGAGAGCGATCGCGAGCGACAGCAGGAACTCGACGTTGCGTCCGCCCCGGCCGCCGCCGCGCACCGTGACGGTCGTCTCTCCGCCCGACAGGAGCACACACGGCGGTGCAGCCGGTTGGCCATGCAGCGCCACCTGGCGCGCGATTCCGGCCATCACCTTGCCCACGTCGCGCGACTCGCCCTCGATGCTGTCGCCGAGAATGAGCGGAGTCATCCCGGCTGCGTGGGCGACGCCCGCGGCCGCCTCGAGTGCCATCTGCGGCGTGGCCACGAAGCGTGTTTCGATGCGCGCCAGACGCGGGTCGTCCGGCTTCACGGATTCGACTGCCCCTGATTCAAGCATCGCCCGGGCCGCGTGCGGCACTTCGATTTCATAGCGCTGCAGGATCTCGATCGCATCGGCGCAGCGGGTCGGGTCACCCACTGTCGGACCTGAAGCGATATCCATGGGATTGTCGCCGGGTACATCCGAAATCAGCAGGTTCACCACGCGGGCCGGATGGCAGGCTGCAGCGAGTCGACCGCCCTTGATCGCCGAGACGTGGCGGCGCACACAGTTCATCTCGCCGATCGTTGCGCCCGAGCGCAGCAGGGCCCGGTTGATGTCCTGTTTGTCTTCCAGCGTGATACCTTCTGCCGGCAGGGCGAGCAGCGCGGAACCGCCCCCCGAGATCAGGAAGATCACCAGGTCGTCCGCGGACAGTTCGTGCACGAGTTCGAGAATGCGTCGTGCCGCGATGAGGCTCGCGGCATCGGGGACGGGGTGGGCGGCTTCCACGATCTCGATCCGTTCGCAGGGCACCGCGTAGCCATGGCGCGTAACGACAAGGCCGGACAGCTCGCCCTGCCAGTGCGTTTCGAGCGCACGCGCCATTGCGGCGGATGCCTTGCCGGCGCCGATGACGAGTGTTCGCCCGCGTGGGGGCTCGGGGAGAAAGGGCGGGATGCAATGCTCGGGCCGTGCCGAACTTACGGCCGCGTCGAACATCCGTCGCAGCAGCTCACGTGGATCGAGGCTCATGAGCGTATCCTCGCGTCGACGAGGGCCGCACTCGGCAGGGCGCGGGCGGCCGACCGCTCACGGCCTGTTCCCGCGACGGGCGGTCGCATCACTGTCCGATCTCGAAGTTGGCCATCGTCTCCAGCGCCTTCACCATCCCGGAGTGGTCCCAGGCTTCGCCGCCATGGGCGACGCAGGCATTGAAGAGTTCCTGCGCTGTCGCAGTGTTCGGCAGCGAAACCCCGAGCTGACGCGCTGCGGACAATGCAAGATTGAGATCCTTCTGATGCAGTCCGATGCGAAAGCCGGGTTCGAACTTGCGCTCCACCATGCGTTGGCCGTGGACCTCGAGGATGCGTGAGGAGGCGAATCCGCCCATCAGCGCCTCGCGCACACGTGCCGGATCCGCACCGGCCTTTGCCGCAAACAGCAGGGCTTCGCCGACCGCCTCGATCGTGAGGGCGACGATGACCTGATTGGCCACCTTGCACGTCTGACCGTCACCGTTCTTGCCCACCAGCGTGATGTTCCTGCCCATCAACTGCAGGATCGGCAGCGCCTTCTCGAAGGCGGGAGCATTCCCGCCGACCATGATCGAAAGGGTTCCGCCCCGCGCGCCGACTTCGCCCCCGGAGACCGGTGCGTCGAGATACTCGCAGCCAAGATCGTTGATGCGGCGGGCGAACTCCTTGGTGGCGACCGGACTGATCGAGCTCATGTCGATCACGGTCTTCCCCGGTGCGAGGCCGGCAGCGACCCCGCAGTCGGCGAACAGAACCGTTTCGACGTCGGGCGTGTCGGGTACCATGACGATGATGGTCTCCGATTTCTCCGCCACTTCGCGACCGTTCGTGCAGGCGATCGCACCGGCATCGACGATCTGCGCCGGAACCTTGCTGCGTGTATGAACGTGGAGCGTGTGTCCGCCGTCGATGAGGTGCTTCGCCATGGGTATGCCCATGATTCCGAGTCCGATGAAACCGATATTGGCCATGTCCTGTCTCCTTCGTGGTTGGGGGTAATCGGTGAGGCCGATGGCAAAGTGCCGGGAATGCCGAGCCCGGCTGTGCGGCTGCGACTATTGCTTCCGCACGAGCTTGCGCCAGTCGAGCCCGGTCTGCGTCGCCGCAAGCGGTTTGTATTCGCAGCCGATCCAGCCAGCGTATCCGGACCGGTCTATGAAATCGAACAGGAAGCCGTAATTGATCTCGCCGGTGCCCGGCTCGTGGCGCCCGGGGTTGTCCGCAAGCTGCATGTGGGCAATGCGCGGCAGGTGGGCGGCGATGGTGCCGGCCAGCTCCCCCTCCATGCGCTGTGCATGGTAGATGTCATACTGGATGAAGAGATTGTCCGAACCCACTTGGTCGAGAATCTCGGCCGCCTGCGAGGTTCGGTTCAGGTAAAAGCCCGGAATGTCGAACGTGTTGATCGGCTCGATCAGCAGCCTGATCGCCGCCTGTCGCAGCTTGCCCGCGGCGAATCGGAGATTGGAGACGAAGGTCTCGCGCACCAGGTCCGGCTCCGCGCCGGCAGGCGTTATTCCGGCAAGACAGTTGAGCTGCCGGCATCCGAGGGCGGTCGCATACTCGATCGCCCGCCCCACGCTGTCCTGAAACTCGCCCACGCGGTCCGGGTGGCAGGCGATGCCACGCTCGCCCCCGGCCCAATCGCCGGCAGGAAGGTTATGCAATACCTGTACCAGGCCTGCCTTTGCGAGACTCTCGGCCAGGCGGGCGGCCGGCCATTCATAGGGGAAGAGGTACTCCACACCCTCGAAACCAGCGTCTGCCGCAGCCCCGAAACGATCGATGAAGTCCACCTCGTTGAAGAGCATGGTCAGGTTGGCGGCGAATTTCGGCATCGGTCCTAGTCTCCAGTCCATGTGGTCGGCGGATCGACCCGGCCCGCAAATTCGCAGGTCGATGATGCCGGTCAGGAAAAACAGGATAAGGCGCTGTCGCAAAGAATGGAATTGCAGCACAATGCAGTTCAGTCGATATCAGGAGTATCGAATGGACCGCTACGTCGAGATCCGAAGCTTCGTTCTGGTCGCGGAGAAGGGCAGCTTTGCGGCGGCCTCCCTTGCCGAAGGCGTGACACCCGTGGTGATGGGGCGCCGGCTCGACGCGCTCGAAAGCCGTCTCGGGGTGAAACTGATGCACCGTTCCACGCGTGGCCTTTCGCTGACCGATCTGGGCGAACAGTTCCTGGAACACGCGCGGGGCCTGCTGAGGGAGTTCGACCGCGTCGAGGCAAGCATCACCGCGGGGCGCAACACGGTCCGTGGCCATCTCGTGGTGTCCGCTCCTGCGGCCTTCGGCCGACGGCATGTGGCCCCGCATGCCCTGAGTTTCCGCGAGCGTTTTCCGGACCTCAAGCTCTCGTTCAACTTCACCGACAGCCTCGTCGACCTCGTCCGCGAAGGCTACGATATGGCGGTCCGCATCGGAGAGGTAACCGATCCCAACTACGTCGCGGTGAAGCTCCATCCGAATCGGCGGGTGGTGTGCGCCACGCCCGAGTATTTCAGGCATCATGGGGAACCACGCACACTCGAGGATCTGACGACGCACAACTGTCTCGCCTTCAATCTTCAGGGCGGGCAACTGCGTGGATGGACCTTCGTGCGCGGCGGCAATCCGGTCGCGGTCAAGGTCTCCGGCGATCTGGACTGCAACGACGGCGAGCTGTTGTTCGGCTGGGTCAAGCAGGGCCTGGGCATCGGCTGGCGTTCCACATGGGAGATCCAGTCCGCACTGAAGCGCGGCGAACTGGTGACCGTGCTCGATCAGTACGCGGTTCCCGCCTACGATATCCAGGCCGTCTATCCGCAACAGCGCTATCTGCCCGCGAAGGTGCGCTTTTTCATCGACTATCTGCGGGACATATACAATACGCCAGGCTACTGGGAGGGCGAGCGGCTCAGTGCTTGAACGCATGGATGAGTCGGCAGGTCCGAGCTTCATCGCAACGGGCACCGACGCGGTGCCGGAGGCCACGGGAAGGCGTGATGGACGTCAGGAAGATCGCAATCATCCAGGGGCACCCTGACGCCGCCCCGGTCCGCTTCTGCAGGGCGCTGGGCGCGGCGTATGCGGAGTCCGCGGTCGCGGCGGGCCATGTCGTCGACCCGATCGACGTCGCCACCCTCGATTTTCCGCTGCTCGGAAGCAGCGAGGAGTTCGAGCACGGTCGGCTACCGGACACTCTGAAGGATGCGCAGGACGCGATCGGCCGCGCCGACCATCTGGTTTTCATCTATCCCCTGTGGCTGGGGAGCATGCCCGCGTTGCTCAAGGCCTTCCTCGAGCAGGTCATGCGCCCCGGCTTCGCTGTCGGCAGTGCCGACGCCGGGCAACGCAGCGGTGGGCTGCTCAAGGGCAAGAGTGCGCGCATCGTCGTGACCATGGGGATGCCGGCCCTGGTCTATCGCTGGTATTTCGGCGCCCACAGCCTGAAGAGTCTGGAGCGGAATATCCTGCGCTTTGCCGGCATCGGTCCCATCCGGGAGAGCCTGATCGGGACGATCGGGGCAAAGGACGAGACGGCCCGGAAGCGATGGATCGAAAGGATGCGGGCGTTCGGGCGGAAGGGCAGTTGAGCGCGGTCGGGGTATCCTCGCCGCGGTTTCGTGTCAGCGATCCGCTTCCTGCGCAAGGCTCGCCCCGGGCGGCGCGAGTTCCGCCAGGATCTGCTCGCATACCCTCAGAGCGGACTTGCCGAAAAGCACCAGGCGGACGTGCTCGATGCATGAGGGTGCGCCCAGTACATCGAGCATCGTCCCGAATGCGATGCGTGCTGCGTCCTCCAGCGGGTAACCGAACGCCCCGGCCGAAATGGCCGGAAACGCAACTGAACGGATACCGTGCGCCCTGCAAAGTCCGAGGGCGTTGCGATAGCAGTCGGCCAACAGTCCGGCGGCCGGCTCGTCCCGGCCGAACACCGGCCCGACGCAATGGATCACGTTGCGGTTCGGCAGGCCGTGCGCGCCGGTAATGACGGCCTGGCCGGGACGGATCGGCGCGAGCGGGCGGCATTCCTCGTCGAGTCCGGGGCCGGCCCTGCGGTGGATCGCGCCCGCTACGCCTCCGCCCGGACGCAACTGGGCATTGGCTGCGTTGACGATCGCATCCATGTCGGGTTGATCCGCGATGTCCCCCTGCAGGCATTCGATCGTGGTGTCGCCGATCCGAATCGATGTCATGCGTGATACTCCTTGAAGATGACCGGATCGAGGTCGAGGTGAATGCTCGATCCGCGGCGTTCATGCGTTCGCGCGTCGACCGCGACGCCCTCGATGGCACAGCTTGTCGCACCCCGTGCGGGCGAGACTTTCGATGATCAGGATGTATATTTTCAATCCTAACCCCAGGCAGCAACGGCGGGGTATCCTTGCAAGCCTGGATTGCACACCTGATCCAGTCGCAGAATGCACGCAATTACTGGAGAATCGTGATGGAGCTGGACCGGGCGGAGTGCCGTCGGCGCCTCGAGATGGAACTTGCGCGACTCGCGGACGATATTGCCCAGGCAAACGTCTCGGCCGACACGGTCACACTGGATCAGTCGAGCGTCGGTCGCCTTTCGCGGATGGACGCCATGCAGCAACAGGCGATGGCGCAGGGCATGCGCGCGCGGCTCGAGACCCGCAAGCGCAAGCTGCACGCGGCCCTGGCGCGGGTCGACGCGGGGAGCTACGGCCGTTGCTGCGAATGCGAAGCCGACCTTGACCCCGAGCGGCTGCAGAGTGATCCGGCGGCGGTGTTCTGTCCAGACTGCATGGCCGAGCGCGAAGCGAAGGCGGACGAAAGGAATGCGTGAGTGCGAAGCTCGCGTCCGCAGCTGCCGCGCCGGCACCGCAGATGTCGCGTTCGTCCTTCGCGGAACGTGTTCATCGACGTGAGCACGGACCTGCACGAAGCACGCCTTGAGACCGTGCTCGATCATGCCCTCGCAAGTAACGCCGCCTCCGTAATCGATCTGGGCTGCGGAGGCGGCGAATTGCTGGTGCGTCTGGCGTGCGAGCCGCAATTCACCAGAATCGTCGGCGTCGACATCTCGATGCAGGCGCTTGCGAGCGCACGAACGTTGCTGGCGCTCGATTCGGCACACCCGGCAGGACGCATCGAACTGCTTCACGCCTCCTTCGCCGAAAGCGACGATCGCCTGACCGGGTTCGATCTCGCACTCATGGTCGAAACCATCGAACATGTGGATCCGCGCCGTCTGTCGTTGGTCGAGCACGCCGTATTCGGCGCCTATCGTCCCGCAATGGTGATCATCACCACGCCGAACCAAGAGTACAACGTGGTTCACGGCATGGTCCCTGGGACGTTTCGTCATCCGGACCATCGCTTCGAGTGGAGCCGCGCGAAGTTCCGCCGCTGGGCCGAGGGCGTAGCGCAACGCAACGGTTACGCGGCCTCATTCACGGATATCGGGGATCATGATCCCGTCTTCGGAGCTTCGACCCAGATGGCGCGGTTTGTGAGGGCCGCCTGCTGACCGGTTGTCCGCTGCAATGGCCCGGACCGGAGCTGGCGGCACATCACCCTTAACGGTCATGCAGTCAGTTCCAAGGCGGGCGCAGTCTTCGAGCGGCCGCGCAAGTCCTCACGTCTGGCGCTCGCGCGCTCTGCCAGCAACGCTGCGGCTAGACGGTCCTGGCCTGCGCGTGTCGCCGCCTCGATCAGGGTGAGATCGATCAGGTCGCGCTGCGCATGGCTGCCGCCGAAACGGTGCGCATAGTTGCGTACCGGGCGCAGCAGCCGGACAGTGGCGGCGTAATCGCCGTCGCCAAAGGCCTTGATCGCCAGGGTCGCCGAGTGACCCACCTCGCGGGTAAAGCTCGCGTTGTCACCGGGGCCGTCCATCGCGGCCCGCTGAGCCTCGAGTACCGATTCCGCCTGAGCGCTGCGGCCCGCGCCGACGAACGCCATCATCGCGTGCATGTCGTTGAATGCATAGTTGCCGGCAGTGGCGACGGGCGTCCAGTTGTCCGCCACGGCACCCCAGCGGTGGCCAATCTTCACGCCGCGAAGGTGGAGCCGCCACAGCAGCGCGGAGGCGTCGACCAAGTCGAGGATCACGTTCGAGGTTTCGCCATGGATGGGGCCGTCGAACAGCGCGAGCACTTCGTCCACTTCGTCCAGACCAAGGTGAAACAGCGCCAGATGCCACCAGTTGTGCACGGCAAAGAAGTTGTCGCGCGACCATGCATCGGGGTTTGCGCGCATCCACGCAATGCCGTCGCGGCGACGCCCCTGCATCTCCATCACATGTGCCACTGCATGCTGACCCCACGCGTCGCGCGGTTCTAACTCGACACTCCGGCGACCGCTGGATTCGGCGCGTTCATAGTCTCCCGTCTCCTCCAGGCCGAAGGCATGCATGCCCAGGATCGCGTGATAGCCGGGCATCTCCACGCTCCAGTCCGGCAGCGCGCGCGCGATCCGGTCGCGCAGCATGCGTGAATCCCCGGTGAAGAAGTCCACCTGGTGCCCAACCTGCAAGGCGAGGGCGTCGCGCGGATACTCCACGCTCAGGTCTTCGAGTATCCGCGCCGCGTCGCGCCAGCGGCCGTTGCTCAAGGCCCCGACTGCCTCGAGGTGACGGTGCTCGCGGTCGTTGGTTTCGAGCGCCTGGGCTGCCCGGTGTGCCTCGCGCGCCACGGGCAGGCCGCCCGGCTCGGTCCCCAACAAATGCAGATATGCCTTGAGCACATGCCCCATCGCCAGTTCCGGGCTTTCGGCAAGTGCGCTGTCCACCGTCGCTACCGGGTCGTCGATGAAACAACGCAGTTCGTGCAACCCGCGTTCCAGCGCACTCAGACTTCGGGCGCTCGCGCCACTTGTTTCGTACCCCACGGAATCCTTCATCGCCTTTCTCCAATTCATGATCGATAATCAGAACGAGGCAAGATGCCCCGCACATACCGGTTCAACTCGCCGGAAGCGCGAGGTCACTGTAGCGCGCCGGGATCGGCGGACGAATGACCGTAACGCCGGAATACCTGACCGAACCGCCGAAGCAGTTGCTCCGCAAGCCATGGATGCGCTTTCCGATCTGTTGCGCGTCGTCAGACTCTCTGGCGGCATATTTCTCGACGCGGAGCTCTCGGCCCCGTGGTGCATCGCTGCCCAGGTCGGGCCCGAGGACTGCCGTATCGCCATGGTGGAGCCGGCGCACCTGATCGCATTTCACTTTGTCGTCGGGGGCCAGGCCTTGCTGCAGATCGCCGGCGAGCCCACGGTGCCGGTGCACGGTGGAATGATCGTGCTCCTGCCACACAACGATGCCCACACGCTGTGCAGCGAATCCGGCCTGCAGCCTCTGACTGCCGAAGAACTGGTGCGGGCCGATCCCGGTGGCGGCCTTGCGCGCATCGTGTTCGGCGGAGGCGGGGAGGTGACCCACATCGTGTGCGGCTTTATCGGGACCGACGTCCGCCATCATCCGCTGATCGACGCCCTGCCGCGGACCTTGGTGCTCGACCTGAACGGCAAGCCGGCATGCGAATGGATCCAGAGCTCGTTCCGCTACGCGGCCGGCGAGCACGCCGCCATCCGCCCGGGATCGGCAATCATGCTCGCCCGGCTCTCCGAGTTGCTGTTCGTCGAGACGATTCGCTTCTATCTCGATACGCTGCCGGAGGATCGCAGAGGCTGGCTTGCGGGCCTTCGCGATCCGGTCATCGGCCGCGCCGTCGCACTGTTGCACAACGAGCTCGGGCGCGCATGGACCGCGGAACAACTGGCGCAGGAGGTGTTCATGTCACGTTCGGCGTTCGCCGAACGATTTACCGCCTTGATGGGGATTCCGCCGATGAAGTACCTGGCTATCTGGCGCATGCAGGTGGCAGCGCAGCGCTTGCGTGAGAGCCACCGCTCGGTCGCGCAGATCGCGGCCGAAGTGGGATATGAATCGGAGGTAGCGTTCACCCGCGCGTTCAAGCGCGCCTTCGCGGTTCCTCCCGCGCACTGGCGCAAGCAGCTTTCTGCACGATGATGGAAGCGCAATGCACAGGGCGACCCGCTGTTGCGGCGTTCGCGCTGCGCGCCGCTTCAGCCCGGCTCGCGCAATCGTGCCAGCAGGCTCAGACCAGCCGGTTCGCGGCGCAGGATCAGCATCTCGCCCGAAGCGGGTGAGATCCCGGTCAGGGCGGTGATGTTCACCTGGTGCGTGACCAGCACCACCGGCCGGGTCAGGTCCGCGGAGGCGATCCATGCCCGCATCGCTTCGAGAAACTCGCCTTCCAGATGCTGCGCGCGAAAGAACGAGTTCAGCGCAGGCAACTCCTCGACCGCACCGACATCGAGGTGGCGGCCGGTCTCCAGGCAGCGGCACCATTGGCTGCTGTAAACGTGCACGTCGATGAGTCCCGCGGCACGCAGGCGTGCTCCGATCCGCGCCGCCTGTGCCCGTCCCTCGGGCGACAGATTGCGCTGCGTCGTGCAATCCCCGAGCCGGAAATTCGAAGGATCACCCGTTCCGGGCGCCACGGCGTGGCGTATGAGGACGATGCGATCGGGTCCGTCCAGCAGGGAACCCGGATCGACGTCCTCGCACCACGCAGGCAACGCCGGAAGGAGCGCACAGAAGAAGATGAGGCAAAAACGCTGCATCCGTCTTGTTTCCCTCGATATCTCCGACTCGGGAGCGCGGTGTCCGCCGCAGCTCCGGCCCGCTCCTAACCCTGCCGACTCGAAGTCATTTGTCTGCAATAGCTCTGCAACTGGTCCGGCAGATCCTGCGGGCACATGCCGCACAGGCGGTTGCCGGGCAGCGCGTGATCGATGAACTTGGGATACGGCAGGTCGAGCGCGCCCATCAACCCGACGAAGTCCTCCACACTGCGCTCGCCGCCGAGACGGGGATTGCGCTTCTTCTCCTGCGCGATCGTCGAAACATGCCGGTCGTTGTAGTCATGCGCCGGATACACCAGGCAGTCGTCAGGCAGCGAGAACAGCTTGTCGTGGACGCTGCGATAGAGCGTTGCCGCGTCGCCGTTCTGAAAGTCGGTACGGCCGCAACCGTCGATGAGCAGCGCATCGCCGGTGAACACGCGGTCGCCCAGCACATAGGCGAGGTGATCGTCGGTATGGCCCGGAGTGAACAGCGGCGCAAGGCTTATGCTGCCGACCTCGAACGGCTTCCCCTCCTCGATTCCCAGGTCCGCACAGGGCAGGCCGGCCGCCGCAGGGTAGGCGATCCTGCTGCCGGTCTCCCTCCTGAGCCGCGCAGCCGACGTGATGTGGTCGGCATGCACGTGCGTTTCCACGGTCCAGGCCAGTTGCAGGCCCAGTGCGCCGACCGCGGCAAGGTCGCGTTCCCACATCGGGTAGACCGGGTCGATCAGAATGGCAAGCCCGGTATCCTCACAGCCGAGAAGATACGTGTAGGTGCTCGACAAGGGTTCGAAAAGCTGGCGAAAGATGGTCATGTCCACTCCTGGATTTTTCGATTGCCGTGGTTCCGACAGAGGGCCGTCGGGCGGGTTCATACGGGATGATCGATCCGCCGGGCCGTGCGCGGAAGACACGCTCTCGGCATCATTCTCCGGGACTGCGTCATCGAGGGGAAGCACCATGGCGCGCAACGTGGGCGGCTCCGTGCATACCCCGGATCAACGCTCCCTTCAGTGCCGTTTCGACGCAGCACGCTGCTCGACCCGCAGCGGCCCGGCCTTGCCGGCGATTACCAGCGCGATCCCGCCCAGGATCGCCGCCGACGCCACCACCAGGCGCAGCGTGACCGGTTCGCCGAGCAGTACGACGCCGCCGATGGCCGCTAGGACCGGAACGCTCAGTTGCACCGTCGCCGCACTCGTCGCCCTCAGCGCGGGCAGGGCGGAATACCAGATGGCATAACCGATCGCGGAAGCAAGGGCACCCGACGCGACCGCATACGCGAAACCCGCGCCGTCCACCGACGCGTCCCCCACCATCCACAGGCTCAGCACGGCAGTGATCGGGACCGTGCGCAGGAAGTTGCCCGCCGTCACGCGGGTGGGATCGCCCATGCCCCTGCCGCGCAGGGAGTACGCGCCCCAGGACACGCCGGCGGCCACCATCAGTGCCGCGCCATACAGCGGCGGCGCCGAAAGGCCTGGCAACAGCAGGCCGATGAGCCCCGCGGATGCGAGCACGAATCCCACGAGCTGCGCCCCGAGCAGCCGCTCGCCCTTCCACATACCGTGCCCGATCATCGTCACCTGCACCGCACCGAAGAGGAGCAATGCGCCGGTGGCCGCAGTCAGGGTCAGATACGCAAACGAGAAGGCGGCGGCGTACGCGAACAATGCAAAGGCCGAAGCCCAGTTCCCCGTGCCGATGCGCGCGCCGCCGCGCAGCCGGACGATCAGCCACAGCATCAACGCACCCGAAATCAATCGCACCGAGGTGAAGCTCGCCGCGTCTATGCCCGTATCCCGGAGCGCCATCCGGCACAAGAGCGAGTTCAATGCGAACGCGATCATCGCCAGCGACGTCAGGACGAGGGTACGTAACGCTGGCATCGAAGCGGCTCCCTGGCGTCGGCAGCTGCGCCTCAGCCGACTTCATCCACCGGTCCGACGTGGAAAAGCGGATTGTGCGCGACTTCCCACAGGTAGCCGTCGGGGTCGGCGAAGTAGCCCGAGTATCCACCCCAGAACACCTTTCGAGCCGGTTTCACGAGCCTGGCTCCTGCGGTGACGGCCTCCCCGATGAGCTTGTCCACCTCGGCTTCGGAAGCGACGTTGTGCGCAAGGCTGAAGCCGGGAAAGCCGCTGCCATCGGCCGGAACGCCGGCGTCCTCGGCGAGGGCATCACGTCCGTAGAGGCCGAGCCAGCTCCCGTTCAGCGTGAAGAAGGCGACCTCCGGCGGCGACTCCATCCGGGGCAGGCGCAAGCCCTTCTCGTAGAATTCGATCGATCGCGCCAAGTCGCGAACTCCAAGGGTGATCATGCTGATTCTCGGCTTCATTCCCGCTTGTCCTCCTGCCTTGGACCGCTTTCCGTTTCAGCCCGGCGTCGACTCCGGCCTGGGCCGACCTGTCATGCTGCATTCTAGATCAGCGTTCCCTGCGGATGATTGGCATGGGCCCTGCCACGGGCCGCTCCGGGCCGATGGGACAGCAGCCCTGCCAGGGCCAGGGCGGCGCGAATGTTGCAAGCCTGCGCATGCCGGCTCCCGTCCGCGCTGAGACTTTCCGTCCTCACTCCGGCCGATCTGCGATCCAGGCACGCACGATGCCGACGAATCGCGCCATGCGTTCGTCGTCGGGCCGGGGTATCGGGGGCAGGTGAACAAAGCCACAGCGGCTGCCTGGGAGCCCAGCGGCCACCATGTGGGCCGTGGTGAAGAATACGTGATTGCAGACGTAGCCGCCCGCATCGCGCGAAAAACGCACGCGCTCGCCGAGCTTGCGCGCGGTATCCGCCATGCGATCGAGCTGCAGCGAACTCGGGTACCGGTCGGGTGCGCCCTCGATGATGCGCCGTCTCAGCCGGACTTCCCCGTCGTTGTCGGGAGCAGCGCAGTCATCCAGATTCGAAGCGACTTGCTCGATACAGATCCTGGCCGCGCTCCCCGCCAGACCGAGCATGACTACCGTGCTAGGGCGGTGGGCACGCAGCAAATCGGCAACGTGTGCGCCCGCACGACGATACGATGTCGGCAGCACGGCGGTGACGACTCCGCGCAGCCGCGCCCCGGCCAGTGACGTTACGACCACTGCGGAGGCGTTGACAGCCGATTGGCCGAACGGCTCAAAACCTGTCACCAGAATCGTCATGCTAGAACACCTTAATCGTGATCGCACCCGCACTGACCGCAATTATCGACACGTACCTCAGTGGCGTGATCGGCTCCTTCAGGAAGGTCGCGGCAATAACGGCGGCAAAAACCACCGATGTCTCCCTCAACGCTGCCACCAGTGCAATCGGCGCATGCGTCATCGCCCACAGTACCAGTCCGTATGATCCGAGGGTACAGCCGCCACCGAGCAGGCCCAGGCGCCAGCCCACCCGTATGCGCCGAAGTGTGGCGTGCCCGTCGCGTGCGGCCGACACGGCCAGCAACAGCAGGGCGGTCAGCAGGAACATCCAGCCGGTGTAGCTGAACGCATGCCCGGACAGACGTGCCCCCTGGCCGTCCACCAGCGTGTAGATGGCGATGACTCCGCCGTTCGCCAGCGCGAACATCGCCGGCACGGCGCGAAAAATCCCATAGCGCCACGAGTCGCCGGCCAGCACGAGTACGCCGCAGGAGATGAGCACGACGCCCGTCCATCCCCCCGGAGAAGGAGATTCGTTGAGCAGGAGTGCGACGGCGACCGCCGATATCGCGGGAGCCGAGCCTCTCATCAGCGGATACGTGAAACTCAGCTCACCGCCGCGGTACGCATACGCGACGAGGGTGAAATAGGCAACGTGAATCAGTACGGATGCCGCCAGATACGGCCAGCTTTCGATCGCAGGTAACGGCACCGCCGGCAGCAGGAATACCGTCCACACGGCCGCACCGACGACGATGACGACGATATCCTGAAGCGTCTCGGCGGACGCCCGGACAAGGGCATTCCACGCAGCATGAAGTGCGGCGGCGAAGAGCACGACTGCCATGACGTCGAGTGACAAGAGTCACCTCACGAGCGCAGGAAGCTCAGGCCATGGCCACGTCAATGACGCCCGGAGCAAGATCGGACAATCGAGCGTCATCGCGTAACGTGCGCGATCACACGCCCTGTTTCAGGCTCGCGGCGATGAAATCGTCCAGGTCGCCGTCAAGCACGGCCTGGGTGTTGCCGACCTCATGGTTGGTGCGAAGATCCTTGATGCGCGACTGATCGAGGACGTAGGAGCGGATCTGGTGACCCCAGCCGATATCGCTCTTGGAGTCCTCCAGGGCCTGCTGCTCAGTCTGGCGCTTGCGCAGTTCCATTTCGTACATGCGCGCCTTGAGCATCGACATGGCCTCTGCCCTGTTCTTGTGCTGCGAGCGGTCGTTCTGGCACTGCACGACGATGCCGGTGGGCTCGTGGGTGATGCGCACCGCGGAGTCGGTCTTGTTGATGTGCTGACCGCCCGCACCGGAGGCGCGGTAGGTGTCGATGCGCAGGTCGGCCGGGTTGATTTCGATCTCGATCGAATCGTCGACCTCGGGGTACACGAACACCGAGCAGAAACTGGTGTGGCGCCGCGCGTTGGAGTCGAACGGGCTCTTGCGCACGAGGCGATGGATGCCCGTCTCGGTGCGCAGGAAGCCATAGGCGTAGTCGCCGACCACCTTGATCGTCGCGCCCTTGATGCCGGCAACCTCGCCTTCCGATTCTTCCATGATATCGACGTCGAAACCCTTGCGCTCGCAGTAGCGCAGGTACATCCGTTCGAGCATTCCCGCCCAGTCCTGGGCCTCGGTGCCGCCTGCGCCGGCCTGAATCTCGATGAAGCAGGGGTTGGGATCCATCGGATTGGCGAACATCCGGCGGAATTCGAGCTGATGGACCTTTGCCTCGAGACCGCGCAGGTCGTTCTCCACTGCCGTCACCGTATCCTCGTCGGCCTCAGCCTCGGCAAGCTCGAAAAGGTCCCTGAGGTCGTTCGATTGGCGTTCGATTTCATCGAGGGTATGGACCACACCCTCGAGCTGGCGCTTCTCCCTGCCCATCTCCTGTGCGCGCTCGGCGTCGCTCCATAGCGCCGGATCCTCGAGCGCGAGGTTCACCTCACGGAGTTTGCTGGCCTTCTCGTCGTAGTCAAAGATACCTCCGGAGTTCGCGACCGCGAGTGCGCAGGTCGTCCAGTTTCTCGGAGAGGATATTGAGGCGTTCGGCTTCCATGATCGTTGCGTCCTGACTCGTTGAATCATGCAGTATATCGCCTGCGGCACCGATCAGCCGGCTTCGAAATGCTCGACCATGAGTTGCAGGCTGGTGATGCCGTTGAACTCGTTCGGGGCAAGGCGGTAGGCGGCGCGGATGTCGCCGGGCGCGGCGTCAGCGCAATTGAATCGGATCGCGTCGAAGCGGGCGCCGTTCTTCGAAAGTTGCAGCTTGAGATGGCGATCCTTGAGCAGACGCTGCTTCTCGACCCGGAATCGGTCGTCGAAGACCGGCGCGGGAAAGCCCTGGCCCCAGATGTCCTGCTCGATCAGGCGCGCCGACTGCAAGGTCATCCAGCCCGTTTCGAGAGCGCCGTCGGTTTCGATGTTGCGGGTCAGGTCCGCTGGCCTGACCAGCGACTGCACGACGTCTTCAAGCGCCTTGCAGAAGCGCTGATAGTCCCGTTCCAGAATCGTCAGCCCCGCAGCCATCGAATGGCCCCCGAAGCGCAGGATCAGGTCGGGATGCTGCTTGCTCACCAGATCCAGGGCGTCACGCAGATGCAAACCGGAGATGGACCGCCCCGAACCCTTGAGCTCGCCCGCGCTGCCGCGTGCGAAAGCGAATACCGGGCGGTGCAGCCGCTCCTTGATGCGCCCGGCGACGATGCCGATTACGCCCTGGTGCCAGTCCGCTTCGAACAGGCTCACCGAGGCGGAGTTGCCGGGGTCGAATCCGGCCAGCCGCTCGAGCGCACCCTCCTGCATGTCCTGCTCGACGCTGCGTCGCTCACGGTTGAGCTTGTCCAGGTCCTGTGCAATGTTGAGTGCACGCCCGGCGTCGTCGGTGATCAGGCATTCGATGCCCAGGCTCATGTCCGACATCCGTCCGGCGGCGTTGAGGCGTGGGCCAAGTGCGAATCCAAGGTCAAAGGTGCTGGCGCGTTCCGCTTCACGTCCCGCGACACCGAAAAGCGCGCGCAGACCGGCTTGCATGCGCCCGCTACGCATGCGTGCGAGCCCCTGCGAGACAAGAACGCGGTTGTTGTGATCGAGCTCGACGACGTCGGCCACGGTACCCAATGCGACGAGGTCGAGCAAGTCGCCCAGGTTCGGCTCCTTGCGTCCGGCGAAGGCACCGCGCTCGCGAAGTTCGGCGCGCAGTGCGAGCATGGCGTAGAAGATGACACCGACACCTGCGAGCGATTTGCTCGGAAAATCGCAGCCTGGCTGGTTCGGGTTCACGATCACGTCCGCGTCGGGCAGGGCGTCGCCGGGAAGGTGGTGATCAGTGATCACGGTGGCCATGCCGTAGCTGCGAGCGGTGGCGACACCCTCGACGCTGGCGATGCCGTTGTCCACGGTAATCAGTACGTCGGGCTGCAGGCGCGCCGCGAGTCTTGCGATCTCGGGGGTCAGCCCGTACCCGTATTCGAAACGATTCGGAACAAGGTAGCCGACGTCGGCCCCCATCGCGCGCAACGCCCGAATTCCGACGGCGCAGGCGGTTGCGCCGTCGCAATCGTAGTCGGCAACGATGAGCATGCGCGCGCCGGCCTCGATGGCATCGGCAAGCAGTCGCGCGGCTTCTGCCGTGCCACGCAGCGCATCGGGCGGCAGCAGGGACTTCAGGTCGTACGCCAGTTGCTCGCGGCGCGAAACGCCCCTGGCAGCATAGATGCGCGCGAGCAAGGGATGAACGCCGGAGTCGATCAGGGCCTGGACCGCGCGGGTGGGCGTGGAGCGGGGAAGGATGCGCGTCATGAAGCGGAATCGATCAGGCTTTCAAGCTTGCGTGGTCCGGACCAGAACTTCCACAGATCGTAGGTGGTCAGGTTCAGTTCCAGCGTGGTCCGGTCGCCGGGCGCGGTGATGCGCAGCTTCGACAGGCGCCTCGATTTGAGCGCCGCCAGCATCGGCTTGAACCACTGCCCTTCGAGTTCGCCCAGACATGTGCGCCAAGTGTCGATATCGAGATAGAGACTCGGGCGGTGCAGGTCGTCGACGACGACGAACGCATCCTGTGCCGGAAGGCGGCCCGTCAGGCCGTCCGGACGCACGCCTGCGGCGCGCGCAAGCCCGCAGGTAAGTCTGTCCGCCGCGCGCACGATCGGGGCAGGTGCGACGACCCTGTCGGGAAGCGCGCCCGCTCCCCAGAACCACAAACTGTTGACCATGCGTTCCCCGGCCGCTTCGCGCGCCTGGTTTACCGGGTGATTGTGCAGGAAGACCTGGCCTTCATTGATGATTCTCTGCCAGCGCGCACCCTCGTCGCCGCGCGGCATGAACCGTGCGACGGGACGACCCACCACCTCGTTCAACGGCGAGAACTCGGCGCGCGCCGGCGACCTGAGCCTCAGGTACCAGCGCCTGGTAGAGCGCGCCTCGAAGCGGATGAAGTCCTGCTCCGTGGCCAGAAAATGATCGTTGAGGCCTTCCAGCAAAGCTGCGGCTTCCGGGGCGCTCACGGCCAGATCGAAAGCGTCGGTGAGCACAAGGTGCTCGCGCGCGAATTGCAGATGCACCGGGTCGGCGCAGAGCCACTCGCCTTCCACCGGAGCGGTGTCGCGCTCGCCCAGGCGACGCAAGGCTGCCACCGGGACACCGTCTGGACGCAGCCCGAAAGCCTGACCCAGCCATGATTCGAACGGCATGGCAGGCGTGTGCGCAGTCCGGGCGTGCGCGAGAAGGGTCTCGAGGGCGGGAAGGCTCAGACCGGACGTCAGGCCGCTTGCGCCGGCATCGGGCCAGACCAGACCGGGAATGACAAGATGAAGCTGCATGATCGTGGTGTGGTTCCGGCCAACTTCCATGGGAGAACGGTCGGAGTCTAGCAGGAGCAATGAATGCCGACCAATTATTCGCCGACGGAAAGGCCGCGAATGTCGGCAACAGGTGCGGCCTGACGCATTCGGGTAAACTGCCCGCTTTCGTCCATCACTCGTCCAATGCGCTACGAATTCCTGGTCGGTCTGCGATACACCCGTTCGCGCAAGCGTGCGCAGGGTCGCAACCGCTTCATCTCCTTCATATCGCTGGTTTCCATGTTCGGCACCGCACTGGGCGTGGCCGCACTTATCGTGGTGCTGTCCGTGATGAACGGCTTCCAGGAGGAGTTGCGCACGCGCATTCTCGGCGTGGCGTCGCACATCCAGGTGTCCGGTTACGACGGTGAACTCGACGCGTGGCAACGCGTCGCGGATCAGGCGGAACGACATCCTTCGGTGATCGCGTCCGCGCCCTACGTGCAGGAACAGGGGATGCTGTCATTCGATCAGAACGTACGCGGCACGCTTGTGCGCGGGGTATTGCCGGGGGCCGAGGACCAGGTTGCGGACTTTGCACGCTACATGCGCGCCGGGAGCCTCGATTCGCTCGAGGCGGGGCGTTTCGGCATCGTGCTGGGGCGCGACCTTGCCTTCGCGTTACGCGTGCGACTCGGTGAGAAGGTCACGCTTATCGCGCCGCAGGGGCTTGTCACGCCTGCGGCGGTACTGCCGCGGGTCAAGCAGTTCGAGGTCGTGGGCATCTTCGAAGCGGGAATGTTCGAGTACGACTCGGGACTCGCGCTGGTGCATATGCATGATGCCCAGATGCTTTACCGTCTGGGGGACTCGGTCAGCGGCGTGCGTCTCAAGCTCGACGACCTCTTCGCCGCGCCGCGCATTGCACGTGAACTGGCCGGAATGATCGACGTGCCTGCCCTGATCGCCGACTGGACGCGCAGCCACGCTAACTTCTTTCGCGCGGTGCAACTCGAGAAGACGATGATGACCATCATCCTGTTCCTGATCGTTGCCGTTGCGGCATTCAACATCGTGTCGACGCTGGTGATGGCGGTTCAGGAGAAGTACGCGGACATCGCAATCCTGCGTACGCTCGGGGCAAGCCCCGGATCGGTGATGACGATATTCGTGCTGCAGGGTGCCATCATCGGGCTGGTGGGACTCACCGCCGGTGTCCTCGGCGGGCTCATCCTTGCGAACAATCTCGATGTGGTCATCCCGTGGCTCGAGACGGTGACCGGCGCGACCTTGTGGAACAAGGAGGTTTACTACATCAGCGAGCTGCCATCCAAAGTGCTTGCGAACGACGTGTTCACCGTCGTGTCGCTCTCGTTCGTACTGACCCTGATCGCGACCCTGTACCCGAGTTGGCGCGCTTCGCGCGTCAATCCGGCCGAGGCCCTGCGCTATGAATGAACCCGCCCGCATCCCGGTGCTGGCCTGCAAGGGCCTGACGAAGACGTTTCGCGAGGGGCCGGATGCGCTTACGGTACTGCATGACGTCCACCTGGAGGTGGGCGCCGGCGAGCGCGTTGCGGTCGTCGGCGCGTCCGGTTCGGGCAAGAGCACCCTGCTGCATCTCATGGGAGGGCTGGATGTGCCCAGTGCCGGATCGGTGGCGCTGATGGGAAAGGATTTCTCGCGCATGTCGGATGCCGAGCGCGGACGAATGCGCAACGAGGCGCTCGGCTTCGTGTACCAGTTTCACCACCTGTTGCCCGAATTTACTGCGCTTGAGAATGTCGCGATGCCGCTCTACATCCGTCGCATGGAAACCGGGGAAGCCAACGAGCGTGCAGCGGACATGCTGAAGGAAGTGGGGCTCGATCATCGCCTCGATCACACGCCGGGCGAGCTTTCCGGGGGCGAGCGTCAGCGTGCGGCGATCGCCCGGGCCCTGGTCACCCAACCGGCCTGCGTGCTCGCCGACGAGCCGACCGGGAATCTCGACCGGCGTACCGCCGACGCGGTCTTCGATCTGATGCTGGGTCTCAACGAACGCCTGCACACGAGTTTCATCATCGTCACCCACGACGACTCGCTTTCACGTCGCGCGATGCGCATCATGCGCCTGGACGACGGGGTGCTCAGCTGACACGCTTGCGCAGGACCGCCCGCCTGCGCCAGGCGCGGATCAGCCATACGCGCCAGATGGTGCGAACGCTGAAATAGCCGACCGCGGCGAGGGTACCAGCAAGCAACACCAGACCGACCGCGAGTGGCCTGCCGAGATCGAGCGCCCAGGGCAGCAGGGCGTGCGTCCATTCCACGAAGCTCAGATCGGCCATCTCCGGCGGGTGGACGAATCCCGACAGCCGCTCCCCCGTCAGCAGCGCACCCATTCCGTACGCGACGACGTAGAGCGGCACGATCGTGAGGGGATTGGAGTAGAGCGTGGTGATCAGCGCCAGCGGCAGATTGACCCTGAACACGACGCAAAAGATCGCTGCGCTCAGCATCTGGAACGGGCCGGGGATTAGACCGCAGAACAGGCCGGTGGCTATCGCCCCGGCAGCCGAGTGTCGATTGAGATGCCACAGTCTCGGGTGCAGCAGCGTGTTCGCAAAGGGACGCAACCATCGATTCGTGTGAATTGATTCATGGTCTGGAAGGAAACGTCTCAGGGCTCTTCGCATCTTTGGTCTGTCGGTTTGGTGCATGACCGACCGAACGCTCGTCGGCCAGGGTACGAAAGCGGTTGAAGATCAGGATTCCCGGCGTCGGCCGTCGGAGCGTGCCACGGCGCGAGCGTCATCCCTTCGAGTATCGCGCCCGCGGGCGGTTCGCCGGTGACCACCGGGGACGGGTTGGGGATTGCCTGCAGGCGATGCAAAATGCATCATTCGTCCCATGCGTATGTCAATACTCGCATTCGCCCTCGGCGTGTGGCTGGTCCACACGCTGCCGGCGCTTCCCGATCAATCCCTTCTTTCCATGGCGACGATTGTACTGGCGATTGCCATCGCGTTGGCTGTCGGCATCGTGCGACGCATGGGTTGGCGTGCTCTTCGCTTCCTCGTCTTGTGCCTCGCGCTTGGGTGCGGATTCGCCTGGTCGTCCTGGCGTGCGCAATGGCGGCTTGCCGACGAACTGCCGATGACGTCGGAGCTGCGAGAGGTGGAAGTCGTCGGCGTGGTGGCGGATCTGCCGCAGCCACTCGATCGGGGGCTTCGCTTCCTGTTTGCGGTGGAGTCGTCCGATGCTCCCGTTCCGGCCCGCGTCCAGCTTTCGTGGTATCCGCCGCGCAGCGGACAGGGCCAGGTCCCGGACCTCAGACCGGGCGAGCGTTGGAGACTCACGGTCCGCCTGCGCCGCCCCCACGGCTTCGTCAATCCGCATGGCTTTGATTACGAGGCGTGGCTGCTCGCGCGCAACGTCCGGGCAACAGGCTACGTGCGCACGGAGGGCGGCAACGAGCGCCTCGCGGACTTCGTCCCGGCGCCCATGTATCTGGTGCACAGGACGCGCGATGCGGTTCGGACCCGGTTTGCTGCGGCGCTCGACGAGCGGGCGTACGCCGGCATCCTGGTTGCACTTGCGGTGGGGGATCAACGCGCCATAGCGCAGGAACATTGGGATGTCTTCCGCAAGACCGCGGTTGCGCACCTGGTGAGCATTTCCGGCCTTCATGTGTCGCTGGTCGCGCTGATCGGTGGCGCGGTCACCGGTTGGGGTTGGCGGCGCGCGGCGTGGCTGGCACTGCGCATCCCGACGCGCAAAGCGGCGGTCTGTGGTGGACTGGTTGCAGCGGCCCTGTATGCCCTGCTCGCAGGCCTGGGCTTGCCGACTCAGCGCGCGCTGCTGATGCTTGCCGTCGCGGCGATCGCGCTGATGGTCGGGCGCGAGGCATCGGGCAGTCGTGTGCTGACTGCGGCCCTGCTATGCGTGCTGGTCGTCGATCCATGGGCTGCGCTGTCGCCGGGCTTCTGGCTTTCCTTCGGTGCCGTTGGCGTGATCCTGTATGTGCTTGGCGGTCGCATCGGCCCGAGCCGCGGCTGGCATTCCGCCATGCGCATCCAGCTGGCCATGACGCTGGCGCTGACACCGGCGCTGCTTATCCTGTTTGACGCATTCTCGATCGTGTCCCCCGTGGCCAATGTGCTCGCGATCCCGCTGGTAAGTTTTCTGATCGCGCCCCTTGCCCTGCTCGCAATCGTCGTTCCGTTGCCTCAGATCCTGGAGGTGGCACACTGGCTGACCGGCCTCATGATGCGATGGCTGGAGTGGCTCGCCGCCCAGCCGTTTGCACTTTGGGAGCAGCCGTCGGCGCCGGCCCTGCTGTCGGTTGCCGCCATCGTCGCGGTTGCATGGCTGCTGCTGCCGCGCGGTGTTCCGTCGCGGCATGCGGCACTGCTGGCCTTCGCACCGATGCTGATGTGGTCGCCGATGCGCCCCGAGGCCGGTACGTTCCGGCTGGTCGTGCTCGATGTCGGGCAGGGGCTCGCGATACACGTGCAGACCGCGGCACACGACATGATCTACGATGCCGGCCCGCGTTATGGTCCCGTGGCCGACGCGGGCAGCCGCGTGCTGTTGCCCTACCTCGCCGGATCGGGCGTCGAGCGGGTGACGCGAATGGTGATCTCGCACGGCGACAACGATCACGCAGGGGGTGCGGCATCGCTGTTCGCGGGGGTCCCGATCCATGAACTCCTGCATGGTCTTGAGCCGGAACACGCGCTCCTGCGGATGCATGGACTCCGTGCGCGACCGTGCCAGGCAGGCGATGTCTGGCGCTGGGACGGGGTGCGTTTCGAGGTGCTGCATCCGGAGCCCCGGGACGATCCGTCCGGCAAGACGAACGACATGTCCTGTGTGCTGAGGATTTCGGCGGATGGCGGGGCCGTCCTGCTCGCGGGGGACATCGAGGCGCCGGTCGAGCGCAGTCTGATTGCACGCGCGGGCCGCGCGCTTGCGAGCGACGTGGTGGTGGTGCCGCATCATGGCAGCCGCAGCTCATCGACGCCTGGATTCGTGCACGCCGTGGGGGCCGTTCATGCAATCCACGCGGTGGGCAATCTCAATCAGTTCCGTCATCCGCATCCTTCCGTATGGGCGCGCTGGGCGGGCGCCGGTGCGCGCAACTGGCGCACGGACGCACAGGGAGCGATTGTCGTCGATGTCGGAAAGGGCGGCGTGCAGGTCGAATCGCAACGCGAGCGTGCGCCCCGGTATTGGCATGGCCGTTGAACCAGGGGGCGAGCGGAGCGAGTTTACGGGTTACACTCGCGCCGGTTGTCCCCGCGCATATCGACGATCGCATCGAAGGACCTGCCCATGAGTTTCATCGACACACTCCGGAATGTGTTCCTGCCGCCTTCGCGTGCTCACCGTGCCCCCCATGAAGGACTGCGGGAACGGTCCGTGCAGTGCATCGGACCGCATGGCCTGCATCGCATGGCGTACACGGAGTGGGGAGATCCCGGCAATCCGAAGGTTCTGATCTGTGTGCACGGGCTGACGCGCAACGGGCGCGATTTCGATTTCCTTGCGCAGGCGCTGAGGGACGAATACAGAGTGGTATGCCCGGACGTGGTCGGACGCGGACGCAGCGACTGGCTTGGCGTGAAGACCGACTACGGCTTTCCGCTCTATGTATCGGACATGGTGACCCTGATTGCCCGGCTCAATGTCGACACCGTTCATTGGCTCGGTACTTCGTTGGGCGGGATCATCGGCATGCTCCTGGCCGGGCAACCGCATAGTCCGGTGTCGCGGCTGGTGCTGAACGATGTCGGCCCGGTGATCACCGCGGTATCGCTGCGCCGGATCGGCGAGTATGTCGGACGCGCGCCGAAATTCCCTTCGATGGCGGCTGCCGAGGCATGGATGCGTGAAGTGGCCGCGCCCTTCGGCCCACTGAACGACGATCAATGGCAGCACCTCACGCGCTACTCCGTACGCCCGGTCGAGGGCGGCTTTTCGATGGTCTACGATCCGGGCATCGGCGATGTCTTTCGCGCTGCTCCCATTGTCGGGGACGTCGATCTGTGGGATGCGTATCGTGCAGTCCGTTGTCCAACGCTCGCGATACGAGGTGCCGAATCGGATCTGCTTGAACGATCGATCCTGCTGAAGATGGCCGAGACCGGTCCGCAGGCGCGAATCGAGGAGATTGCGGGGGTCGGACACGCGCCGATGTTCATGGACCCCGAGCAGATCGCACTGGTGCGCAACTTCCTGCTCGAATCCTGACCGGTTCGGGGTTGCGTCCTCCCAGAGGGCGAAGTCATGCCTGCCCGTCAGTGCAGATGACGGGGGGTCTGCGCGGCGTGGGTCTCGGGCATTTCCGCATGTACCGCTTCGCCATCGGGAGAGGGGTACATGGGGGCGCCGCAGTCGTCGCAGTATTCGAGCGGGAAACGGTGTTCGAGATTCACGATGTCGGTAACGCCGCAGTCGCGCAGTACCGCCTCGATCTGGGCGGAAATGTCGCTACTTTCGTCTTCGGGACCCAGCAGCGGCCATACCACGCCATGCACGACGCCGTCGCTGTTGCGGATCGCAAACCCGATGCGGTACTCCTCGAGCTCCTGCTCGTGGTAGGGCGCGATGACGGCGCGCAGGCTCGAAGCCGGCGTTTCGAGTTCCGAGCCGAGGAATGCGACCGATGCGCGAATCGCATAAGGGCGGCTGTTCCGGTCTGCCTGACGGCTGCTCGCGAAATAGGTTTCGGGAAGGACGACCTCGGTGGCACAGCCCGGCAGCAGGGGAGCGAGACAGGCGCCGCCCTGGTTACGCCAGCGGGTGAGCGACTGCTCGCGGCTGCCTTCGTTCTCCTGCCATGCGAACAGCGGCTGTCCCTTGGGTACCGCGATTGCGGCGAGCAGATAGCGTGTATCGGAAAGGAAATGCACGGTCTCGGGCATGTCTCCGGTTTCGATGTGCAGATCGTGTTCGTCCAGCGCGGCACGCCCGAGGGCCGCGGTGAATCCCGCGGTGGCACAGTAACCCTGCGGCAGTTGATCGGGACTGAAAAGGAAATCAGCCAGGGCGAGCTTCGCTCCCCTGGCCAGCACGTGGGCCTGCAGATGCACGCGCAGATTGGACATCACCGCGGGCGGGATGGTGTTGGCCGGAATGCGATAGCGGGACCAGGCCAGGATTGGCGCCCCGATCAGGAGGATGTCGTGATTGATCGACACACCCGGCGCACTCTCGGCACGCGATTCGATGAAATCGGCCAGTTCCTCGTAGGCACGCGCGTCGCCGGCGTGAAGCTGATCAAGGGTACTGTTGAGCGTGTCTTCGTCGCCCTCGCCGAGCAGGGCGTCGATCGCCGCACTGAGTTTGTCTTCCCAGTGACGGTCTTCGGCACGACTGCCGGACTCGGCCAAACCCGTGGCCAGCCAGATCAGCTGTTCGGCCTCGCGGCCCAATCCGCCGCGACGCTTCTGACGGGATCTCTTCATCTTTCAACCTCTTCGAGCGGTAATGAGTGTGCGGCTTGAGTCCGCTCAGTACGCCGGTTTATTGAGCCGTATCGCCTGCATGATGGTAGCCGAGATTTCCTCGATGGACTTGGCGGTGGAATCGAGCCACCGGATGTTTTCGCGACGCATGAGTTTCTGTGCCGCGTCGATCTCGTAGATGCAGTTCTCGAGTGAAGAATAGCGGCTGTTGGCTCTTCGCTCCTGGCGGATCTGCGACAGGCGCTCGGGTGAGATGGTCAGCCCGAAGAGTTTTCGGCGATGATGACGCAGTTCCCCCGGAAGCTTGTTGCGTTCGAAATCCTCGGGGATGAGCGGGTAATTCGCAGCCTTGACGCCGAACTGCATTGCCAGGTACAGGCTCGTCGGCGTCTTTCCGGAGCGCGACACGCCGACCAGGATCACGTCGGCGTCGGCGAGTTCGCCGTCGGATGATACGCCATCATCGTGTGCCATGGCGTAGTTTATTGCCTCGATGCGGGCCTTGTAGTCACTGCTCTCGGCCGTGCCGTGGAAACGACCCACCGCATGGTTGGAGCGCATCGCCAGCTCCGCTTCGAGCGGGCCGATGAACTGCTCGAACAGGTCGATGAACAGCGCGTCCGCCTGTCGCAGACCGGCCACGGTCTCGGGGTTGACCAGCGTGCTGAACACGATCGGGCGTACGCCGTCGCGCCGGGCGGCGTCACGAATCTGGCGGGCGCAGTCGAGCGCCTTGTCAAGATCGTCGACGAAGGGGACCCTGACCTGGCGGAATCTCGCCTCCGGAAACTGCGTGAGCAGGCTGTGACCGAGCGTTTCCGCGGTGATGCCGGTGCCGTCGGAAATGAAGAACGCGGTTCGGATCGGGGCTTGGGTCATGATGATCGCCAGGAGAGTGCAATTCGGGTAAACACTGTCGTGCGGCAAAGCAGCAAAACTCGGTAAAATCATATTTTGCTTTCTCTCCAATATTTTCGGAAGGCCATTCATGACCCGTTACGTCATTCCCTTCACCGAACTGCGCATGGCCGACGTCGAGCAGGTTGGTGGCAAGAACGCGTCGCTCGGCGAAATGATCAGTCAGTTGCCGTCGAATGTGCGCGTGCCGGGCGGCTTTGCGACTACCGCCGATGCCTACCGCGATTTTCTCGCACACCAGGGGCTGGCTGAAAGGATCGAGGCTGCGCTTGCGACCCTTGACGTCGATGACGTCGTGACGCTGGCCAGAACGGGCGCCCGAATTCGTCAGTGGATCGTCGATACGCCGTTTCCGCCAAGGCTGGAAGAGGAGATCCATGCAGCCTACAACGCGCTGACGGCGGAAGGCGAGGCCACTTTCGCGGTGCGCTCGTCGGCCACGGCCGAGGATCTGCCGGATGCGTCCTTCGCCGGTCAGCAGGAGACCTTCCTCAACATCCATGGTTACGAGAACATTCTCCATGCGGTGAAGGAGGTTTTCGCCTCCCTGTACAACGACCGCGCCATCGCATACCGCGTCCACAAGGGTTTCGCCCATGCGGAGATCGCTCTGTCGGCCGGTGTGCAACGCATGGTGCGTTCAGACTCCGGCGCCTCGGGGGTGATGTTCACGATCGATACCGAGTCCGGCTTCGAGGAAGTGGTATTCATCACATCCTCGTACGGTCTTGGGGAAACCGTGGTGCAGGGGGCGGTGAACCCGGACGAGTTCTATGTGCACAAGCCCACGTTGGCGCTGGGCAAGCCCGCCATCGTGCGCCGCAACCTGGGCTCCAAGCTGATCAAAATGGAGTTTTCGGAGCAGCGCGAGGCGGGCAAATCGGTCCGCACGGTGGACGTTCCCGAAGCGGAGCGCAACCGCTTTTCGCTGACGGACGAGGACGTGCTCGAACTTGCGCGGTACGCGGTGCTGATCGAGCAGCATTACGGGCGTCCGATGGATATCGAGTGGGGCAAGGACGGCGAGGACGGCAGGCTGTATATCCTGCAGGCACGTCCGGAGACCGTGAAGTCCCAATCGTCCGGGCACGTGATGGAAAAATACCGGCTCAAGCAGTATGGCAAGGCCCTGACACATGGGCGTGCGATCGGACAGAAGATCGGTGCGGGCACGATCCGGGTCGTTGCCAATGCCGCCGAGATGAATCGGGTCCAGGCGGGCGACATCCTCGTGACCGACATGACCGATCCGAACTGGGAGCCGGTCATGAAGCGCGCCAGCGCGATCGTGACCAACCGCGGCGGACGTACCTGCCACGCGGCAATCATCGCACGTGAACTGGGAATTCCGGCCATCGTCGGCTGCGGCAATGCGACCGAGGTGCTGAACGAGGGTGGTTCGGCGACCGTCTGCTGTGCCGAGGGGGACACCGGTTACGTCTATCGGGGCAAGCTCGAGTTCGAGGTCATTACCACCGACATGGGAAATCTCCCCGACATTCCCGTGAAGGTGATGATGAACGTGGGCAATCCCGAACTGGCGTTCGAGTTCGCACAGATTCCCAACGACGGGGTGGGTCTGGCGCGCCTGGAGTTCGTCATCAACAACATGATCGGCATTCACCCGAAGGCAATTCTCGAGATCAGCCAGGTGCCTGCGAGCCTGCACGAGGAGATATTGCGCCGGTCGCGTGGATACGCGACGCCGAAACAGTTCTTCGTCGAGAAGCTCGTCGAGGGGATCGCGACGATTGCGGCGGCATTCTATCCGAAGCCGGTCATCGTGCGCATGTCGGATTTCAAGTCGAACGAATACCGCAAGCTGCTTGGTGGGGACATCTACGAGCCCGAGGAGGAAAATCCCATGCTCGGGTTCCGTGGCGCGTCACGCTACATCGCCCACACTTTCCGCGACTGCTTCGAGCTGGAGTGTGCGGCAATGCGCAAGGTGCGCGACGAGCTTGGGCTGATTAACGTACAGATCATGATCCCCTTCGTGCGCACTGTCGAAGAGGCCGAGAGCGTCGTCGAACTGCTCGCGGAGCACGGCCTCAAGCGTGGCGAGAACGACCTCAAGCTGATCATGATGTGCGAAATTCCCTCGAACGCATTGCTTGCGGATGCGTTTCTCGACCATTTCGACGGTTTCTCGATTGGTTCCAACGACCTCACCCAGCTTACGCTGGGCCTCGATCGCGACTCCGGGCTGGTGGCACATGCCTTCGACGAACGCGACCCGGCGGTGAAGCTGCTTCTGTCAATGGCGATCAGTGCCGCGAACCGGCTCGGCAAGTATGTGGGCATATGCGGTCAGGGCCCTTCCGATCACTCGGATTTCGCGGAATGGCTCATGGACGAAGGAATTCAGACGATATCCCTGAATCCGGACACGGTCGTGGATACCTGGCTGAAGCTCGCAGCACACAGGAAGGTCTGAGCGACGCTCCCGATACGCGCGGCGGCTTTCCGGCCGCCGCTTTTGTGTCGGGACGGCGGAATGCATGCTTCCGTGACGCAGATCACGCCCTTGCACATCAATTCACCTTTGGTGATAGACTTGGAAAAATTTTCTTTCGGCGATTTGGATTTCCGGCAATTGATTCATATCGCCCGATGACACTCGAAATCCGGCTTGCGTTTGCATTGGTGAGTCGACAAACAATTCTGGAGGGTGAGGGTGGCGTTTGTCATTCTTTCCGCCGGAACGTTGACCCGGTCAAAGACACGTACGGTAAGCATCAGGGCGTTTCTGGGTCTCGTTTTGGCGAGCATGCTGTCGGTGCTTGCTGGCGGCATTGCGGTGGGCTACGGGCTCGGCGGCGAACGGACCGTGACAACTGTACTTGTCGAGGCGCCGCCAGCCGTAGTGAGCGTCGCTCCGGAGGCGCCTTCCGCTCCCGAGGCGCACGCGGTCTCCACCTCCAACGACAATCGTTATCTCATCGACCGCTTCGGCGAACTGTCCGGGCGCATGATCCAGCTCGAAGCCGAAGCCCTCGAACTCGCAACCCGGATCGGTGTGATCCAGGACTTCGAGTCCAGAATCAAGACCGAGACCTTGGAGAACCAGCCCAAGGGGCGTACCGCAAGAACGCCGCCGGGGGCACCGGCAGGTGGGCCCTTGCTGCGACCCGTCGACCAGTCGCGGCCAACGTTGCCGCCCGAGCCCGCTTCGTTCGAGGAAGACGTCCTCAGCGACGAGCTGGCGCGCATGGAGGCCGAGATCGAGCGCCTGGCCGAAGTGATGGAAGAGCTGGACCGGATCACGACTTCGCTGAACCTCGCGCAGATGTTTTTTCCGGCGAGATTGCCGGTCGACGGAATCGGAATGACGTCGGCATTCGGCAACAGGGTCGACCCGTTCACCAAGCGCAGGGCGTTTCACAGCGGCGTCGACTTTCCCGCGCCGCGAGGCACACCCATCTACGCAAGCGGCGGCGGACGGGTGATCTTCTCCGGGAATCGGCGACAGTACGGAAATACCATCGAGATCGATCACGGTGCAGGGATCGCGACGCGCTATGCGCATGCCTCCAAGCTGCTCGTGAAGGCAGGCCAGATCGTCATGCCGGGCGAGAAGATCGCCCTCATCGGTTCATCCGGTCGTTCGACCGGACCGCATCTGCATTTCGAGATCCTCAAGGACGGGCATTTCGTCAATCCGACGGCATATCTCGCGAACTAGTTCATGGCCTTTCGACGCAGTTCCGCAAGCCGCAATCTGAGCAGCGGCCCTCTGGTGCTGACCTCGGCGCGGCGCTCCGGCAGGCTGGTGGTATTCTCGCTCCTGCTTGTCGCGTTCGTTGCCGCCGTCGTACTCGGCATGAAGTACTACGAGTTCGACTTTGCCTTCGGGCAGGCGGAAAGGACGGCGGTTCCGGAACACGAAGAGACGGCTGTGCCGGACCTCGTCGTGCGCCTCGAGGACGAGAATCGGGAACTGCAGGTACGCCTGGCGAACCTGACCGAATCGCTCGAGCGCGCGCAACTCGATCTCCAGATCGCGGCCGTCACCCAGGAGGAGCTCGAAAGGCAGATCGTAGTGCTCAATGAGCACCTCAGGCAGGTCAAGGAAGAGCTGGAGTTCGTCAAGTCGGCGGAGGATACGCGTTGAGTCTGGTGGTCCGGTTACCTTTCGGGGCTTGATCCGACGGGGCCCGCGCGTCTAGGCTGTGTGCCGGAGCACGCGCTCCCGGTCGCCGATGCCGGAATATCGTATATGCAGCCCGTGCTGCAAGCAGGAGCCAATCATGTTCGGACGCAAACACAAGAAGACCAGCATCGAGATCAACAAGCTCTCGAGTCTGATCGCCGACAATCTTCACATCGTCGGAGACATCAACTTCTCCGGCGGTCTGCGGATCGACGGCAAGGTCGAAGGGAACGTCATCGGCAAGAAGGGCGAAAAGAGTCTGGTCGTGCTGAGCGAGAAGGGCTGCATCGTCGGACGCGTCCACTCCTATGATGCGGTCGTAAACGGCACCATCTCGGGCGATCTCGAAGTCGATCATTTTCTGGAGCTTCATGCATCCGCGAAGATTTCCGGAAGCATCACCTATCGTCAGCTGCAGATGGAATGTGGCGCAACGCTCGAAGGACAACTCGTGCGGGTCGTCGATGTCCCACGGGATCCGCACAAGGTGATCGGGCTGGCGGCACCGCAGAAGCAGGCCGAAGCTCTACCCACCGACGCCCCACGACCGGCCGATTCCGCCACACGTTGATCGATTGCGACTGCGGCCGCGTTCGCGGCGCAGGGTCGCGATTGCGGACCTCCTGACAGCCTTTCGGTCCGGTCGGCGCAGGGGTGTGGAAGCGTATAATTCAGCTGCCATTGACGGCACGCGTCGTACGTCCCATGCCACCCTCCCAAAAGATCGAAATGTCCGAGATTCTCAAGCTGCGCGGTAGCACGTCACATTCACCCGCCCGTCTTGCGCGCGTCGAACGCGCCATGCGCAACAGGCTCCCGAGGCTGAAGGCGCTCCACGCAGAGCACTGGTTCTTCGTCGAGTTGGCGGAAACGCTCACGGTGCAGGAGGACGCGCGGCTATCGGACCTCGTGGGCGCACACGAGCCGTCGGAGTCGCCTCGGCAGGGGACGATGCTCCTGGTGGTTCCACGGCTCGGGACCATTTCCCCCTGGTCGTCCAAGGCAACCGACATCCTCCACCAGTGCGGGTTCGACAAGGTGGTGCGAATCGAACGTGGCACGGCATGGACCGTTGCATTGAAGGAGCCCATGGACGATCGGCATTTCGCCGCCATCCTTCCACTGCTGCACGACCGTATGACCGAGTCGGTCCTGCCCAACCTCGATGCGGCCGGTGCGCTGTTCCACCATTACGAACCGCAACCTATGACGACTGTCGACGTCCTCGGCGGAGGACGCGCGGCGCTGGAAGCCGCAAACCTGGAACTGGGCCTGGCGCTGTCGGATGACGAAATCGACTATCTGATCGAGAACTTCGTACATGCCGGGCGCAACCCGACCGATGTCGAACTCATGATGTTCGCCCAGGCCAACTCCGAGCACTGCCGTCACAAGATTTTCAACGCCGAGTGGGTCGTCGATGCACGCCCGATGGACAAGACCCTGTTCGGCATGATCAAGGAAACCCACCAGGCGCATCCGGAAGGCACGGTCGTCGCCTATACGGACAATGCGTCCGTGATCGAAGGGTCAGTCGTCGACTCGCTGTACCCGGACGGCGACGGGCAGTGGCGTTTTCATCGCGAACAGACGCATATTCTTGCGAAGGTCGAAACGCACAATCATCCGACGGCGATATCACCGTTTCCCGGTGCGGCGACCGGAGCCGGTGGCGAGATCCGTGACGAGGGGGCAACCGGACGCGGCTCGCGCCCGAAGGCCGGACTGACCGGGTTTTCCGTTTCGAATCTGCGCATTCCGGAATTCATACAGCCATGGGAAGGAGACTATGGGAGGCCGGCACGTATAGCGTCGGCGCTCGAGATCATGCTCGAGGGCCCGATCGGCGGTGCCGCCTTCAACAACGAGTTTGGACGGCCGAATCTAGCCGGTTATTTTCGGAGCTTCGAGCTGGACGTCATGGGCGAAGTGCGCGGCTACCACAAACCCATCATGATTGCCGGCGGGCTGGGAAGCATCCAGGGGCAGCAGTCCCTCAAGCTGCAGTTCGTGCCCGGCACGCTACTGATTCAGCTCGGCGGCCCCGGCATGCTGATCGGTCTGGGGGGCGGTGCGGCATCGAGCATGGCCACCGGCACCAACGCTGCGGATCTTGATTTTGCGTCGGTGCAGCGGGGCAATCCGGAGATCCAGCGCCGTTGTCAGGAAGTCATCGATCGGTGCTGGCAGCAGGGCGACGCGAATCCGATCCTGTCCATACACGATGTGGGAGCGGGCGGTCTTTCCAACGCGATGCCGGAGCTGGCCGACTCGGCCGGACTGGGAGCCCGTCTCGAACTGCGCGAAGTTCATATCGAAGAGCCGGGAATGAGTCCGCGCGAGATCTGGAGCAATGAAGCGCAGGAGCGCTACGTGCTCGCGGTGTCGCCTGTGCGCTTGGATGACTTCCGCGCAGTCTGCAAGCGCGAGCGCTGTCCGTTCGCCGTGCTGGGCGAAGCCAGCGCAGACGGGCATTTGACTGTCACCGACCGGCATTTCGGAAACAAACCGGTCGACATGGAAATGCAGGTGCTGCTGGGCAAACCGCCGAAGATGCTGCGCAATGTCTCGCGCCGACCGGTGCATGTGCCGCCTTTCGACTTGACCGACACGGATCTGCGGGAAGCCTGTCTGCGCGTTCTGCGACTGCCGACGGTCGCAAGCAAGAATTTCCTGATCACTATCGGCGATCGTTCGGTCGGGGGCCTGACCGCGCGCGATCAGATGGTCGGACCGTGGCAGGTGCCGGTCGCGGACGTCGCGGTAACGGCGATGAGTTTTCATGGCCATGAAGGCGAGGCCTTCGCCATGGGCGAACGCACGCCGGTGGCCTGCCTGGACGCACCTGCTTCGGGTCGACTCGCAGTAGGGGAGGCGATCACCAACATTGCCGCCGCCGCTATTGCCGGCATCGGCAAGGTCAAGCTTTCGGCGAACTGGATGGCGGCGGCAGGGCACCGGGGCGAGGATGCGAGACTGTTCGACACGGTGAGTGCGGTTTCCGATTTCTGCAAGACAGCCGGGCTGTCGATTCCGGTCGGCAAGGATTCCCTGTCGATGAAATCGACCTGGCAGGATGGTGCGCAGGACAAGGAAGTCATCGCGCCGCTGTCGCTGGTGGTCACCGCCTTTGCTCCGGTCGCGGATATCCGCTGCACGCTCACGCCACAGCTGCGGCTTTCGCCGGAGACCCCCACCGAACTTCTTCTGATCGACCTCGGCAACGGATGCGACCGCCTCGGCGGGTCGGCTCTTGCGCAGGTTCACGGCTCGATCGGAGAGCATGCTCCGGATGTGGATCCGGTTCAGCTCGCACGTTTTTTCGATCTGATCCAGCGTTTCCGCCGCGAGGATCTGCTGCTTGCCTATCACGACCGCAGCGACGGCGGCCTGTTCGCAACGCTGTGCGAAATGGCGTTCGCATCGCATTGCGGATTGTCGGTGGTGCTGGACACGGTTTGCTACGACCCCTACATGAACGATGTGGATGGTCTGGACAAGGTTCCGGATACGATCAAGGGGCGGCTCAACGACAGACTCTTCGGTGGACTTTTCGCGGAAGAGCTTGGTGCGGTGATCCAGATTCGCCGCGAAGACCGTGCGCGCATCACGGGACCGCTGGGCGAGGCCGGACTCACCTACCATTTCCTCGGCGAACCCAACGACAAGGACGAGATCCGTCTGTGGCGCAACGCGAAACTCGTGTTCGGTACGTCACGGACCGAGTTGCAGCGGACCTGGGCGGAAAGTGGATACAGGATTGCACGGTTGCGGGACGATGCCGACTGTGCACGGGAGGAGTTCGACGCCCTGGCCGACGTGGAAGACCCCGGGCTATCCATGTCGGCGGCATTCGATCCGACCAAGGATGTCGCCGCGCCGATGATTGCGACCGGTGCCAGGCCGGGGATCGCGATCCTGCGCGAACAGGGCGTGAATTCGCAAAGCGAGATGGCAGCGGCATTCGAACGTGCAGGTTTCGCACCCTTCGACGTGCATATGTCCGATCTCCAGGCCGGTCGTCATCGACTCGATGCGTTCCACGGACTCGCCGCATGCGGCGGATTCTCGTATGGCGACGTCCTCGGTGCCGGACAGGGGTGGGCGAAGTCGATCCTGTTCAACGCAGCGCTGCGTGAAGCGTTCGAAGCCTTCTTCGGGCGCAGGGACACCTTTGCCCTGGGCGTATGCAACGGCTGCCAGATGATGGCGCACCTGGCACACATCATTCCCGGTGCGCAGCACTGGCCGACCTTCGAGCGCAACCGCAGCGAGCAGTTCGAGGCACGACTCGCAATGGTGGAGGTGCTTGAGAATCCCTCCATCCTGCTCGCAGGCATGGCCGGCAGCCGAATGCCCATCGTGGTCAGCCACGGCGAGGGTAGGGCAGTGTTCCGTCGCAGTGCCGACCGCGACGATGCCTGGAGCGCAATGCGCTATATCGACAATCACGGACGCGAGGCGGTTCGATATCCCGCCAACCCCAACGGTTCGCCGGGTGGGCTAACGGGTTTCACCACCGAAGACGGGCGTTTCACGATCATGATGCCCCATCCGGAGCGAAGCTTCAGAACCAGCCAGTTGAGCTGGCATCCAAAGGGATCCGGAGAGGATTCACCGTGGATGCGGATGTTCCGCAACGCACGTGTGTGGCTGGGCTGAAGCCCGGCGCCGTCGACTGCGACCAATTGCCGCAGGGCCCCGCCTGATTGACCCGTATCAAGTCCGGGCGCGGCTCAGCGTTTAGAATCAGTTCGGTCGTTGCGTCTGCGGCGAGTCTGCCGCCCGTCTCCTGAGTGGATTCAAGGAACTGCAGACGCTGGCCATGCCCGTCGGCCCTCGGTCGTCCTCGAGCAAATTCAGGAGTCATTGATGTCGTCTCGTTTGAATGATCTGAAGTTCATCGTGGTCACTCTGATCGTCGTGACGCTTTCCGCATGCGCTCCGCCCGAGCCGCCGCAGTTCAACGCTTCGAACATGACCGGCATCGAGTACGGCGAGGATTTCCGCATGCGCGATGCCGATGGCCGTGAGCGAACGATTGCGGAGTTCCGGGGCAACGTCGTGATGGTCTTCTTCGGCTTCATCCAGTGCCCCGACATTTGCCCCACCGCGCTCTTGCGAGCCGTCGAGATTCGCGGACTGCTCGGCGAAGACGCGAAGCACATGCAATTGCTGTTCGTTACCGTAGACCCCGAGCGCGATACGCCCGACGTCATCAAGGCTTACATGCAGGCCTTCGATCCGAGTTTCATCGGCTTACGCGAAAGTCCCGAACGCACCCGCGAAATCGCGGATTCCTTCCACGTGCTTTACAGCAAGGTCGCCACAGGTGACTCCTACACCATGGATCACACCGCGACCACCTTCGTTTTCGACCCGACCGGTCGCCTGCGTCTGGCGGTGCCGCATATCATGCCCGCGGAACTCGTGGCCGAAGATGTTCGCACCCTGCTCAGAACCACCCGTTAATCGCCCCCGGAGATTCAACATGAAGAAACTGCTTGCCGTTTCCCTGCTGACCCTGAGTTTCGTGATGCCTGCTGTCGCACAAGTCCAGGTCGACGACCCCTGGGTTCGCGCCACCGTGCCCCAACAGCGCGCCACCGGCGCCTTCATGCAACTGACCGCTTCCACCGCTGTTCGCCTCGTAGGGGTGCAGTCCCCGGCGGCGGCGGTTGTCGAGATCCACGAGATGACGATGGAGAACGATGTGATGCGGATGCGTGCGGTCGAGGGTCTCGACCTGCCTGCCGGCCAGACCGTCGAACTCAAGCCGGGCGGTTATCACGTGATGCTCATCGACCTCAGGGAGCAGGCGAAGGAGGGCGATACGATCCCGGTCACTCTGATCGTCGAGAACAGGGACGGCCAGCGCGAGACCATCGAGATCGCTGCCCCCGTGCGCCCGCTCAACCCGGCCCAGATGCAGCACCGCCACGGTCACGGGCACTGAGTTCAGACCGATTCAATCGCGCACGCAATAGTCACGCATGAGCCGCCTGCGACAGCGACGACGACTGACCGCATGGATGACCGCATTGGTCGTTCTGCTGGGAGCACTCGTGCCGCTGATCTCGCAGGCGGGCTACCAGCTCTCGGGCGACGAAGCCTGGCTCGAGATCTGCACCGCCAACGGTATCGAACGCATCGCACTGGATGCCGATACGAATTCGTCCGGTGGGGAGGGCAACGCATCCACCGGAAGCTGTGCCTGGTGCAACCTGCACTCAGGATCCCCGGGCGTACCGTCTGCGGACGCCGCCTTTCCCCTTCTCCACGGCGAGAATACCGCTCCCTACCAGGTGGCGTTCGATCCACTTCGACCGCACATCGACTGGCCGACGGCACGGCCGCGCGCCCCGCCTTTCTTCAACTGATCTTCAACGTCGCCGGTGACGACTCCGCGCTTCGCGCGGCGCCGCGAGTGCATTGCGCCGCCCTTGCGGCCTGAGGGCCGCGAGCGTTGTTTCCCGCTGCGGGGCAATGCCTGCGGGCGAGTGCGTCGGCCTCGAAAGGGGAGGGCGCAGACCGGCGTCAGGCCCGGAAAGGCACGTCCTCGCGCAAGTACACCGCTTGAATCCACGCCCAGGCTGACGGCAATCACGATGAGTTGGATGCCCTCACAATTCGGTCATGTCCGCTTCCGCGAGTCGGCGCTGCCTCGCAGCGTGGTCCTGGCAGCAGTCCTGTGCGGACACGGTGCGCTGGCCGGGTGGCTGCTTCATGCGGTCGACCAGCCGGTTACGGCGCCACGAGCGGTCCGCATGGACGTGCGCCTGGTCGAGTTCCGCGCTCCGGTCCGCGCCGGGACCGAACACATCGCCGCAGCAACCACGGAGCGGGAGCGTACCGCGCCGGTTGCGCAACCCGATCCGGTGCCGCCGGAACCGGAACCGCTGCCTGAAGCCGATCGCGTGCCGAAGCCCGAACCGAGGCCGAGACAGAAGCCGCAACAGGAGCCGGGAGCGGAGCGAAAACCCGAGCCGAAACCGGAACTGCGGGCCGAGGAACGACCCGCAGCGGCGGAACCCGCGGCAGTCGCGAGCGCGGCCACTGCAGTGGTGGCGAATGCCGAAGCTCCGGGTCTCCGGACGCCGGCCGCGGCCATTCCGGAGACGGCCGCAAGTACCGCATCCGCATTCGTCGAGGCCCGGTTCGAGGCCGACTACCTGCGCAACCCGGCACCGGTCTATCCGCCGATGTCGCGCAGGCGGGGCGAGCAGGGCGAGGTGCTTCTGCTGGTTGCGGTCAGTGCCGACGGCCGGCCCGAGCATGTCGAGATTCGGCGGAGCAGCGGGCACCGGCGGCTTGACGAGGCCGCCCTCAGGGCGGTCAGGGAGTGGAGGTTCGTCCCGGCAAGAAGGGGGGGCAGGGCCGTGGCTGCGAATGTCGTGGTCCCGATCGCATTTCGTTTGAGTACTTGAGGGGTGCAGCCCGAGCCTTGGGCATGGCTGGCCGCCACATGAACATCGGGAACAGGGGGATTTATGAACAGGATCTTGAATGGCGCGGCGATGCTGGGCTTGATGATGAACACCCAGGTGTTCGCTGCGGAGCCGGCGCCGAGCATGCTCGACCGCATGGTCGTGACGGCGACGGGGCAGGAGTCAGCGATTCGTGACGTGCAGGCCAGCGTCGAAGTGCTGCATCGCGATCGCCTCCAACGATACGGGGACGCCAACGTATCCCAGGTGCTCAAGCAGGCCGTCGGGGTCCAGGCTTCGAACTCCGGTGCAACGGGAGACATCGCGATTCGTGGACTGAACCGCAATCACACTCTGGTCCTGGTCGACGGCTTCAGGAGGACCAACAACTACGGCAGCAGCAATCCCAGCCAGATCGGCTATTTCGACGTCGAACGCATCGAGATCGTGCGTGGGCCGCTTTCTTCACTGTATGGATCCGATGCGCTGGGCGGTGTCGTGAATGTCATCACGCGGCATCCCGGGGCGAACCCCGGAACGAGCGTGATGGTCACCGCCGGTACGGCCGAGCGCGGGCGGGAGACGCTGCGCACCGGCGTCAACCTGCGCACCGGAGACGCGAGGCTGGGGCACAGTTTCACGGTCGAGCAGAACTACCGGGACCGCCTGCGTCATCGCGAGTCGACCAGCGACGATTTCGGCAGGTTGAACAACTGGTCGGGCAGCTACCGGGGCCGCTGGAGCCCGGATGCGGTCCAGCGCCTCGGCTGGGCGTTCGAGGTGTTCGACCGCGACAACAGGGCGAGGAGCGTCGATGCGAGCGGACGGTACACACGTTACGAGGACGAACGCCGCTACTTCGGCAGCCTCGACTATCGGCGCGAGATCGGTCCCGGCGAACTCGTGCTGCGAGGCAGCTACGGGCAGAGCAAGGGTTCCACCAATCGCAGTCACCCGATCGTCGAAACCACGAACTTTCGCCAGTACCAGGGCGATGCGGTGTACCAGTTCTTTCCCCATGACGATCATTCCGTGTCGCTTGGCGCAGGCATGCTGCGCGACGAACTCGACGTCAGCATCAACAGCCGCAAGGCGAAGCGCAACAATCGCTTCGTCTTGGTTCAGGATCAGTGGCAGATCGATCCGCGCTGGCAGCTCGTGGCGGGCGTGCGCTTCGATCGCTTCGATGACTTCGGCAGTGCCACCAACCCGAGGGTATCGCTCGGCTGGCAGGACGGCGCATGGAGCGCGCGGCTGGGATACGGCACGGCCTTTCGCGCGCCGTCCCTGCTTGAACAGTACTCGAGTTTCGTGCGCGGCCGCCTGCTGATCCGGGGCGATCCGGATCTGAAGCCCGAAGAGTCGGACACCTGGGAGGCGATGCTGCGTCGGGAATTCGACCGGGGCTACATCGAATTGACCCTGCATCGCAACCGGATCGAACAGCTGATCGAATCGTTCCCGACGACGGAAATGGCCGGCCCCCTGCGCGTGGTCGAGTACCGCAACATCAGTCGGGCGAAAGTCGACGGTGCGGAGTTGAGCGCGAGCCGGAAGCTAAACGCTCACTGGTCGCTCTCGGGCGGACTGGATCTGCTCGATGCGCGCAACGCCGACACCCGCGAACGTCTCGCCGGGCGTGCAAAGAAGACGTGGCGGATCGAGACCCTTTACGAACGTGGCCCATGGGGCCTGGCGCTACGCGCGCGACACATGGTCGATTATCTGGCCACCGGGATCGACGCTCCGCGCGGCAGCGCCCCTTACGACACCAGGCTCACCCGTGTCGATACGAGCCTGACCTATTCGTACAGGCAGGGCGTCGACTTCTTCGGGGGGATCGACAATCTCTTCGACAAGCGTGATCCGGACAACTTCTCGATCACCTCCACCGGAAATCAGCGGAACGACCCCGATGCGCGCTACGTGTATATGGGCGCGCGTTTCGAGTTCTGATCGATATCGGGAGGAGCCGATGAACAAGGTCATTCCCATATGCGTCGAGATTGCCGCCCCGGATACGGCCAGGGGCGCAGCGCTGACCCGCTGGCCGCTGCTCGGGTGGTTGCTGCGGCGAGGGTATCTGATGACGGGTCTGCGGGTGGCGACGCTGGGACTGCTGGTCGTTGCGATCATGACCGGGCTCGCTGCGGATGACGCGCGCGCCGGCCTGAGCGTGCTGCTGACGTGGGGCATATTCTGGCCGCTGCTGACGAGCGTCGTCACGCCGACGCTGGGTAATGCCTATTGTGCGGTGTGTCCGCATGGCTTCGTCGGCAAATGGCTGGGCCGGGTCGGACTGCGGCGCAGCTTTCCACGACACCTCAGGGGAGTGTGGCTCGGGCTGGTGATCATCGTGCTGTGTTACTGGGTGATTGCCTATGCGATGCCCGGTGCGCTCGCCGGTTCGACGCGGACGACGGCCTGGTATTTTCTCGCGTTCAGCGTGGTGGCCTTCGGGTTCTTCTACGTCTTCAAGGACATGGCCTGGTGCAGGCACGTCTGTCCGCTCGGCCGGGTACTGGCCGTCCACGGCAAGGTTGGCATTCTGCGCATCACCACCGATCAGGCAGCGTGTCGGAGCTGTCGCGGCTTCGAGTGTGCGAAGGCCTGCAGCTACCACCTGTCGCCCTTCCGCTTCGGGCAGCGCAACAACATGGATGCATGCACGCTGTGCACCGACTGCGTGACCGCCTGCGACAGCGTCGATCTCGTCGTCAGGCGCCCTGGTCAGACCTTGAAGTACGAAATCATGGGCCAGGACCGTCACGAAATGTGGGTGTTCCTGGTCATCCTCGCGGTCGCAGGCGTGGGAGTGCAGTTCCTGCACGGACTGCAGCACACGCCGCTGAAGGATCACCTGCCCTGGAATGTCGCGGGTGCATGGCTGCACGGCCTGGCGGCTCTCGACGCAAAGCTGTTCGACCTGAGCCGTTTCCTGGCCCTTGTTCTCGCGCTCGTATTGACACTGGCCATGGGTGCGTGGGCCTACCGACAGGCCGCACGCGTGACAGGAAGGAGCTGGCAGGAAACCGCGAACGGTCTCGCCTGTGCGCTCGCGCCGCTTGCGGTCATCGGCCTCGTTCCGCATGCGGTGACGATATTCGCCACGCGCAATGCGCATGCCCTGGCCAACGAGGCGAGCGCCCGGCTCGGCTTGGGCTGGAGCGCGGCACCGCTTGCACAGCGTGGCGATGTGTGGCTGGGATGGCTGGGTGTGCTGCCGTATCTCGCGATGTTGTGGACCCTGTGGCTGGTGTGGCAGCGTGCCGGACTGCTTGCTGCAACGACGAAACGGCACTGGCTCGTATGGGCCTATGGAAGCGTCCCCGTGTGGCTGTACATCGGGGTGTTCGCGATCAAGCTCGGTGCCATGTGGTTCATGCCGGCTGCCGGGGATCACCATTGAAGGCGTGTCGGCATCCCGAAGGTCCCCATGGGAGCCGCACAAGAAGAGGAGTTGGACCATGAATGACACATTCGGTCTTGCCCGGCTCTGGGCGCAGGGCGACACCGTCGCCCATGTCACGGCGTTCGTGCTGCTCGCGATGTCGATCGCGAGCTGGTACATCATCCTGGCCAAGGCCGCCAGTCTGGTGCGCCTGCGCCGCTCGATGGTCGCGGCCATTCGCTCGTTCTGGGATGCGGACACGCGGGAGGGGGGCCTGGCTGCGATCTGTCGCAGCGATCGGAGTGGGGTGTTCGCCGATGTTGCGACGAATGCGATCGGGGCTGCACTGGCCTACGAGGGCCGGTTGACCGCGGGTATCGGAGCTGGTGTCGACGCCGGTGACTTCGTCGGGCGCGCCCTGCAGCAGTCGACGGTGTTGGCCCAGGCGCGCGTCGAGCGCGGGCTGACGGTGCTGGCTTCCGTCGGAGCGACGGCGCCGTTCGTGGGCCTGTTCGGAACGGTGTGGGGCATCTACAATGCGCTGATCGGGCTGTCCGGAGCGAAGCAGGTTGTGCTCGACCAGGTCGCCGGGCCGGTCGGCGAGGCGCTGGTGATGACCGCAGCCGGCCTGTTCGTGGCGATTCCCGCGGTACTCGCCTACAACGCCTTCACCCGCGCGAACCGGCTGGTTCTGGCGCAGCTCGACGGGTTCGCGAACAGTCTTCACGCTTACCTGGTGGCCGGAGTGCGCCTCGGTCCACAGAACGGTAACAAGCTGGCCCCGCCGCGTGCGGCGCGAGCGGCCTGAGGGGCGGCACATGGCATTCAGCATGAAGACCGGCCCGGTGGGAACCACGCAACCGCTGGCCGAGATCAACGTGATTCCGCTCGTGGACGTGATGCTGGTGCTGCTGGTGATCTTCATGATCACCGTGCCCCTGGTGCAGCAGGCCGTGCCGATCGATCTGCCGCGGGTCGAGAGCACGCCGATCGACGAGATGCCGCGCGTCGTGCAGTTGTCGCTGGACGAATCCGATCAACTGCGTTTCAACGGTGAACCGGTCGGCTACGCGACCATGCTCGAACTCCTTGCCAACATCGCATCGGAGCCTGGGCCGATTCCGAGTCTCCAACTGCATGCCCATCGCGGTGCTCGCTACGAACGCGTGATCCTGCTGATGGCTGCGGCACAGCGGGTGGGAATCACCAGCATCGCCTTCGTCACCGAAGGCACTGCGGCGGAACTGCAATGGAGCGGCGGAGGAATCCGATGACGGGGCGTACGCTCGATGACGACGCGGCGCCCGGCGCGAGCATGGCGCTGCGCGGCGGGACGGATCACATGCCCTGGTAGATCGGGCCTTCTCCGCCCTGAGGTACAACCCAGTTGATGTTCTGGGTCGGATCCTTGATGTCGCAGGTCTTGCAGTGGACGCAGTTCTGCGCATTGATCTGCAGTCTCGGGTCGGACCCGTCGGGCTCACGCACGATCTCATATACGCCTGCCGGGCAGTAGCGCTGTTCGGGCGCGTCATACAGTTCCAGATTGACCCGGATTGCGACCGTCGGATCCTTGAGCTGCAGATGGCAGGGCTGCTCCTCCTCATGGTTGGTGTTCGACAGGAAAACCGACGAGAGCCGGTCGAAGCTGACTATCCCGTCGGGCTTGGGATAGTCGATCGGCTTGCATTCACTCGCCTTCTTCAATGCCAGGTGGTCCGCAGTATTGTGCAGCGTCCACGGCGCCTTGCCCCGGAGCACCATCTGATCCATGCCGAAAAGCAGCGAACCCATCCACAGGCCCTTCTTCATCAGGGGTTTGAAATTGCGCGCCCTGTTCAACTCCTCGTACAGCCAGCTCTGGCGGAAACTCTGAGGATAGGCGGTCAGTTCGTCGCGGCTGCGATCGGCGCCGAGTGCCTCGAAGGTCGCTTCGGCGGCGAGCATACCGGACTTGATCGCCGCGTGGATGCCCTTTATGCGCGAAGCGTTCAGATAGCCGGCATCGTCGCCGATGAGCGCACCGCCGGGGAACGTGGTCTTGGGCAGGGACTGCAGCCCCCCGGCGACGATCGCGCGGGCGCCGTAGGACAGCCGCTTGCCGCCTTCGAGGTAGGGGCGGATCTTCGGATGGGTCTTGAAGCGCTGGAATTCCTCGTAGGGCGAAAGGAACGGATTGGTGTAGTTCAGGCCCACGACGAAGCCGATCGCGGCGAGATTGTCTTCGAGGTGATAGAAGAAGGATCCGCCGTAGGTGTCCGCCGACAGCGGCCAGCCAGCCGTATGCACGACCAGGCCCGGGGTGTGGCTCTCTGGTTTGATCTCCCACAATTCCTTGATCCCGATACCATAAGTCTGCGGATCGACGCCGTCGCGCAGGTTGAACTTCTCCTCCAGAATCTTGCCGAGATGCCCGCGGCAGCCCTCGGCGAACAAGGTATAGCGTGCATGCAGCTCGATGCCGGGCTGATGGTTCGGGCCCGGCTCGCCCTCGCGCGTGAGGCCCATGTCGCCGGTAGCCACGCCCTTGACCGCACCGTTTTCATCGTAGAGAATTTCCGCCGCGGCGAAACCCGGATAGATTTCAATGCCGGCGGCCTCGGCCTGTTCACCCAGCCACTTCGCGAGATGGCCGAGACGGACAATGTAGTTGCCGTGGTTCTGGAAGCATGCGGGCAGAAACGCATTCGGAATCGGGCGCACACCCTTTTCGGAAAGGAACATGAAGCGGTCCTCGGTCACCGCGGTCCTGATCGGTGCGCCCTTGTCCTTCCAGTCGGGAATGAGTTCGTCGATTGCGCGCGGGTCGAGCACGGCGCCCGAGAGCGAATGCGCGCCGATCTCGGCCCCCTTTTCGATCAGGCAGACAGACAGCTCCCGTCCCTGCGCGTCGGCAAGTTGCTTGAGTCGGATTGCAGCGGCCAGTCCGGACGGCCCGCCACCGACGATCAGGACGTCAAACTCCATCGATTCGCGTTCCATCTGCATCTCCTTTTACCCGGTCGGCGCTGCATACCGGTGTGATCCGACGATTGTTCCAGCGCGAAGTTTACTTGTTCGAGGCCGTTCGCGACAGATCGAGAACATACGGCGCCGTATGTTACATTAGCGCCGAAGCAATCACCAGACGAGGATCATGACGTGCACCCCGACCGAAAACTCCTGCGGACGATACGGGTTCCGATGCGCTGGGGCGACATGGATGCCTACGGACACCTCAACAACACCGTCTACTTCCGCTTCTTCGAACAGGTGCGGGTGGAGTGGATCGAGGAACTCGGTTTTCCCGTGCGCCCCGAAGCCGAAACTGGACCGGTCATCATCAATGCGGACTGCACCTTCCGTATCCCGGTAAACTATCCTGCAATGGTGGAGGTGCGACTGTACGCAGGACGACCCGGACGCAGCAGCGTCATGACCTGGTACGAACTCTATGTCGAGGGTGACGACCGATTGTACGCCGAGGGGTCCGCAAAGGTGGTATGGATGGATGTTGCTACCGGCAAGTCCGTACCGCTTCCAGGCACGGTGCGTGCGCTGTTCTGACGGAAGCCGCTGACGAGTTCGATAACGAACCCAGGAGACAGTCGATGACCCAGGAATCCGCCCAGCCGCTGTGGCAGCCGTCGGCAGAGCGCGTTGCCGCGGCGAACATGACCGCATTCATGCGCCAGGCTGAAGCGCGCTGGGGTGTCGAGCTTCCGGATTATGCGAAATTGCATGCATGGTCCGTCACCGCACCGGCGGCATTCTGGACCAGCGTGTGGGAATTCGGCGAGGTCGTGGGCGAACGCGGCGACGCGGTGCTGATCGATGGCAATCTCATGCCCGGGGCAAAGTGGTTTCCGCAGGCTCGCCTGAACTTCGCGCAGAATCTCCTGCGCAGCCGCGATGCGGCTGACGCTCTGGTGTTCTGGGGCGAGGACAAGGTCAGGAGCCGCATCTCGCATGGCGATCTTTATCGGGAGGTCGCGCGTTTTGCCGCGGCTCTGACGAAACTCGGCGTGGGGCAGGGCGACCGGGTTGCGGCCTACATGCCGAACATGCCCGAAACCGTGATAGCGATGCTTGCAGCGTCCAGCATCGGCGCAATCTTCACCTCGGCATCGCCCGATTTCGGTGTTCAGGGCGTCCTCGACCGATTTGGCCAGACCGAGCCCAAGGTGCTGCTCGCGGCCGATGGTTACTACTACAACGGAAAGGTCATCGACTCACTGGGCAAGCTTTCCGAGATCGTGCAGCGTCTGCCGACGGTGCAGCGGGTCGTCATCGTGCCCTACGTTCACAAGGCGCATGACCTGTCCGGCGTACGAAATGCGCTCATGTATGCCGATTTCGTGCGCCCGCACCAACATGAGACCGAAATTCCTTTCGTGCCGCTGCCATTCGACCATCCGCTGTACATCATGTATTCCTCGGGCACGACCGGTGTGCCCAAGTGCATCGTGCATTGCGCGGGGGGCGCCTTGCTGCAGCATCTGAAGGAGCACAAACTGCACAGCGATGTGAAACCGGGCGATCGTCTGTTCTACTTCACCACCTGCGGCTGGATGATGTGGAACTGGCTGGTGTCCGGACTTGCGGCCGGCGCGACCCTGCTCCTTTACGACGGTTCGCCCTTCATCGGCAAGGGTACGATTCTGTTCGACTACGCCGATGCGGAGCATATGACCCACTTCGGTACCTCGGCCAAGTTCATCGATGCGATCGCGAAGATCGATCTGCAGCCTCGGAGGACGCACAGCCTGGCATCGTTGCGGGCCATGATGAGTACGGGCAGTCCTCTGGTTGCCGAGGGATTCGATTATGTTTATCGCGAAATCAAGTCGGATCTGAGCCTGGCTTCGATTTCGGGCGGCACCGACATCATCTCCTGCTTCGTGCTCGGCAGCCCGCTGTTGCCGGTGTGGCGCGGTGAGATCCAGTGCAAGGGTCTGGGCATGGCGGTCGAGGTGTTCGACGAGGACGGCAGGCCGATCGAACGCGAGAAGGGAGAACTGGTGTGCACCAGACCCTTTCCGGCGATGCCGATCGGCTTCTGGAACGACCCGGACGGCAGCAAGTACCACGCAGCCTATTTCGAGCGCTTCGACAACGTCTGGTGCCACGGCGATTTCTGCGAGTTGACCGAGCACGGCGGCCTCGTCATCTACGGGCGTTCGGACGCCACGCTCAATCCCGGCGGCGTGCGCATCGGCACGGCCGAGATCTATCGCCAGGTCGAGAAGCTCGAGGAAGTGGTCGAGTCGATCGTCATCGGCCAGGAGTGGGAAGGCGATGTCCGCGTCGTGCTGTTCGTCAAACTGCGCGATGGAATTACTCTTGACGACGCTCTGGTGCAGCGGATCAAGCGGACGATCCGCGACAACACCACCCCACGCCACGTTCCGGCCAAGGTGCTCCAGGTGGCGGACATCCCACGCACGAAGAGCGGCAAGATCGTCGAACTGGCGGTGCGCAACGTCGTGCACGGACAGTTGGTCCGGAACGTCGAGGCGCTGGCGAACCCGGAAGCGCTGGAACACTTTCGCAGCCGCCCCGAACTGAGTACGTGAGGACGCAATGATGCTTATGAACCGTGAGAGGTCGGTGCTGCTCGTCATCGACGTGCAGGAAAGGCTAGCGCCGGCGATCCAGGACGGCCAGCGCGTCGTGGACAACTGTGTCTGGCTGGCGCGCGTGGCGGAACGTGTGGGCGTGCCGGTAGTGGTGACGGAACACTGGCCCGATAAGATCGGCGGTACGGTGGCGTCGCTGAAGGAAGTGACGGGCACGGCCCACTACGTGAGCAAGCAGTGCTTTTCGGCCCACTCCGAAGGTTGCCTCGACGGTACCCCGCTGGACAATCGCCGCCAGGTCATAATGTGCGGGACGGAAGCCCACGTGTGCGTGCAGCAGACCGCACTGGACCTGCGTTGGGCGGGACGCGAAGTGTTCGTCGTGGCCGATGCCTGCGGCTCACGCGATCCGGGCAACCGCGACCTGGGGTTCGAGCGCATGCGTGGCCACGGGATCGAGATCGTGACCCGCGAAATGGTTGCATTCGAATGGCTGCAACGCGGCGGCACGGATCTGTTTCGCGAGATCAACAGGGATTTCATCCGCTGAATCCGGACCGGCACCATTCGCCGGATGTTGCGGGTTTGGAGGAACGGATGTGATGCGTTCGATCCTGCAGTTCGGCGCGTACGTGCTGGCAATCTATCTCGCCCTGGTGGCACTGCTCTACCTGACGCAGGCGCGGCAGGTGTACTTTCCCATCCGCGACCACGCGACAACGCCCGCTGCCTACGGAATGCCCTACGAGGACGTGTGGTTCGCGACCGAGGACGAAGTGTGGCTGCACGGGTGGTTCGTCGGCGCCGAGGAACCGCGCGGCGTGCTTCTGTTCTTTCATGGCAATGCGGGAAACATCTCGCACCGTCTGGATTCGATGCGCACGTTCCGCGAACTGGGTCTGTCGGTGTTCATTTTCGACTATCGCGGTTACGGGAGGAGCGAGGGCGAACCGGGCGAGGCAGGAACCTATCGCGACGCGCGGGCCGCGTGGCGCTACCTGCGCGAGGAACGCGGTACGGCAGCGCGCCACATCGTCGTGTTCGGGCGCTCGCTCGGCGCCTCGGTGGCTGCCTGGCTCGCGGCGCGCGAGCAGCCCGGGGCCGTGATTATCGAATCGGCCTTCACGAGTGCCCGCGATCTGGGCGCAGAGCTTTATCCGTGGCTGCCGATCCGGTGGATACTGAAGTTCGAGTACGACACCCGTGCGGCAGTGCGTGACATCCACTCGCCGCTGCTCGTCGTGCACAGCACCGAGGACCAGATCGTGCCGTTTCATCACGGCCAGGCGCTGTTCGAGGCCGCCAATCACCCAAAGGCGTTTCTGGAGATACGCGGCGGGCACAACGATGGCTTCATTCGCAGCCGCCCGCAGTACGAACAGGGCCTTCGCGAGTTTCTCGACGCCTACGTGCAATGACCTTGACGGGAGTCGAACGGTCGAGACGTCACTTTCACCCTCGCAGTGTCCGCGCCCGGCACCGATGCACGCCGCCCGCAAGACACTGTCGCGCGCGACTCAGGCCGCTCGCATGAGACCTGGTGCCATCCGTCGCCTCACCCCACCGGGCGCCTGTCGGGAAAGCCGATGGCAAGCTGTCGATGACGCCGGTCGAAGAATCGACGGGCATCATTGGCGGCAATCCGGTTCCCATCGGACCACTTGCTGCGCGACTGCCACGATCCCGGCGAAGTCCGCTGCGGGACGATCGTGCCAATGGCCGGATCCGCCCATTGGCACGCTTCTCCGTCGGTGTTGCCGCCCGCTCTCTGCCAGGCCGAGTGCGCTTCGAGTTGCCGCTCCCAGGGGACGCCCCAGGTATCGCGCGCGCTCAGCGGCGGGATGAATTCGTTCTCAAGATGGTGCGTTCGTACATGCTCCATCAGCGATGTGTCCATGATGCAATCTCCTCGTTTGCCTGCGGGGCACGGTTGTGGCGGTCCGCAGCGCTCCCGGCGGCCGCCATCTTTCTCACTCGATCACGCGAATCCTGCCCCGGTTCCATTACAGTCTTTCTATCTTAGGCCCTATTGCGCGAGTCTGCATGTCCGAGCGAGACGTTCGCCATACCGCGATGGGTCACCGGCCATGCCCCGCGGTGTTCTTCAGGACACCCGAGAATGTCGGGTGGCGAGCGGCTCCGAATCGAGCCTGTTGCACCGGATTGCAAACATCCGGGCAAGCGAGCCGACTGCGAGGGCCGTCAGGAGGTGCTTCAGGGTGTGCCCGCTGACGAGACCACCGGTCAGATCGAAGATCGGACGATCGAGCCTGTCGCCTGCCATCGCCAGCACGAACAGGAGGTAAGCCACGACGTACAGGCGATTGTGCGTGTAGGGGGTGCTCAACGCGATCAGCACTGGAGGCAGCACGAACATGAAGGCGTGAAGCAGGAAATACGACCGCAGGTCACCTTGGCCGGCAATCTCGCCGAACTGCCACCAGAGCACGCTCGCCGGCCCGGTCAGCACCCACAGGACAAGCATCAGATGCCCGCTCCGGGTCAACGGAATGCGTTCTGCGATCAGAAGCGCGGGCAGGGTGGTGAATGCGAGGGCGAGGGGCAGCCGATCCCAGAACAGCCGCATGTTGTCGGGTGCGAGGTGATACCAGGCCGATCCGAAGGCAGTGAGCACGAGGGCAGCGAACCAGATCGTCGCCATCCGATGCTCGCCGGCGGTACGGAACATGCGCCCCGAGGAATCCGCAGCGTATACGTGCATCAGGCCCCACAGGGCCGCCGCGAGTATGGCCACGTTGCTCGTCACGTCGGCAGAATTGGGAATCCCGAGCCAGCTTCGATCGTCCGCGAACTGATGGTAGGCTGGATCCTGGGGAAGTGCCGGGAGCAGGGCGAACGCGATGGTGAGGGCCAGCGCATAGCAGGGCAACAGCAGGTGCGGGATCAGATGAAGCAATTCCTTTGCGGGCTCGGTGGCGGGAGCGGCGGAAGGGGGCAGGGCGGATATCTCCAGGCGAAAACCGGCGGGTCTGCGTCTGGCGGTCGCGCGATCATGCGCAAGACGCCGGGACACAGCTCGAAACAAGATCCTCGCCGGACGGCAGCGGGTGCAATTCGCATCGATCTCCCGCGATCGTACCGGAAGATGCCGTGCAATCTGCGACAAAATATCAAATCCGCGGCGTCGCAGCGGTCACCCTTGCTGCCCGCATTCGGGTGTCCGCGCCTTCCGGAGCGATGTGCTCTTCGGTTATCATCGGACTTTCCCGCATCGTCATTCCCATGACCAAATACGTCTTCGTTACCGGCGGTGTCGTGTCCTCTCTGGGCAAGGGCATCGCAGCAGCCTCACTGGGGGCCATTCTCGAATCCCGCAGCATCCGGGTGACCCATCTCAAGCTCGATCCATACATCAATGTGGATCCGGGGACGATGAGTCCCTTCCAGCACGGCGAGGTCTTCGTTACCGAGGACGGTGCCGAGACCGACCTCGATCTCGGCCACTACGAGCGCTTCACCAGTGCCCGCATGAGCAAGCGCAACAACTTCACCACCGGTCAGATCTACGAATCGGTGATCAAGAAGGAACGTCGCGGCGAATATCTCGGAAAGACTGTCCAGGTGATTCCCCACATCACGGATGAGATCAAGCAGTACATCAAGCGTGGCGCGGAAGGGGCCGATGTTGCAATCGTCGAGGTCGGCGGAACCGTCGGCGACATCGAATCGCTGCCCTTTCTCGAGGCGATCCGCCAGATGGGAATCGAGGAAGGACGCAATCACACCTGCTTCATCCATCTGACCCTTCTGCCCTACATCCCGACGGCGGGCGAACTCAAGACCAAGCCGACCCAGCACTCGGTCAAGGAACTGCGCGAAATCGGCATCCAGCCCGACATTCTGCTGTGCCGCGCGGATCGCTCCATCCCGGCAGACGAGCGGCGCAAGATCGCCCTGTTCTGCAACGTGATGCCGGAAGCGGTGATCGAGTGTCTGGACGCGGACTCCATCTACAAGATTCCGGGCATGCTTCACAACCAGATGATCGATGAGATCGTTTGCCACAAGCTCAACATCCTGGCCCGCGCCGCGGACCTGAGTGTCTGGGACAAACTCGTTCATGCGCTCGGGAACCCGAAACATTCGGTCGACATAGCGTTTGTCGGCAAGTATGTCGATCTGACCGAATCGTACAAATCGCTCACCGAAGCACTCAATCACGCGGGGATGCACACCGAGAGCAAGGTGCGCATTAATTACATCGACTCCGAGGATATCGAGCGCGAAGGCACCGGAACGCTGGAGACGATGGATGCGCTGCTGGTCCCCGGCGGCTTCGGGAAGCGCGGCACCGAAGGCAAGATCGCCGCCATCCGTTTCGCGCGCGAGAACGGCGTCCCCTATCTGGGTATCTGTCTCGGAATGCAGCTTGCGGTTGTCGAGTTCGCGCGCAATGTTGCCGGTATGGAACGGGCCCATTCAACCGAGTTCGACGCCTCCACACCCTACCCCGTCATCGGACTGATCACTGAGTGGCAGGATCGGACCGGAAGACTCGAAAAACGGTCGGCGGATTCGGATCTTGGCGGCACGATGCGCCTGGGCGGACAGACCTGCCGCCTTGCCGAGGGTTCGCTCGCGCGCGAGGTCTACGGCTCGACCGAGATCCTCGAACGCCACCGCCACCGCTACGAAGTGAACAATACCCTCCTGCCCGAACTCGAAAGCAAGGGCTTGCGTGTTTCGGGTCGCGCAGAAGGCACGAATCTCTGCGAGATAATCGAACTGCCGGATCACCCGTGGTTCGTGGGTTGTCAGTTCCATCCGGAGTTCACTTCGAATCCGCGCAAGGGTCACCCGCTGTTTACCGCCTATCTCAGGGCCGCGCTCGCGAACCGTGTGCGGGTGGAGGAGGCAAGGGAAGCAACATGAAGCTTTGCGGTTTCGATGTCGGTCTCGACAAGCCGTTGTTCCTCATTTCGGGCCCGTGCGTCGTCGAATCACGTGGAATGGCACTCGACACGGCGGGTCGTCTCAAGGAAATATGCGCCGGGCTCGGCATTCCGTTCATCTACAAGTCGTCCTACGACAAGGCCAATCGCAGCTCGGGAAAATCCTACCGCGGTCTCGGCATGGACAAGGGACTGGAAATTCTTGCCGAAGTGCGCAGCACGATTGGCGTTCCCGTGCTCACCGACGTTCATGCGGTCGAGGAGATTCCGGCTGTCGCAGCAGTCGTAGACGTCCTGCAGACTCCGGCGTTTCTGTGCCGGCAGACTGATTTCATTCACGCGGTCGCGGCCACCGGAAAACCGGTGAACATCAAGAAAGGGCAGTTTCTCGCACCGGGCGACATGAAGCAGGTGGTGGCCAAGGCCCGCGAGGCAGCCGGTGGTGCCGATACCATCATGGTCTGCGAGCGCGGCGTTTCCTTCGGTTACAACAACCTGGTCTCGGACATGCGCAGCCTGGCCATAATGCGCGAGACGGCCTGCCCGGTGGTCTTCGATGCAACGCATTCGGTTCAGCTTCCCGGTGGGCAGGGAACGTCGTCGGGCGGACAGCGCGAGTTTGTGCCGGTGCTCGCGCGTGCCGCCGTTGCGGTCGGGGTAGCGGGTGTATTCATGGAGTCGCACCCGGATCCGGAGAAGGCACTCTCGGATGGCCCGAATGCCTGGCCCCTGGGGCGCATGAAGGATCTCCTCACCACGCTGCGTGACATCGATGCCCTGGTCAAGGGGCAGGGGTTCATGGAGACGGAATGATGACTGCAATCTGCCGTATCCAATGCACGACTGTTCGGGAAATGATAGCGTTATGAACGAGCCGGCCCATCTGCTGGTCGAGGCTTGGTAATCTCAAATTCGAAACAGGGACAGGAACAGCCATGAGTGCAATCGTTGATGTCATTGCCCGCGAGATACTCGATTCGCGTGGCAACCCCACGGTGGAAGCGGACGTGTTGCTCGAGTCCGGGGTCATGGGCCGTGCGGCCGTCCCATCCGGTGCCTCCACGGGTGTGCGCGAAGCGATCGAGTTGCGTGACGGTGATGCCGGACGCTATCTCGGCAAGGGTGTGCTGCGCGCAGTGGAAAACGTTAACACCGAGATCTCCGAAGCGATCATCGGACTCGACGCCGAGGAGCAGACTTTCATCGATCGCACCCTGATCGAACTCGACGGCACCGAGAACAAGTCGCGTCTGGGTGCGAACGCGATGCTGGCGGTGTCGATGGCTGTGGCGAAGGCCGCTGCCGAGGAGGCCGGGCTGCCCCTGTACCGTTATTTCGGTGGGTCCGGGCCGATGACGATGCCGGTGCCGATGATGAACGTGATCAACGGCGGAGCTCATGCGAACAACAGCCTGGACATCCAGGAATTCATGATCATGCCCGTGTCGATGACGAGTTTCCGTGAGGCACTGCGCTGCGGGGCCGAGATCTTCCACCATCTCAGGAAACTCACCGACAAGCGTGGCTATCCGACCACGGTCGGTGACGAAGGGGGATTCGCTCCCGACGTGAGCGGTACGGAAGAGGCCCTCAACCTGATCCAGGAGGCGATTTCGGCCGCGGGGTACGAGCCGGGCACGGACGTGGTTCTCGCACTGGATTGCGCCGCCTCGGAGTTCTGCAGGGACGGCCAGTACGTTCTCGCCGGGGAAGGACTGACGCTGTCCGCCGAGGGCTTTTCCGACTATCTGGCAACCCTGGCCGACCGCTTCCCGATCGTCTCGATCGAGGACGGCATGGCGGAGAACGACTGGGCCGGCTGGAAGACGCTCACCGACAAGCTCGGGCGCAGAATCCAGTTGGTCGGCGACGACGTGTTCGTGACCAATACCGAGATCTTCGCGCAGGGCATCGAGCAGGGGATCGCCAACTCGATCCTTATCAAGATCAACCAGATCGGAACGCTGTCGGAGACCTTCGCGGCCGTCGAAATGGCCAAGCGTGCCGGTTACACCTCGGTGATTTCGCACCGCTCGGGCGAAACCGAGGATGCGACGATCGCGGATATCGCCGTTGGTCTGAACGCGATGCAGATCAAGACAGGCTCCCTGTCGCGCTCGGATCGTATTTCCAAGTACAACCAGTTGCTGCGCATCGAAGAGGATCTCGGCGATACGGTGAGCTACCCGGGCAAGCGCGCGTTCTATAACCTGCGGGCGCGATGAGTGAGTCGGGGTCTGCTGCACCCGGCTGAAGGCTGTCCTGACGCGGACACAGGGGCAGGCGTTCTGCCGGGGCGTATTCGGATGAATGCCGAACCTCTACCATGCGCTGGCCCGTAATCATTCTCGCCGTGCTGGTCGCCGCGCTTCAGTACCCGCTGTGGCTGGGCAAGGGCGGGTGGCTGCGTGTGTGGGAAGTGGATCGCCAGTTGGAGGCGCAGCGCGACATCAATCACCAGCTCGAGCAGCGCAATGCCGGCCTGGAGGCCGAAGTGCGCGACCTCAAGTCCGGAAACGAGGCGATCGAGGAACGGGCCCGGTTCGATCTCGGTCTCACCAGACCTGGCGAGGTTTTCGTTCACACACCCCATGACTGATACGGCGTCACGTTGACCCCGGGCCGGGCCGAGTGCGAGGCGAGCACGGCATACGGGCACGACGTGCGCGGATGCCCTTCAGTTCGATGCGATCAGCGTGCGCGCCCCGTCGATACGGGGTCGGAAGTAATTGTTGTCGAGATTCTCGACACGCACGCGTCCGCGACTCGACGGGGCGTGTACGAAGCGGCCCCGGCCCATGTAGATGCCCATGTGCGAATGTCGCCGATCGAGTGTGTTGAAGAAGACGAGGTCGCCCGGCTGCAATTCGGAAACCGCGATCGGGCGCGTAATTTCCGCGATTCTGGCGGCATTGTGGGGGAGCCGGCGACCGCTGATCTGCTCGACGATGTAACTGACCATGCCGCTGCAATCGAGCCCGGCCTCGGGATTGCGCCCGCCGAAGGTATAGCCGGTTCCGAGCAGACCGAGCGCATACATGACCAGTTCGCGGGGATCCTCCCCGTCGTCGAGAACGAAGTAGTCGCGTTCAGCGCTTGCATGCGGCATGGTTTGCGAGGACGGGGCATGCTTGAGCGGCATCGCGACCGGTCTGCTGCCACATGCGCTGAGCAGGGCTGACGCAAGGATTACGACGACTGTGTCAGTGGCTCTCATGGTCGGGTAACGAATCGGCATTGCCCGAACGATAATTCAATCATGCATCACGAGTCCAGCCAGAATGTGACGGGACCATGATTCACGAGCGAAACCAGCATCTCCGCACCGAAGCGGCCGGTCTCGACCACGGGGTGTTCGCTTCGGGCACGCTCCACGAGATCGGCGAACAGTCGTTGCGCCTGATCGGGTGCGGCGGCGCCCGAAAACCCCGGCCGCGTGCCCTTGCGTGTGTCTGCCGCGAGCGTGAACTGCGGCACCAGCAGCAATCCGCCGGAGACCTCACGCAGCGACAGGTTCATCCTGTCGTCCGGATCCTGGAAGATCCTGTAGCCTAGCAGGCGTTCGACCATGCGTTGCACGTTGCGCCCGGTGTCGTCGCGCTGTATGCCGATCAGCGCAAGCATGCCGAGGCCGATGCGCCCGACCGTCACGCCCGCGACGCTTACCTCGGCCAGTCGGACCCGCTGGATCAGCGCGATCAAACCGCGGATCCCCCTCAGTCAATCAGTTCGATAGTGCCGCTCACGCTGACCACGATCTCGCTTTCGCCCCCTTCCAGAGGCGCCGGAGCGGATTCGGGCATCAGCGCTGCGGAGCGCATCATGGGATAGATGGGCTGTTGGGCGCCGCCGTAATTCACCGCGAGACTGCGGATCCGGTAGCGCTTGCCCAGGGTCTCGGCGATGCCCTGCGCGCGTGCTTCGAAGGCGCGAATCGCATCGGTCGCGGCCAGGTCAGCCGTCGTCGCGCGTGTTTCGGGAGCCGGTTGCATGACGAGACTGGTCACTGCGAGATTCTCCTGGAGCTTGCCCAGGAGTTCGGAGAGGGCGGGGATATCGCGGCTTTCCAACGCTATCGAGGAGCGCATGCGCCAGGCCTCGATGGTCTGGCCGCTCTTTGACTGGACGGGCCAGGTGCTTATGCCGGAGGTGCTCGCCTTGACGGCGGGAAACGCACGCGTCAATTCGAGCGCGGAAGCTATCTCGCGGTTGACCATAGCCGCAAGCGAGGCCGGGTTCCTGTCGGTTGCCTCGAAGTAGGCCGTTGCGCGCGCCAGGTCGTTGGGGGCCGCGCGGCCTGCTTCGGCCGAAAGCTCGACCGTGGGACCGCCCGGACCGTCCTGCGCCAGCACGGGCGTGAACGCGGCAGTCGTGGCTAACAGCAGCGTGGCGACGACGGGGAGATATCGGGCGAGGAGGGGCATGGCATGCAACCGTCGGGTAGTCGAAGTGCAAACGAGTTTACCGCCAATGCACTTCGGGTGACGCCATGGGCATGTAAGGCCTTGTAAGCACGGGCATGCTCACTTGCCCCTGGACAGGGGCGCGATGTGCCGTGCACTGCTCGCATACAGACGTGCATTCTCGACATAGCCCGCCGCACTCGCGATCAGCCCGGCGACATCCTCGTCGGAGAGTTCGCGAATGATACGCCCCGGCGATCCGACGACCAGGGAGCGGTCCGGAATGGTCCTTCCTTCCGGGATGAACGTGTTGGCGCCGATCAAGCAGTGCCTGCCGATCGTTGCATGGTTGAGCACCACCGCGTTGATGCCGATCAGTGATCCGTCGCCCACGGTGCAGCCATCGAGCATCGCCATATGACCTACCGTCACGTTTGCGCCGATCGTCAGGGGCACACCAACGTCATTGTGAAGGATGGAGCCGTCCTGGATGTTGGTGTTGTCGCCGATCAGGATCGGCTCGTTGTCGCCTCGGACCACGACGTTGTACCAGATGCTCACATTCTCACCGGCTTCTACCAGGCCGATCACCGTTGCATTGTCGGCGACCCAGCAGCCGGCTCCGAACCGGGGAATGCGGTCACCGAGGGCATAAATCGCCATCTCGTCTGTCTCCATCGGAGCCGGCAGAAACTGTGCCGGAGGGGGCGCCATCATAGCAAAGGGCGACAGACTTTGGCTTGGTCCGGGCAAATGCGCACGCTGCGCCGATGCGCCTCTGCGCCCGGCGCACCGAGCGGTGGTAGGATGACCCTTGTCGCCCTTCAACCGCCCGTTCATGCTCAGCTATCGCCACGCCTTTCATGCCGGCAATCATGCCGACGTGCTCAAGCATTTCATTCTCATCGAGCTTCTCAGTTACTACAGTCGCAAGGACAAGCCATGGTGGTATGTCGACACGCATGCCGGTGCGGGCTGCTACGCACTTGAGAGTGTCCATGCCGGCAAGACCGCCGAGTACCTCCAGGGCATCGGCCGTCTGTGGCAGCGTGAGGACCTGCCGCGCGAATTCGAAGCCTATATCGCTGCGGTGGCGCAGTTCAACCCCCATCGCGGGCTGACGTTCTACCCGGGCTCACCCGCGCTGGCAATGACGCAACTGCGCGAGCATGACCGCATGCGCCTGTTCGAACTGCACCCGGCCGACGCGGCGTCGCTGGAGAAGACGTTCGCGCGCGACGGGGATCGCGGCGTCGACCATTCAGCGGGGACTGCGGGACCTC
>CAYOKH010000002.1:0-44488 GCA_964404505.1 uncultured Azoarcus sp.
ACCCGCAAACCCGTCAACCAAAACCCATCCAAAAAAACAAACGACACCACACAACAACACCGCAACCCACCACCACACTCAAACGGCGACATGCAAACTAAACAAACAATCAGGGGAAACAGTGCCATGGGATCTCAAACGTCCTGTCACCGCCTCCGGCGAACCAAGCCACGAATGCTTTGCTTGTGCTCCGGGCACGACCGACTGGCCCTGCCCCTACACGAGCACGACCGAGGCAAACCTCCGCTTGCCGACCTGCAAGACGACCGTCTGACCACCCCTGAGAACGATTGAACGGTCCTCGATGCGCTCGCCATTCAGCCTTACGGCCCCCTGCCCAATCATACGCATCGCCTCCGAAGTGCTCCCGGTCAGCCCCACCTGTTTCAGGATCTGCGCTACAGGCAACCCTTCGCTGCCGACGCTGACAATCACTTCCGGAAGATCATCCGGAAGCACACCCCTCCTGAAACGGGCCTCGAACTCGGCGAGCGCCTCGACAGCCGCACGTCGATCATGAAACCGCGCGACGAGTTCCTGCCCCAGCAACACCTTGACATCACGCGGATTGCGGCCGGTCTCGACGTCCTGCCGAAACTGCGCGATCTCGCTCATCGGCCGAAACGAGAGCAACTCGAAGTAGCGCCACATCAGATCGTCGGAGATCGACATGATCTTGCCGAAAATCTCCCGGGGAGGCTCGGCGATTCCAATATAGTTCCCGAGCGACTTGGACATCTTGTTCACACCATCGAGGCCCGCGAGCAAGGGCATGGTCAGGACGCACTGCGACGGCTGGCCATAGTGCTTCTGCAGTTCGCGCCCGACCAGCAGGTTGAACTTCTGGTCGGTGCCGCCCAGTTCGATGTCCGCCCGCATCGCAACCGAGTCGTAGCCTTGACACAGAGGGTAGAGAAACTCGTGAATCGCGATCGACTGCCCGTTCTCGTAGCGTCGCGAAAAGTCATCGCGCTCGAGCATGCGGGCCACCGTGTGGTGCGAGGCCAGGCGAATCATGCCGGCGGAACCAAGGGCTTCCATCCAGGAGGAATTGAAGCAGATCTCAGTCTGCTCCGGATCGAGAATCTTGAACACCTGATCCTGGTACGTGCGCGCATTCTCGCCAATCTGCTCGCGAGACAATGGCGGGCGTGTCGCATTCTTGCCCGACGGATCGCCGATCATGCCCGTGAAATCGCCGATGAGGAACATGACCTTGTGGCCAAGCTCCTGGAAGTGTCGAAGCTTGTTGATCAGCACGGTATGGCCAAGATGAAGGTCGGGCGCGGTGGGGTCGAAACCCGCCTTGACTCGCAATTGCCGGCCGGTTCCCAACCGCTCGACCAGTTCCGACTCGACCAGCAGTTCCTCCGCGCCTCGCCTGATCAGATCCAGCGCTGCCTGCAAATCTGCCATTAACCCCTCCAATCGTTATGGTAATGCGCCAATTTTTGATAGACTTCGAAAAATTTTGCCAAAGAGATCACATGCAGGCACAAAAATCAGGAATTCTAGCCGAACCGCGGCGCCAGTTCCCCTCGATGCGCCGCTTCTCAGTCCTCGGCACGGTGTTCGCGGTTTCGCTTCTAGGGGTCGTGGCAGCAACTGCCGTCGCGCCGGGACAGGCCGAAACCCAGTTTTCTCCCGAAACCATCCTCGAACAACTCGGCACGCCCCCGATCGAGCTGATACCCGATTCGGACCTGCCCTATGTTTTCGACGAAAGAATACAGTCGGGCGACACCATGCAGGCGATCTTTCGTCGCCTGGGGATCAGCGACGCTGAGGTCCTGTCTTTTCTGATGCGCGACGAAGAGGCACGCCGCGTGCTTACGCAATTGCGCGCGGGGCGATCCATCGTCGCAATGGTCTCGCCCGACGGTCACATCTCATCGCTGAACCTTCCGGTCGGGCGTGGCGCCGAGCGCTTCATCATCGAGCGCACACCCGACGGCATCCGTTCCTCCGGCGACAGCGTCGCTTCCGTGGACACGCTGGTCGAGATGCGCTCGGGAACAATCACGCATTCGCTCTTCGGTGCAACCGATGCAGCGGGCGTCCCGGAAAGTGTCGCCAACCAGTTCGCGAGAATATTCGGGACGCAGATCGATTTCACGCGCGACTTGCGCGAGGGTGATCGTTTCAGCGTGGTTTACGAAACCGTCTACGATCAGGGCATACCGCTTCGCGCGGGCCGGATTCTGGCGGCGGAGTTCGAGAATCGGGGCAAGACGCATACGGTCTTGCTCTATCGTGAATCAGACGGGAACGAGGCATATTACACGCCCGACGGCCGCGGCCTGAACCAGGCTTTTCTTCGCTACCCGCTGGAATTCACCCGCATTTCCTCGACTTTCGGTCGGAGAATGCATCCGATCCACCGCAACTGGCGCAGCCACAACGGGACCGATTTCGCCGCACCGAGCGGCACGCCGATAATGGCTTCCTCGGACGGACGCGTGAGCTTCGTCGGCAATCAGCGTGGCTACGGCAACACTGTCATCATTCAGCACCGCGCCAACTATTCGACGCTGTACGCGCATTTGAGCGCCTTTCCGCGCGGCTTGACCAAGGGCCAGAGAGTCCGACAGGGCGAGACCATCGGTTTCGTCGGGATGACCGGTTGGGCGACAGGACCACACTTACATTACGAGATCCGGATCAACAACGTGGCGCACGATCCGATGAAGATCGCCCTTCCCACCGTGCAACCACTCGAAGGGGCCGACCTGAAGGGATTCCAGGCCACGGCAGAGCCAATGCTGGAGCGCCTTGCGCTGCTGAATTACCAGAGTGATACGGCCCTTGTCGCCGCGGTGCAGAGTCGCTCTGTGAGGTAAAGACGACGACGGGGCGCCTGGCGCCCCGTCGTCGTCCAGAAACGTCCCAGCTCAGGCTGAGAACGACGAACCGCAGCCACAGGTGCTGCTCGCATTCGGATTGCGAATGACGAACTGCGACCCTTCGAGGCCCTCGGTGTAATCGATCTCGGCGCCGACCAGATACTGATAGCTCATCGGATCGACCAGGAGCGTGACACCGTTCTTTTCGAAGGAGGTGTCGTCCTCGTTCACTTCCTCGTCGAAAGTGAAACCATACTGAAATCCGGAGCAGCCGCCACCGGTCACGAAGACGCGGAGTTTCAGGCCGGGATTGCCTTCCTCCTCTATCAACTCCTTGACCTTATTGGCCGCACTGTCCGTAAAGACCATCAGTTCCGGGGTATCCACTGCTGTATTCATGTCATCTCCTGAGTCGGGGCATCGGATCAATGATGCGACAAATGGTCCGAAAACGCCATTTTGATTAGCGATCTCCGATCGAGTTCCCTCCAATCGGAGATCGCGCTCATACGGTGCATCTCAAGGGCTCACTGGGACGATATCGAGGCCAAGCGTCTCGTTGATGCCGAACATGATGTTCATGTTCTGGACGGCCTGCCCGGCCGCCCCCTTGACCAGATTATCGATGATTGAAAGCACGACGACAACGTCCGCGCCCTGAGGCCGGTGCACCGCGATCCTGCAAATGTTGCTCGCTCTGACGCTTCGAGTTTCCGGATGGCTGCCCGCTGGAAGGACGTCAACGAACACCTCGTCACAATAACGCTTCTCGAAAAGGGCCTGAAGGTCAAGGTCCCTTTCGAGCGTCGCATACAACGTCGCGTGAATTCCGCGGATCATTGGCACCAGATGCGGGACGAAGGTCAGCCCGACCTTTCTTCCCGCAACTGTGCTAAGTCCTTGCCGAATCTCGGGCAGATGGCGATGTCCCGCGACACCGTACGCCTTGAAACTGTCCGCAGCTTCGGCAAACAATGCATGAATTTCCGCCTTTCGTCCGGCGCCTGAAACACCGGACTTTGCGTCTGCCACAAGGCGGGACACGTCAACCGCCCCCGACTCGATCAGCGGCAGGAATCCTAGTTGCACGGCGGTCGGATAACAACCGGGATTCGCAACGATACGCGCCGAGCGGATACTGTCGCGGTTCAGTTCCGGCAACCCGTACACCGCTTGTTCGACGAGTTCGGGTGACGCATGCTCCATCCCGTACCACGTCTGCCATTCCGCAATGTCCCGGATCCTGAAGTCGGCTGCAAGATCGATGACGCGTACACCCGCCTCAAGCAGCGCCCGCGCCTGCTGCATCGCGATGCCATTGGGGGTCGCAAAGAAGACGAGATCGCAATTATCGAGCGGCGCATCCCGAGGCGCAACGAAGGAAAGCCCGATCCGGCCGCGCAGACTCGGGAACAGATCTGAAACCAGCATTCCCGCCTCGCCGCGAGATGTGATGACGGTCAGCTCCACCTGCGGGTGCATCGCGAGCAATCGCAGCAACTCAACCCCCGTGTAGCCCGTGCCCCCCACGACGCCGACCTTGATCATCGCTACATCCTCACAACGAACGGACAACCACATCAATTATCGCATCCGCTCCTGCAAACACCCAGGCTGAAAATGCGAAAAGCCGCCCCCGAGGACGGCCTTGCGACCCACGTTGAAGAAATCAACGCTTGGAGAACTGCTTGCGGCGCCGCGCTTTGCGCAGGCCAACCTTCTTCCGCTCGACTTCGCGTGCATCGCGGGTTACGAATCCCGCCTTGCGCAGCACCGGCTTCAACTCGGAATCGTAGTCAATCAATGCCCGTGTGATGCCATGGCGAACCGCCCCAGCTTGGCCCGATTCTCCGCCGCCGACCACGCTGACCATGATATCGAAACGGCTTTCATTCTCGGTCAGCACGAGAGGCTGACGGACAATCATGCGGCCGGTTTCACGTGAGAAGAACTCGTCGACCGGTTTGCCATTTACGACGATTGCGCCAGAGCCCGGCTTCATGAACACACGGGCAACTGCAGTCTTGCGCCGACCCGTACCATAGTTGTAACTCACAGCCATTGACGGGCTCCTGTCAGATCTCGAGAACTTTGGGCTGCTGGGCGCTGTGCGGATGCTCCGTTCCCGCATAGCACTTCAGCTTCTTCAACATCGCGTACCCCAACGGCCCCTTCGGCAGCATGCCCTTGACGGCCTTTTCCAGAACGCGCGCGGGAAAGCGCTGCTGCATCTTGGAAAAACTGGTTTCGTAGATCCCGCCAGGGTACCCGGTATGCCGGTAATATTTCTTGTCAAGCGCCTTGTTGCCGGTCACGCGCAATTTCTCGGCATTGATGACCACGATGTAGTCCCCGGTATCGACGTGCGGCGTATAGATGGTTTTGTGCTTACCGCGCAGACGGCGGGCCACTTCGGCAGCAAGCCGGCCAAGCACCTTGTCCGACGCATCGACAACAAACCAGTCGCGCTTGACTTCGTGCGACTTGGCAGAAAACGTTTTCATTCGAATCCTCGATCTTGTCCGGCCTCATGCGGCGGCCAAATAAACGGAAAGCTCGTGATACTAAGCGAAAGGAGCGCCAGATGTCAAATTGGAGGCGCAGGTCGTGGACAAAAAAACGCAGTCCGGGGAGGACTGCGCTAAATCCACACCAAAGGAGGAGGGTGGAGGAGACACCGTTTGGATCGATCAAGCTGTTTCCGATCCGACTGAAACCGATTATCCGGAAAGACCCAGCCTAGGGCAAGCATTTTTTGTGCGTTGCACTACAAATGTTTTGATTCATCGATAAGCAACGTTTATGGTGATTTAATACGTTGTTTTATTGCTGTTTCTTAACGTTCGTTATGTATGCTTAATGACTTCTTGATATATGTCAAGGACCTGTATTTCCGGGTTGCGTTGCGGCGCATCACACATACGGGATCAGGTTTGCCGTTCCATACGGGCCTGAGGGACGGCTGCCCGTCCGGTAGAATTCACCTGGCAGCTGGAAAGCATCTTCACCACTTCAGGAGTTATCAATGGAATGCACAGTCAAGTGGCTGGACGGGGCGACGTTCGTTGCTGAAACCGGTACCGGCCATCTGGTATCGATGGACGGAGCTCCGGAAGCGGGAGGTCGTAATCTGGCGCCTCGCCCGATGGAGCTGCTCCTGGTCGGCACGGGGGGCTGCACTGCGTTCGATGTCGTCCTGATATTGAAACGGGGCCGACATGATGTGCGTGGCTGCGAAGTGAAAGTGGTTGCGGAAAGAGCCGAAACGGACCCAAAAATCTTTACACGGATCACGTTCCACTACACGATTCGAGGCAAGAATCTCAAACCTCAAACGGTCGAGCGGGCAGTGCATCTGTCGGCGGAGAAGTATTGTTCGGCGTCGATCATGCTCGCGAGCGTGGCCGAAATATCCCACCACTGGACGATCGTCGAGACGTCCTGAGTTCTGATGCGGTTGCCGCAAGGTGGCCTACACTCGGTAAGCCGTTGCGGTCATCACCCGCGCCATAATCCTCATCATCGACTTTGCAGGCGACGGCAGTTCATGCGCGCCAAGCGCCACGGCGTTTTCGGCGTGACGTATTTCATCGGCTTTCATCTGCTCGAGAATGGCGCGCGATCTTCCGTCCCCCTCGGGCAGGCGATCGAGATGGGCCTCGAGGTGGGCCTCCACCTGCCGCTCGGTCTCGGCAAGAAATCCAAGGTTCCAGCGCTCGCCCACTTTTCCGGCAATCATACCGAGCGTGAGGGAGCCCACGTACCAAAGCGGATTGAGCAGGCTCTTCCGACCGCCGAGTTCAGCCATCCTGTGCTCGGTCCAGGCGAGATGCTCCGTCTCCTCCCCCGCAGCCTGCTCGAGTTCGCGACACACGGATTCGTCCCGGCACGTAATCGCCTGCCCTTGATACAGTGCCTGTGCGCAGATCTCGCCCGAATGATTCACGCGCATCAGGGCAGACACCTCACGCCGCTGTTGTTCGGACAGCGGCACCTCGGGCAAATCACCTCCCGGCAAAGGTCTTCTGCTGACCGCCGGCGCAAACACGCTGCGCAACGCCTTGTCAAACTGGATTATCGCTTCGTCGCTCATGATCGGCATCATTCGATCTCCGTACCCAAAGCGCTATCGCCCTATCGTCACACCTTCACGCATGCGACGCACGACCACATCGCGGTTACGCGGCGGGGCCCGGCCATCACAGAAGTAATCCCGCGCCAGCACTGCACTCGGCTGATTGAAGCTGCCCCTGCCGATCCGATCCCATTCCGATCGGCGCGAACTCACCCACTCGCCGTCCGGGCGACCAAAGGCATAGATCCGGCGCTCTGCCGTCGCGCAACGTATACCCTCGAATGTCACGTTCTGTGCGCCCCCCCCGGTGCGGACAACCAGCACATAGCGAACAACGGCATCGTCGCCGACCGAGAGCGTGGCCTCGTCGATCAGGAATCGGTTGGGCGACGCGGGGCTGACCGGGAACTCACGCAGGCTGCTTTCGGATGGGGACGGCGGCATCGAGACTTCGTCCTCGCGCCAATTGGGATCTGGCCCCGAGAATAGCTGCGCGTGGAGCGCACCGGATTGAAAGGCGAGCACCGCCAACGCCCACCAGAGCAATCGTCCCGTCGAGTCCAAGCTGCGAATCTCCACATACCGTGGCCCGCCACCGCGGAGGTCAGGCCTTTGCGCCAGAAGCGAAGGCTGGTGTAATCCCGATCGCCATCCGCCGCATCGCGGATCGACAACCGGACGATCAGGCCAGATCCGTGATCAGCTCCGCAAGAGTCTCCGGCGGAAGCGTATCCAAGTGCATAGGATACTCCTTATGCTCGCAGCCCACTTTCATTTGCGCACCGGCCTTCAATGAGCGACACATCTCCGGAGTCAGTTCGAAGCGCAGGAAATGCACCGCAGAAGTCTTGTGCTCGGTCGAACGCTTCAGATCCTCGTCCGCAATCGGATAAACGCGCTTCTGCCCCTCGACCTGGACAAAGACCTGGTGTTCGATGCCGCGCATCCGCCCCAGGGCTTCACGTCTTTCGGACTCCATGGGGTACTCGAGCATCATCGTGACCTTGAAATTGCTGCCGTCCGGGACCAACGGGTTATACGCATCCAGTTCGTCCTGTATGCCTTCGATCTCAAAGATGCGCTCGACCCGGAGCATTTCCTGGATCTGGTAGCGCATCAGTTCCTCATTCTCGAAAATCAGCGTCAGATGCTCCCCCAGACTGACCGTGCGCCGCTTGCGCAATTCAATGATGCGCCGTCGTATCTGAGGTCGCACCTTGTGGTACTCCTCCAGCGACAGAAGGCTCTCCGGTGTAATATTGGTCGCCATGCTCGAATCCCTCTACTGTTCGGTTGTCACATCCCGTAGGCCTTCGCCAGCAGCGACAGCGGATGCATGAGCGGCGCCGGTTTGATGCCTGCCTCCTCCATGCCCTGAGCGATATGATGGCCAGCCAACTGACAATCGGAGCTGATGTAGTCAGGTTCGGCCTCGCCCATTGCCCTGAACACGGGCCGGCCAATCTTCATCGCAGTTGCATGGAACGCCTTCTTCACGCCCCACGTCCCGGAATGACCGGAACACCGTTCGATCACGGTGACATCGGTGTCGGGTACAAGTTGAAGGGCTTCGGCGGTCTTCTTCCCGACATTCTGCACGCGGCTGTGGCAGGGAATGTGGTATCCGATCCGGCCTAGCGCATTCTTGAAATCGGTTTTCAGCAGCCCATCGCGGTTGCGTGCGACGAAATACTCGAACGGATCCCACATTGCCTGCTTGACAGCCTGCGTATCCGCACACTCCGGAAACATCAAGGGCAGTTCCTGCTTGAACGTCAGCGTACATGATGGAATCGGCGTGAGAATCGCGTACCCCTCCCGCGCGAATTTCGCGAGTTGCGGCACGTTGATCTCCTTCCTCGCGGCCACGGCACCGAGGTCGCCAAGTTCGAGCTTAGGCATGCCGCAGCAGACTTCCTTTTCGATCAGCACGAACGGGATCGCGTTATGGCGGAGGATGTTCAGGAGATCCCGGCCGATTCCGGGTTCATTGAAGTTGACGTAACAGGTCGCATATACGACCACTTTCCCGGGCGTACGCTCGCCATCCACAACCTTGTCGCTACCCGACTCCCCCGCGATCGAGCGGAATTTCTTCGGAGCGTACTCGGGAATCCAGGCCTTGCGATCGATCCCAAGCGTCTTCTCCATGACGCCACGCATCAGGCCGGTGCGATTCACCGCATTGACCGTCTGGGTGACCACTGGAATCCCGGCAAAAGTGCCCAACCTGTCCGTGGACGACAGCACCTTGTTGCGCCACCCCACCCCGCCCTTCTTGTACCTTACCGCCTTCGCCCTCAGCATCAGATGCGGAAAGTCCAGATTCCACGGGTGCGGCGGAACGTATGGACACTTCGTCATGAAGCAGACATCGCACAGATAGCACTGATCGACGACTTTCCAGTAGGCGTGCTTGTCGACCCCTTCCAACTCGCCTTCGTCGGTCGAATCGATCAGGTCGAAGAGTGTCGGGAAGGCATTGCACAGGCTGAGACATCGACGGCAACCGTGGCAGATATCGAAGACACGCTCAACCTCCTCCATCAGCCTGGCTTCATCGTAATACTCGGGATTTTTCCAATCGATGGGGTGCCGCGTCGGCGCTTCAAGGTTACCTTCGCGTATGCTCATAGGCTTGCCCGCAGGTGAAGTGGAGACGAAAAACGACTCCGCGCTGCGCATGGCAGCGCGGATGCGGATCCTGTCGGCGCGCCATGTACCGACAGGCCGACGCGAACCGGTCAGTCGATCAAGACGTCGAGCGCCTTCTGGAAACGATTCGCGTGGGACCGCTCCGCTTTGGCAAGCGTTTCGAACCAGTCGGCAACCTCGTCGAAGCCCTCTTCGCGGGCAGTCTTCGCCATGCCGGGATACATGTCGGTATATTCGTGTGTTTCACCGGCCACCGCAGACATCAGATTGTCGCGCGTCGCGCCGATCTTCATGCCCGTGACCGGATCGCCGGAGACTTCGAGAAACTCCAGGTGACCATGAGCATGGCCGGTTTCACCTTCGGCCGTCGACCGGAAGAGCGCCGACACGTCGTTCTGACCTTCGATGTCTGCCTTGTTGGCGAAGTACAGATACCGACGATTGGCCTGAGACTCGCCTGCGAACGCTTCCTTGAGACAGGCTTCGGTCTTGGAACCCTTGAGTTGCAGCATATATTCTCTCCTGTTGCTCGATTGAGTTGTTCACCGGAAGCAGCCCGGCACGGAGCCTGGACGCACTCCAGCACTTTCACTGTAGCGCACAAGGATGAAATGACAAAAATTGTGAAAATCTAATGCAACGATAGGATACGTCTATAATCACGGACAGGCGATGCGGCAATCCGAGCGAGTCGGCGCGCCATTCGGGAAGCGCGGCACGCGGCCACAAAGCAGCGCGCGCATGCTAAGCGGCACTATTCCTGACGGACAGCGAGCAACTCGCGATACGCCTCCGGTGGCTGCTGCGGCCGCGCCCGGAAAAGCACCGAAGACAGCTCCGACAGGGCCTGCTGATAGACCTGCCGCTTGAACTCGATGACCGCCTCGAGCGGCACCCAGTACTCGCTCCAGCGCCAGGCATCGAACTCCGGACGCTTGCTTGCGCGCAGACAGACATCCGTATCGCGGCCAACCAGACGCAGCAGATACCAGATCTGCTTCTGCCCACGGTAGGTATTCCGCCATTCCCTGCGGATCCAGTGCTTCGGAACGTCGTATCGCAACCAGCCGCGTGTACGTCCGAGTATCTTCACATGCTCGGGGTGCAGACCGACTTCCTCGAACAATTCCCGATACATGGCCTGCTGCGGCGACTCGCCGTGCTTGATGCCACCCTGCGGAAACTGCCACGAGTGTTCACGAATCCGCTTACCCCAGAAGACCTCGTTGCGCACATTGACCAGAATGATGCCGACGTTCGGGCGATAGCCTTCACGATCGAGCATGATCGAACCCTTGATTCGGTAGTTGACTGGATTCTTCCACACTTGCACGGGGTTGGAAAGCTGTCGTCTCACGATCGTTCCTCTCCTTGACGCCTCGCGCTCGCCCACCGACGGGCAAACCATCGAGAGCCCGCAGCCTGCTCGATCGAACACCGCAAGCCTGGCTGAAACGCAGGAGACTGCTAGAATTCAGCTCCTGCTCAACCGCGATCACGGAATCACAGCATGCTTGCAAGTCGGTTTTTCATTTCCACCCTCAAGGAGGCGCCCTCGGATGCAGAGGTCACCAGCCACCGGCTGATGCTGCGCGCCGGACTCATTCGCAAGGTTGCCGCGGGCATATACAACTGGATGCCGATGGGACTGCGGTCGTTGCGCAAGGTCGAGACCATCGTGCGCGAGGAGATGAATCGTTCCGGCGCGATCGAAGTGTTGATGCCCGCAATACAGCCGGCGGAGCTGTGGCAGGAGTCTGGCAGATGGGACGCCTACGGACCCGAGTTGCTGCGACTGAAGGACCGCCATGACCGTAATTTCGTGGTCGGTCCGACACACGAGGAGGTCATCACCGATATCGCGCGCCGCGAACTGCGCAGCTATCGACAGTTGCCAAGGCACTTCTATCAGATCCAGACCAAGTTCCGCGATGAGATCCGGCCGCGCTTCGGCGTGATGCGGGGTCGTGAATTCATGATGAAGGACGGGTACTCGTTCCACGCCTCGTTCGCGGATCTGGAGCGCGAATACCGCAGCATGTACGACACTTACGACCGAATTTTCACGCGCATGGGCTTGCAGCACCGTGCGGTTGCCGCGGATACGGGCTCCATCGGAGGTACGGGCTCGCACGAGTTCCATGTCATCGCCGAGACCGGCGAGGACGGCATTGCCTATTGTCCCGACTCCGACTACGCGGCCAATATCGAGCTGGCTGAAGCAACCGGGCCGGGCATTGCCCGGCCGAAATCATCACGCAGCCTCGAGAAGGTGCACACGCCGGGCGTCAAGACCATCGCGGCAGTTGCGGATTTCCTGAGGATTCCGGTTGAATCCACCGTCAAGTCCATCGTCGTCAACGGCGACGACGAGTCGGGGGGCGAACCCGTGCTTCTGATGCTGCGTGGGGACCACGAACTGAACGCTATAAAGGCGCAAAAATTCGACGGGATCGATGCCCCGCTCACGTTCACCGCGCAGGACGACATTGTCAAGGCATTCGGCGCCAACCCCGGATCGCTCGGACCGATAGGATTCAGGGGCCGTGTGATCATGGATCGCACGGTGGCGGCGATGTCCGACTTCGTCGTGGGTGCGAACGACGACGACTGGCACTATATCGGAGCCAACATTGGGCGCGATTTTCCCGAACCGGAAGTCGCGGATCTGCGCAACGTTGTCAGGGGCGACCCGTCGCCCGACGGCAAGGGCAGACTCGAGATCTGCCGCGGCATCGAGGTGGGACATATCTTCCAGCTTCGCACCAAGTACGCAGAGGCGATGAACTGCAAGTTCCTGGATGACAACGGCCGGGAACAGCTGATGGAAATGGGCTGCTACGGCATCGGCGTGACCCGCATCCTTGGCGCAGCGATCGAGCAGAACCACGACGAGCGCGGTATCATCTGGCCGTCATCGATTGCACCGTTCGAGATCGTCATCTGCCCGGTAGGTTGGAGCAAGTCGGAAACCGTCCGCAATGAGGCCACCCGACTCCTCAATGCACTGTCTTCTGCCGGCGTGGATGCGATTCTCGATGATCGGAACGAACGCCCCGGCGTCATGTTTGCGGATTGGGAACTGATCGGGATCCCACACCGGCTCGTCATTGGCGAGCGAGGCCTCAAGGAGGGCCTCGCCGAGTACCAGGGCCGCAGGGATGCCGAGCCGACCCGAGTAGCGCTGGGACAGACCGTCGAGTTGGTGCGCATGAAACTCGCCGAATCCGGAAACCCCTGAGGAATTGCGAAGGATGGTCAGGATCAAGCTTGTGTCGCGTCTTGCCTGCGTTGCCGCCGTGACCACACTGGCGCTGGCGAGCGGCGTCGGCACGGCAGGAAACCAGCAATACGAGCCGATGTCGGCAAGCGTACGCGCCGCCCTTCATGCTGCCGTCAGCGACATGGGCGCGCCCCGACTGCTCATTTCAGACCCCGCCGAGCGCGACCTCTGGCTCGCTGAAATGTCACGGCGCCTTGAAAAGAGGATTCAGGACGTGCGTTATCGCGAGGAACTGCTCACCGCCATTCACTACGAGGCGACGCGCGCGGGACTGGACCCGCAACTGGTGCTCGGAATCGTGGAGATCGAAAGCGCATTCCGCAAGTATGCGGTTTCGAGCGCCGGTGCTCGCGGCTACATGCAGGTCATGCCGTTCTGGGTCGACGTTATCGGACGCCCCGACGACAACCTGTTCCATCTGCGCACCAATCTGCGTTACGGCTGCACGATCCTGCGCCATTACCTGGATATGGAAACGGGCGACCTGTTTCGTGCCCTGGGCCGCTACAACGGCAGCCTGGGGAAGGCCACCTACCCCAATCTGGTGCGCAGCGCATGGGAGGGCAGTTGGGCGTTCAGCCCGGTACGGCTTGCCGCGGACACCATCGACACCGTTCCAAACTGAACGATCCGGGTCTCCCTTCATCGCCATAGGCCTGGCGCTGTTAAATCTCCATCAGCGGCAGCAGGGTGTCGTACTTGACTTCGCGCAGCACGACCGCGGTTCGCACGTTGGCCACACCCGGCATGCGGAAGATACGTCTGTGCAGGAAGACATCGTAGGCCTTCATGTCGGGCACCACGACCTTCAGAATGTAGTCTGCATCCCCGGTGGTGCTGTAGCACTCGATCACTTCCGGGTGCATCAGTACGGCCTGTTCGAACTCATCGACCGTCGTCTCCGAGTGGCGCACCAGGGTCACGTGTGCCAGCAGGCATTCCTTCAGCCCGACCGCCTCCCTGTCGAGCAGGATCGTGTGGCGGCGAATCAGCCCTTCACGTTCGATTTCCTTGAGTCGCCGCCAGCATGGCGTCGCCGATATCCCCACGCGTCGGGCCAGTTCCTGTACCGAAAGGCGCGCGTCCTTCTGCAGTTCGTACAGCATGCGACGCACAATCCGATCAAGCATGTTCGTTCCCCGATTGCAGACAATGGGAATCATACGTTCTCACTTCACGGTTGTTCGCGTCAAGTTGAGAACATTCTCTTCGCGCCTGCCGACTAAACTGCTACGAACACTACGAGCGTGGATGCAATGCAATTCACGCCCACCGGAGAGGCCCCATGAACAGCCCCGGCACCAATCGGGACGGGTCGGCCATTGCAGCCGCGACCTCAGCAACACGCGGTCACCAGCGATCCGTACTCGCCAGACCGGACTATCGGTTGAGTGACAATCTCGGCTCGCGCCACGGGACGGTTTTTCTCACCGGCCTCCAGGCGCTCGTGCGTCTGCCCCTGATGCAGGCGGCCCTCGACCGGAGTCGGGGTCTGAGCACGGCGGGATTCGTCAGTGGCTACCGCGGCTCACCCCTGGGCGGCTTCGATCAGGCATTGTGGCGGGCAGGCAAGCTGCTTCGCGCAGGCAACATCGAGTTCCTGCCGGCCATCAACGAGGAACTGGGGGGAACTGCGGTACTCGGCAGTCAGCAGGTCGAGAGCGACCCGGACCGAAGCGTCGATGGCGTGTTCGCGATGTGGTACGGAAAAGGACCGGGCGTTGACCGCGCGGGCGACGCGCTCAAACACGGCAACGCCTACGGTTCTTCACCGCGCGGGGGTGTACTTGTGGTTGCCGGAGACGATCATGGCTGCGTCTCCTCCTCGATGCCGCATCAGAGCGACCTCGCAATGCAGGCCTGGAGCATGCCCGTCATTCACCCGGGAAATGTCGCCGAATACCTGGAGTTCGGCCTGTACGGTTGGGCGCTGTCACGTTTCTCCGGCAACTGGGTCGGCTTCAAGGCCATCTCCGAAGTCGTCGAGAGCGCGATGACGGTAGACCTCGATCAGGTGCATACCGAGTTCTGCCCTCCAACCGATCACGTTGCGCCGGATGGCGGTTTGCACTATCGCTGGCCGGACCTTCCAAGCCTGACGATCGAGCAGCGTCTTTCCGCCAAGCTCGATGCGGTCCGTGCGTTCGCCAGGGCTAACAGTATCGATCGATGGATCTGCCCGTCACCGCATGCGGATCTCGGAATCGTCACGGTGGGCAAGGCGCATTTCGATTTCCTCGAAGTGCTGCGCCGGCTCGGACTCAAACCCGCCGATCTGGAGAGTGCCGGCATCCGGGTGTACAAGGTCGGCCTCGTTTTTCCTCTCGAACCGACGCGCGTCGAAGCCTTCGTCAGCGGCCTGTCGGAAGTGCTGGTGATCGAGGAGAAGGCTCCCGTGGTCGAGCGTCAGCTCATGGAGATGCTGTTCAACCGCAGCGGCAACCGGCCGCGCGTGCTCGGCAAGCATGATGCCACGGGCCGACCACTTCTGCCCGCGGTCGGGGAGTTGCGCCCGTCGCGCATCATGCCTGCCCTCGCGCAATGGCTCGCCGCACACAAGCCTGCCTTGGACCGGCGTGAGCACGTGCGCGACTTCACCGCGCCGGAGTTGCTTGCGAACGTGGGGGACACGGTTCGCCGCCTGCCGTACTTCTGTTCCGGCTGCCCCCACAATACGTCGACTCGGGTGCCGGAGGGCTCCATCGCGCAGGCCGGTATCGGATGCCATTTCATGGCTTCCTGGATGGACCGCAGCACGACCGGGCTGATCCAGATGGGTGGCGAAGGCGTGGACTGGGCCGCTCATTCGCGGTTCACGCTGCGGCCGCACGTATTTCAGAATCTCGGTGACGGCACCTATTTCCACTCCGGTTCGCTGGCAATCCGCCAGGCCATCGCGGCAAAGGCCAACATGACCTACAAGATCCTTTACAACGATGCGGTTGCGATGACCGGAGGTCAGCCGGTCGACGGTGTGATCGGAGTCGAGCGTATCGCGCGACAGGTAGAGGCAGAGGGGGTGCGCAAACTTGCAGTCGTAAGCGACGAGCCGGAGAAGTACCGGGGGCAGGAGAGCCTGTTTCCGCCAGGAACGACGTTTCACCATCGCAACGAGCTCGACGCGGTGCAGCGCCGGCTGCGCGAGGTCGAGGGTGTGAGTTGCCTCATCTACGATCAGACCTGTGCCGCAGAGAAGCGCCGCCGACGCAAGAAGGGCGAATACCCCGATCCGGATCGGCGCATCTTCATCAATGCCGAGGTATGCGAGGGCTGCGGCGACTGCGGGCAGCAATCGAATTGCCTGTCGGTACTGCCGCTCGAAACCCCCTTCGGGCGCAAGCGCCAGATCGAGCAGTCCTCGTGCAACAAGGATTACTCCTGCGTTCAGGGCTTCTGCCCGAGTTTCGTGTCAGTCGAAGGCGCTCGTCTCAGGAAGCGTGTCGCGCGACTTTCCAGTGAGGCCCTCGACGCGCTGATTGCGGATCTGCCCATCCCTGAATTCGCTCTTGACGAGGCGCCCTACGACATGCTGATTACCGGTGTGGGGGGTACGGGCGTAGTCACGATCGGCGCGCTGGTCAGCATGGCGGCGCACCTCGACGGCATGGCGAGCTCCCAGCTCGATTTCATGGGGTTCGCACAGAAAGGCGGTGCAGTGCTCGCCTTTGTCCGCTGGGCACGGCGACCCGATCTTCTGAACCAGGTTCGCATCGACACGCAACAGGCGGACCTCCTCCTTGCCTGCGATCTGGTCGTCGGTGCCAGCGCAGATGCGCTCCAGACGGTCCGCCGCGGGCGCACGCGCATCATCGCCAGCAGCCACCGCAACCCCACCGACCGGTTCGTACGGGACCCCGACGCCAGCCTGCATGCCGAGGCGCTCCTCGACAAGCTGCGATTCGCCGCCGGAGACGACGCGCTGGAGACCGTGGACACCTACGATCTTGCCCTGCGGCTGCTGGGCGATTCCATCGGTGCAAACATCCTGTTGCTCGGCTATGCATGGCAGCGCGGTCGAGTGCCGGTGTCGCTCGCGGCGCTCGATCGCGCAATCGAACTCAACGGCGTCGCAGTTGACATGAACCGCATGGCGTTCAATCTGGGCCGACTCGCTGCGGAGCAGCCGCAAACGGTCGTGGAGCTCGCCGAGGAACCACCGCCGCGTGCGCTCACGCTCGACGAGCTGATCGCCCAACGCGAGGAACACCTCCGCGGCTATCAGGATGCGGCCTATGCAGCGCGCTACAGGGCGCTGGTCGACACGGTACGCGCGGCCGAGCAGACCCTATCCGGGAACGGCAATTGGACACTGACCGACGCCGTCGCGCGTGGCTACGCCAAGCTGCTCGCATACAAGGACGAGTATGAAGTTGCCCGGCTGTACTCCGACGGAAGATTCAGCAGGGCGCTCGAAGAGAACTTCGAAGGGGACCTGACGCTCTCCTTCCATATGGCGCCGCCCCTGCTGGTGAAGAGCAGCGACGGGACCCCGCCCGTCAAGGTTCGCTACGGGCCGTGGCTGCTGCGCGTGATGAGATGGCTGGCAATGGGCAAGCGCGTGCGCGGGACCTGGCTGGATCCGTTCGGACGCACAGCCGAGCGGTGCATGGAGCGGGCGCTGGCGGAGCGCTATGCGGAAATGATCGCAATGCTGTTGCGCAAGCTCGCGCCCGAGACACTCGAAACCGCCGTGGAACTTGCCAGTCTTCCGGAAGGCATTCGCGGCTTCGGGCACGTCAAACTGGACAGCCTTCGACGGGTCGTCGCTCGTGAGGCGGAACTGATGCAGCGCCTCGGCGAGGAAGCGCTCCTAGTACAGGCAGTCCCCCGAAGTGCGCTTCGTCACCCGGAACCGGGATTGAAGGGAATCCCGGTCGTTACCGTGCGATAGCCCTCTCCGGTCGTCGCACGCGGGATCAGCCGCCGGCCTGCACCGCTACGGGGGAAGCGCTTGAAGACGCAAGCGCGCTATCCGCACCCTTGCGCGTTGCAGTAGCTGCATCGAGCGCCTTCACATCACCGGAGATCTGGCCCCCTTCCTCTATCAGGATCGTGCCGTAGCGTATCTTGCCGCTGACCCGCCCGCTCGCGTGAATGATCAGTTGCCGGCGGGCAGTCAGTTCTCCATCGAACTGCCCGTGTATCTCGGCGACGTCGATACCCACCGTTCCGGAGAACGCGCCGTTCTCGGCAATCCGGATGACCCGGCTGTCCATCGTCGCCTCGACGCGTCCCTCGACGACGAGAGTATCGCAATCCAGGATCTCGGCACCCTTGAGTTTGACCTCAGGCCCGACGATCAAGCGGCTGTCGCCGGTCTTGGCCTCTTCAGGCTGTGCGCCCGTACCGCCCGTGCCGGCCGACGATGCGGGCTGGCCGGCAGCTGCGGTAGAGGACTCGCGTTGACCGGCACTGCCTTCGCCCTGGAAAGCGGAACTTCCCCCGGTCTGAGCGCCCGGAACGAGTCGGCCTCCACGAGCAGGTTGCGGTTCTGGGGATTTCGGGAACAGGGTGGGCTTGTTGAACATGATCTCTCCTTGAGTCCTTCCGGTCTGACGCGTGGACACACGCACGGATCCATTGAACCGACCGAGGCGATCACGCAGTTACGCGGGCAAGCCACCGCCCATCAGACCGGCTCAAGCCCGACCCGACCCTGCGATACGCGCCATTCGGCGGTGAATGAGCCGACAGTCTAAACGCCATGAGCGCGCTCCGGTGCCAATCTTGTTTCAAAGTCAACGAATGGCCGTCGCGGCAGGCGGAACGGATCGCACTCAGGGCACACCCGCGATTGCGCCTCGTGCGGCATATTGCGCAATAAATAACATGTAATTTCAACTACTTGCCAGAGTCGTCACCACGCCCAAGCGAGCCCGATGAGGCCTTTCCGGGTCGAAAGTGACCGCACACGCGTGCGGTAATCCGTAACACGGGAAAAATCTGCTTACAAACCTGCAACCGGCGCGAGGCCACTGCGGTCAAGCGGTGCCGCCTACCGTGAGCCCGTCAATGCGCACTGTGGGCTGCCCCACGCCCACCGGCACGCTCTGCCCATCCTTGCCGCATGTTCCCACGCCCGGATCCAGCGCCATGTCGTTGCCGATCATCGCGACGCGCGTCAGCGCGTCCGGTCCGTTGCCGATCAGGGTCGCTCCCTTCACCGGCCGCGTGACCTTGCCGTTCTCGATGAGGTAGGCCTCGGAAGTCGAAAACACGAACTTGCCCGACGTGATGTCGACCTGCCCCCCGCCGAAGTTGACCGCGTACAAACCGTTTTTCACTGAAGCGATGATCTCCTGCGGATCCCTGTCGCCGTTCAGCATGCAGGTGTTGGTCATGCGCGGCAGCGGCAGATGGGCATAGGATTCGCGCCGTCCGTTACCCGTGGACCGTGTCCCCATGAGGCGGGCATTGAGCGTGTCCTGCATGTATCCGGTCAGCACACCGTCTTCGATCAGCACCGTGCGCTCGGTCGGGTTGCCCTCATCGTCGATCGTGAGCGAGCCGCGTCGATCCGGAATCGTGCCATCGTCGACGACCGTCACGCCCCTGGCCGCAACGGACTGCCCAACCCGCCCGCTGAATGCGGAACTTCCCTTGCGGTTGAAATCGCCCTCGAGTCCGTGACCGATCGCTTCGTGCAACAGAATGCCGGGCCAGCCGGATCCAAGCACGACGGTCATCGTTCCGGCAGGAGCCGGGTCGGCCCCCAGGTTCGTGCGGGCCTGATGCACCGCAGCGTGCGCATACTCGCGCAGGCGCTCCGGGGTGAACCAGGCATAATCGAAACGCCCGCCCCCGCCCGCACTGCCCTGCTCGCGCCGACCACCCTCTTCCATGATCACGGTCACCGACGCCCGCACCAGGGGCCGCACGTCGGCCGCCATGTGACCATCGTTGCGCGCAACCAGCACAACCTCCCAGGATCCGGCAATGTGGGCCATGACCTGCGTGACGCGCGGATCTGCGGCACGCGCAAAGCCTTCCAGGCGCTCGAGCAGTGCCACTTTCGCAGTATCGTCGAGTGACGCGAGCGGGTCGTCTGCGCGATAGAGGGGCCTGCCGGCCGCGCCTGCCGAAACCGCGACCCGGTTCGGACTTCCCCCACCTGCGGCGATCGCCCGAGTGGCTTGCGCCGCAGCGGTCAGCGCCGGCATGGAAATATCGTCCGAGTAGGCAAATGCAGTCTTCTCACCGCTGATTGCACGCACACCCACACCCTGCTCGATGTTGAAGCTGCCCGACTTCACGATTCCCTCTTCCAGACTCCACCCCTCCGAGCGGTGGTACTGAAAATAGAGGTCCGCATAATCGAGGCGGTGCTGCATCAGGGTGTCGAATGCCTTGTCGATGCCACCCCGGCCCAGATCACGGGAAGCGAGCAGATAGCGGTCGGCAAGGTCGAGGGCGCTGGGTTGCTTGGTCATGGTCTATCCAGGTTGAGCACTGACCGTGTGACACCGTCAGTGCGAAAACGATCTGCGCGATTACGGATTCGCATCCGCCGTCCCGCTCATGCCCGGGAAATTCAGACGCCCAGGCTACGGTGCCGCAAGGCCGGGAGACTTTCCCGAACGGCGGCAATGCGCTGCAGGTCGAGATCCGCCACGATCACGCCGGCGCCTTCCTCGCGGCAGGCGAGGATCTCGCCCCAGGGGTCGATGATCATCGAATGTCCCCACGTCACACGCCCGCTCGGGTGGCGGCCGCCCTGCGCGGGCGCCATCACGAAACACTGGTTCTCGATCGCACGCGCGCGCAACAGCACCTCCCAGTGGGCCCTGCCGGTGGTCCAGGTGAATGCCGATGGCACGATGATGAGATTGACGTCGCCCATCGCGCGAAACAGCTCGGGAAAGCGAAGGTCGTAACACACCGACAGGCCGACCCGGCCAGGCGGAGCGTCGAAGGTTACGACTTCGCGACCCGGCTCGATCGTTGCCGATTCGTCGTAACGCTCGGCGCCTTTCTGGAAACCGAAGAGGTGGACCTTGTCGTAGCGGGCGATCCGTTCCCCGCACGAACCGAATACCAGCGTGGAGTTGCGCACCTTTGCGTGCGAACGCGCACGCAGCGGAATCGTTCCGCCCACCAGCCAGACGCGGTGACGCACTGCCATGTCGCGGAGGAAATCCTGCAACGGCCCGTGCCCCTCATCCTCGCGAATCCGCACTTTGGCCGTCTCGTCCGCGTCGATGAGCGCAAAGTACTCGGGCAGCGCAACGAGCGTCGCACCGGCAGCGGCGGCCTGTGCAATCAGCGCGCCGGCCACCTCGAGATTGGCATCCACTTCGGGGCCCGATACGGTCTGGATTGCGGCGATTCGGACCACCGCAGGCGCCTGCGCAGGCATGCTCGCTTCATTGTGTTCCATCGGGTCCATCCTGCCTGGGCTGCGGTCCTCCGGAGATCTTCTCGACCACCGGATCGGCCCAGCTTCCGCTTATCGCATAACTGAAGGCGAACATCCGTTCGATCGGATCGCTCAGAACCTTTTGCGCGAGGTACGCGACGACACCTGCTATGGGGTTGATCAGCCCCGCCGCGGCACCCACTGCCACCGACTCGGACAAGGTCGGTTGAACGAGGACGACCAGATCCTGGGTTTCATTCGCGACGTTCGCCGATCCCGTAATCCAGATTCTGGCGGCCGGACCGGCAATCCTGAGATCTTCGGTGCGCATTACGCCTGAGGCCATCGCGATGCTACCGGAAATGGACTCGAAGGCGAATCCTTCACTGAACACGTCCCGAAAATCCAGGGTCAGGCGTCGCGGCAACGACTGCAGACTCAGCACACCGAGCAGGCGACCCACGCCCGGCTCCAGCTTTCGGAACTGTCCCTTGCGTGCTTCCAGCTCGATCGCTCCGGACAGCGATGGATGGTGGATACGGGTCGGTACACCGTGCCACTCGATCCGCCCGGTGAGCAAGGCGCTCCCGCCCCGCACCGCTTCCGGATAGCCGAGGCGATCGAGGAGCGTGCCGATATCGCGCGTTTCGAGCCGGAAGCCGAGTTCGGTCAGCGAATTTCGCCCCGAGCGCCATTGACCCGACCCGTTGAGTTCGCCCTCCGGATTGTCGATCTGCAACTTGCTCAGGGCCCACAGCCCGTCCTCGTTGTGCGCCTGCAGTTCGAGACGCCCGAGATCCATCCCCCGCAACACGAACCGCTCGGCGATGATGTCCAGGGCCGGCAGATTGCGCAATGGTTCATCCGCTGCGGCGTCGTCGGCATGCCTGTCGATGTCGTCGTCGGCGCCCATCGTGACATGCTCGAAGCGCGCGCTCAGTGCGCCCTCGCCCGCACTGCGCCAGTCGAACGAACCGCTTGCCTGATCGCTCGAGATCCGCCCCTTCCAGCCACCCGTGTCGCCCAGCACTCCCAGTTCCAGTGCCGATATGGTTCGGCCGAGAACCGTGACCCGGTTCGCGCGCAGGTCGATCCCGGCGATGGGCATTCCACCGGAATCCGGGCCGTCGATGCCGCTCCCCTGCGCCAGTATCCCGCGCCACGCATCGAGGTCGATCTCATCCAGCTTGGCCGACAGCATCATTCCGCGCGGGGCCGTCGCCATCCGGGAGAAGATCCCGATCCCACCCCGCTCGACCTCCCATCCCCCCGCACCCCGGCGCACGATCAGTTCCCCTGCACCGATATCGCGAAGCTCGACGCGAATCGCCTCACCGCTCCCGTCCCTGCGAAGATCCGCTTCCACTCTCAGCGGCCACTGGGTTTCTGCGCGCTTGTTGAATGGGTACGGGAGACTGGACGAAACACCCGCGAGGGTGCTCGTCAGCGCAACCTTCGCCACGTGGGGATGGATGTCGATCTCTGCCTCCCACTCGGCGGTGCCCGACACATGCGCCAGGACGGGCCAGTCGAGGAATTCCCCGAGCGCTCGCATCGCGGCACCACCTTCGACCGCAAGGCGCACCCCCCCACCTTCCGGCGTGCGTGCAGACAACCGCAACGGTTCGCCGAGCGCACGGGCGCTTGCATCGCTTATGGTCAGTTCATCACGCGTAAACCGCACTCGTCCGGAGGCATCAGTGAGCGCCGGCAGGCCCTCCATCACGCCGATCCGGTTGCCGGTGAAGCGGTACTCCCCGTCCACCCGCGTGCTGTCGATATCGCGGAGCGGCATCGCCAGGCTCAGGGCCAGCACTCCCCTGCCCTCCGCGGTCATGTGATCCGTGAAACCATCGATACGCGCGGCAACCGGACTTGAGGACACGAAACGCAGGAATTCCCGCGTCGGCCCTGCTGCACTCCCCTGAATGGTCATGAGCGGGCCACCCGGCTCGTCGAGACGAGGCACGTCAGCCACGACCTTGGCAAGCGTGACACCCAGGATGCGCGCGCGATCGGCGCTGATGCGCATCCCCGGACCCTCGAAGCGCAGCTCGGCATCGATTGCATCGATGGCAGGCCAGCCCTGCGCGAAGACGAGGCCTGCACCGGCAACGCGTACGGTCACCAGGAATTGTCCCGATCGTCCATCCTCGAACGGGAATTCGTCCAGGTTGCCCTTCAGGCGCAGACGCGCGTCCGGCACGAACCCGCCGGACAGCGCACCGCGAAGCCAGTTACGCGTGTACTCCCTCACCGCCCAGGGCAGATAGCGCCATACGGCCTGGCCTTCCGCACGCGTCAAGCGCGCCGCGAAATCGATTTCGCCGCGCCCTCCCGCTATCGGAAAGTACCGCCCCGAGGCGCTCCCGGCCGCATCCGCGTTCTCGAAGCGCGCACCGTCGAGCATGAGCTCCAGCCGTCCGCTGCGGCGCGTCCACCCGCCTTCGGCGTGGATCGAGGTAAAGGCAAGGCGCGGTTCGGGGAACACCGCCGGCACATCGACGGCGGCATCGCTTCCGACCAGGCTGAAACGCCCGCTGTCGTTCTCTCCCGAAAGCTCGCCGGAGAAACCCGCGATACCGGGTACCACGCCGCGCGGATTAAGGTGCAGTCCGGAGAACCGGGTCCGCACCGACCATGCCGGTTCGCCGCTTCCCTGTCGATTCCATTCGAAGTTCAGATCTTCGAGTGTTCCGCTGGGGCCAAAGGCTGCCAGCCCCTCGCGTAATGCGTCGCCGAGCGGCAGATGGCCGGCCAGTTGCGCAAGCACGCCGATATCGAGCGTGCTGGCCTTGAATGTTCCTCCCGCATGCCGCACATCGGCGATGTCGCGAACCGTCAGGTCGAGATCGGTCGGGGGAAGGCGCACAGCGTCCCCGGCGACCAGCGTCAAGGATCGCGTCGTGAACTCGTACCCGCGGGCGATTCTCTTGCCGCTGAAACTTCCTCTCACGCGATCCAGGCGCAACTCCGGAAGCTCGTCGGACAAGCGCGTCGACACGTCGTCCAGCGCCACGTTGGCGCTCAATACGCGCGGCATCCCGTCGATGACGTCGATCCAGGCGCGAACGCCGCCCAGGCCATCGAGCGGCACCGGATAATCAACCCACGTGCTCCACGCGCCCAGGTCCGCGCCATCGAGGGCGACATAGATCTTGCCGGCCCAGGTTGCCGGATCTCCGGGTCGAACACTGACCAGATCGCCGCGCACGTCGAGCATCGAGGCGATCTCGGCGGGCGGATTCGAACGAATGCCGAAACGGTAGCGGGCCCCATGTCGCGACAGCCTGAAATTGACATCCGTGAGTCGCAGGGTATGCACCCCCCGCAGGCCGTCGGACCAGCTCAGCGTCGCGTCCAGGATCACCGTCTCGCGCTGTCCGAGCAACCATTCGGCAAGGCCGCCGCCGCTCGCATCCGGATCTATCCGGACGCCGGCAACGAAAATCTGCCCATCAGGCGCACGTCTGAGCGCCAGCTCGGGCGAGAAGAGCACGAGCCGATCGAAGTACGCCTGGCCACGCAACAGGGACGACCAGGCCAGGGTCGCATCCACTTTCCCGAGTCGCAGGGCGGCCTCGCCATGCTGGTCGAGGATGCTCAGACCGGAAAGGTGCAGGCGCGGGCGCAGCCCCGACCAGTCAGCCGACAATGCGTCGATGGAAACCGGGAGGCCGATTGCGTGTTCGAGGGCGGCGACGATTTGAGGCCTATACTCGTGCACCCGCGGAACCAGTACTTCGCGCACGACAAGGAACATGACCGCGAGCGCGAAAAACCCGACGATCGCAGCAATCGAGACGAATCGGGCAAGGGCTTCGCCGCCGCGGGAGGGCGGTGCTTGGTCAGTCGAGCTGCGAGGCAACGGGCTTTTCATCCTGGCTGTGTTCACGATACGACGGGCAAGCCCGGGCTTGGCTACAATCTGGCGGGTGGGCACGACGAATCCGCCCGAATGCACCGAACAGTATTCATTTTATCCCTGATACCCAGCATCCATGTCCCACGATTCCCTACCCATACCCCAGGACGTTGCGACAGCCGCCGGGCAGTCGCGGTTTCTTGCGCGCATGGTCGACAGCCGCCCCTGGCTTGTCCCAAGACTCGCCGCTTCGACACCCGTCCCGCTGGACGTCGAGGCAATGCATGCGTTCCTTGCAGAGCGGACGCTCACCGAGCACGGACTTGCTGCGGCCCTGCGCGACCTGCGAAGCTGGGTGCTGTGCCATCTGGCGACGCGCGACCTGATCGGCGCCGCAGACCTGGCCGAGGTCACCGAGACGATGACGCTGTTGGCCGAAACCTGCATCCGCGCGGCCCATGATCTCCTGCGCGAGGCGCTGGTGCGGCGCTACGGCGTACCCCTGTCCCCATCGGGGTGGGAGCAGGAACTGCTGATCGTTGGCATGGGCAAGCTGGGCGGCCGCGAACTCAACGTGTCGTCGGACATCGACCTGATCTTCGTCTACCCGGAAGACGGAGACACCGGTGGGCAGAAGGTGATAAGCAATTTCGAGTTCTTCGAGCAACTGGGCAAACGCATCATCCGCAGCCTTTCCGAAGTGACGGAGCACGGGCAGGTATTCCGCGTCGACATGCGACTGCGGCCTCATGGCGACTCTGGACCGCTGGTGTGCTCGTTCGACATGCTGGAGAACTATTTCATCACGCAGGGCCGCGAATGGGAGCGCTACGCCTGGATCAAGGCGCGGGTATTGAACGGTGAGCGCTTTCGCGAACTGGAACAGATCGCTCGCCCTTTCGTCTTTCGCAAGTATCTGGACTTCGGAGCAATCAATGCCATGCGCGATCTCCAGGCAGAGATTCGCAGGGAAGTCACGCGCCGCGACCGCGCAAACAATGTCAAGCTCGGCCCCGGCGGGATACGCGAGATCGAGTTCATCGCCCAGGTATTCCAGCTGATACGTGGTGGCCGCGACCTGGGCCTGCAGATCCGCCCGACCCTCACGGTTCTGCGGGAGCTCGCGGCAAGGGAGATCCTGACCGCCGAAACCGTCCAGGAGCTTTCCGCCGCATACGTGTTTCTCCGACGTCTCGAACATCGCCTCCAGTACCTCGATGATGCACAGACCCACGACCTTCCCGAGTCCGCTGAAGACCGCGCGCTCATCGCCCGGGCGATGGGCTGTCCCGATATCGGTGCCTTGCAGTGCGCACTCGATGAACACCGTCACGCCGTCAGTGGCCACTTCGACGACGTTTTCAGCGATCCCAGCGATGAGGATCACAAGCTTGACGATCTCTGGTCGCCGGGCGATGACAATGGCAGGACCGAATCGATTCTCGCCGGGCTTGGATATCGCGATGCCTCCGTGGCCGGTCGCAGACTGGCCGACCTGTACGAGAGTCCTCGCTACCAGCAGTTGCCGAATCACATCCGCAGCCGCCTCGACGCGTTGATTCCGCGGGTGGTCGAGTCCGCCGCGGAAACGGACGTCCCGGACGAGACCCTGGCACGATGCCTGAACCTGCTCGAGACGATCTCGCGCCGAGGTGCCTACCTGGCGCTGCTGCAGCAGTATCCCCAGGCGCTCAGGCGTGTGGCCGACCTGATGAGCGCCTCGACCTGGGCCGCAGACTACCTGACGCGTCATCCGATCCTGCTCGACGAACTGCTCGACGACCGCCACCTCGATCAGGAACCCGACTGGCCCGGATTCGCAGCCGAACTGGGACGTGCTCTCGATGCGATCGAACCGGACATGGAACACCAGATGGACATGATGCGCGAACAGCATCATGCACAGGTCTTTCGCCTGCTGACCCAGGACATCGCCGGCAAGCTCACGGTCGAGCGGCTGGCCGATCACCTGTCGGCGCTGGCCGATCTCATTCTCGAACTCACGCTGCCGCTCGTCTGGCGCAAGATTCGCAAACGCCACCGCGATAACCCCAGTTTTGCGGTGATCGCCTATGGGAAGCTCGGAGGCAAGGAACTCGGATACGCATCCGACCTGGACATCGTGTTCCTGTTCGATGACGAGGCCCCGGAAGCCATGGAAGTGTATTCACGCTTCGCCCAGCGCATCAATACGTGGCTGTCGAGCCAGACCGCGGCCGGCATCCTGTTCGAGACCGATCTGCGTCTGCGGCCCAACGGTGACTCGGGTCTGCTGGTGACGTCGCTGGAAGCATTCCGCAAGTACCAGCTCGAGTCAGCATGGGTATGGGAGCACCAGGCACTCACACGGGCGCGATTCTGCGCCGGCGATGCAATACTTGGTGCAGCCTTCGAGAAGATCCGCTGCGAAGTGCTGCGAAAGTCACGTGCGCTGGGCCCGCTGCGCCGCGAGGTCCTCACCATGCGCGACAGGATGCGCGAGGCGCACGCCGGCAAGAGCGACCTGTTCGATCTCAAGCACGATCCGGGCGGGCTCGTCGATGTCGAATTCCTGATCCAGTACCTGGTCCTCGGCTACGCGCACAAGCACCCCGAACTGACGGGAAACCTGGGAAATATCGCACTGCTCCGAATTGCCGGTGAACTGAGCCTGATCCCCGCCGCGTTGGCAGCGCAGTGCGGCGACTCGTACCGCCTGTATCGCCGCCTTCAACATCGGCAACGTCTGAACGGGCAGCCTGCCCGTGCCCGACCGGACGAAGTCGCAGGCGCGCGCGAGCCCGTGATCACGTTATGGTCAAGCGTGCTGGGCTCTTCGACCTGAAGCCTCGCTTCGATAATCACGTCATATGGCGAAGCGAGACGACGCTTTGGCAACGGTCTACAATTGGGTTTTGTGTTCCTTCGAGCACAGGCGGAGACCCGGTGGCACTCCAATCATGAGCGATGAAATCGAACTAAAGCTCGGTCTCCCGCGCAAGGCCGTGGCGGCGTTGCGCCGGCATCCGCTCTCTTCCGCGGCAGAGAAGATCGGCAACGCCGTCACGCTGGAGAACACCTACTACGACACCGCCGACCTCGCGCTGAAGGCGCGCGGAATCGCGCTGCGCATTCGACGCCATGGACGAGCCCGGTTACAGACGGTCAAGTGCGGAACCCGGTCGACGGGCGGACTGACACGCCGCCCCGAATGGGAACAACCGTTCGACGGCAGCTTCGACTTCTCACTTGTGGACGCGCCCGGCGTACGCAGATTTCTCAGGCGTGTCGAACCGGATCTCGTTCCGGTGTTCTCGACCCGCTTCCGACGCGAGACGCGCGTGTACACTCCTGGCGACCGTGTGCGCATATTGATGATGATCGACACCGGAGAGGTCCTTGCCGGCGATCGTACGCAGCCAATCTGCGAACTCGAACTGGAACTCGAACAGGGCCGCCCCCTCGACCTCCTGCTGCTCGCCTGCCGACTGGTTGCCGACATTCCACTCCTGCCCGACGACGCAAGCAAGGCCGAACGCGGCTACCGCCTGCATCTCGGTCTGAAACCACAACCCGTCCGCGCCGAAATCTCCGGGATCGAGCCGAATCAGTCGCCGGTCGAGGCCTTTCGCACACTGGCGTTCTCGTGTGTTCGACAGTGGCAGGCCAATGCCGTCGCAGCCGCGTCCGAAGACGATCCGGAGTACATTCATCAGCTCAGGGTATCGCAACGACGCCTGCGATCACTCATGCGCCTGTTCGGTCCTGCACTTCCGGAGGCGTTTGTATCGGACTGGAGCGAACGCCTGCGGCAGAACGCCGACAGCTTCGGAGATGCGCGCGATCTCGATGTTCTCCACGAGGAGATTCTCAGGCCTGTCGCCGGCGCCGATCCCGACCGGGATGCGGCCTTGGCACGGCTGCAGAAGATCGTCGGCGACGCGCGGGAGCGCGCACGCGTAAATGCCCGCGAAGGACTGGATCCGGCGGCGCAGGGACGCCTGCTCATCGGGTTCATGGCGGCACTGCATGCATTGCCGAGCAACAATCTCATCGGGGCGGCAGACCTGCGGAGGTTCGCACGCCTGCAACTCACGCGCCTGCGCAGGAAGATCCGCAAGCGCTTCGATTCGGCGAGGGATCTCGCGCCCGCCAGGCTTCATGCGCTGCGCATCGGGCTCAAGCAACTGCGCTATGGCGTCGAGTTCTTTGCTCCCCTGATGCCGGGCAAGGCTGCCACACGGTACATGACGGCGCTTGCCCGAGTTCAGAACGCGCTGGGCTTCATCAACGACGTCGATGTCGCCAGGGCCGCGCTCGATCAGTGGGCCGGCGACGAAGCGGAACTGCGGGCCGCGGCCGTATTCGTATGTGGCTGGCACGGGCCGCGCTACGCGCGCCTGTGTCGCCGCTCGATCCGTGAGCTGGAACCCCTGCTGTACGAGAAGGCCCCCTGGAACCGACGAGGCCTGAAAGCGCCTCCGCAGTGACACTGCTCATGGTTCGACCCGCCTGATCCTGTCACATGGCTGACATCCTGGGGCATCGTATTTGCGCGGTTCGGCACGGGAACTCGCGTGGCAAGCATCGCGGCGCTCATGTCGGTCGCCCCCTTGGATGAAGGTGCCAGAGATGGATCTCTTGCTGTGGCGTCACGCCGAAGCTGTTCAGGGCGCGCCTGATCACGCCCGTGAATTGACGCCGCGCGGGCACAAGCAGGCACGCACACTGGCCGCATGGCTGAAGAAGAACCATCCGGAGCCGCTGCGCGTGATATGCAGCCCCACGGTCCGGACCCGTCAGACGGCGGCTGCGCTCACCAGGGACTTCGAAGTCGTCGCCTCCCTTGGTCCGGATGGGAACGCGGCCGGCATTCTTGCCACTGCCGGATGGCCGGACGCCAGCGTGGCCTGCCTCATCGTGGGTCACCAACCCACCCTGGGCCGCGTCGCCGCCTTGCTCTTGGCAGGATCCGAGGCCGACTGGACGATCAGGAAGGGGGCACTGTGGTGGTTCAGCAACCGTGTTCGGGACGGCGAGACCCAGACCGTGCTGCGCGCCGTGATAGCGCCCGATCTGTACTGACGCATGCAGCGGACGCCCGAAGTTGATGTCCCCGAGGCACTTGTCGCCAGCGCCACTGTCCACCTTACATTCGTCGAGCCCGTGAAAACGTTTGCATCCAGGCGGTGCGTTCCAGTCTAGAATAAGCATCAATACGAGACCATCAGATGATCAAGCGCTTCATCCCCTCTCGCGAGAGCATCAAGCAGAACCGGCTGCTTCGCTGGCTGGGGCCGCGCATTCACGATCCACTGCTTTGGCACATTAACCGCAATTCGGTCGCACGGGGTGTGGCCATCGGTGCCTTCTTTGGGCTGATGGTCCCGGTCGCACAGATTCCTGCTGCCGCGCTCGTCGCGCTTGCCTTGCGTGCCAATCTTTGGGTTGCGGCCATAGCGACTCTGATCAGCAATCCGTTCACCTACGGGCCGATTTACATATTCGCCTACAAGCTCGGGAGCAGCATCCTTCCGCCGGCCGTTGCCAGTGGCGCGGTCATTGCCGACGATCATGCCACGACCACCTTGCAGTGGCTCATCGACATGGTGCACTGGCTCACGGGAATTGGTCGCCCATTGGTGCTTGGTATGCTGTTGATGGCGATCACGGCGGCGATAGTCGGCTACTTCGGCATCCTGCTGCTGTGGCGCCTGAAGGTCGTCCTGAAACGTCGCAAACAGCGCAGCGAGCGCGTTGCAGTGCGCAGCGCCGCAGACCCCTCCTGAAGCCCGACTTCAGCTTGGGCTTTTTTGCCTTGTACAAGAGGCGTATCCTTGGCGCGATGATCCCCGCAACACTTCCGCAACCATGAACGAGTCCGCTGCAAACGGCACATCCCGGATCATTGACGGCGTCAGACGAGTCTATTACGACGGATACTGGATCAAGGCCTACGACGCCCCCGAGGACACGCTGAAGGCCAAACGTCGTCTCATCGAGGCGCTGACGCGGCGCCTCTTCAATCACGTCGAGCACGGCATCAACATCCCCGGCAAACGCCTCAAGGAGGCGCGCGAGGCGTTCGACGGCGAGATCGACCCGGAGCGCCGCAGGGTCAAGGGTGCCATGCTGGCAGGTGCGCTTTTCAATCGTGCCACCGACATCTTCACCAAGCTGGTGGACCTGCAGGAAGAAGGCGTCGACGTCGCACAGGACAGCGCGCTGATGCGCGAATGCGGCCAATGCCTTCAGGAAGCCCTGACGCTGGGCAAGATGGTGCTTCATCGCAGTGGCGACGAAGGGATCGACGAACTCTGGGGCGAGCCCTTTCGCGCATTCTCGATCCCCATCGAGGCCTTCTACGATAGCCGTTACATAAAGATCTCGCAGACGCTGCGGGACATCGACCGGATCGCCGCAATCATGGCGACAACACTGGCCGGGAATCCGCTTTTCGAAGGGATCGAGAAGCATGTATTCCTGTTTGCCGAGGCAGCCAAGGTGAAGTGTGAGACCCTGCGGACCGATGTGCGCATATTCGACATCTGGACCGATTTCGTCGTTGCATCCGAGCATCTCGCAGCCTTCGTTCCGCGCCTTGCCCAGGCGCCGACGGCCGAGCTGCTGCAACTGGCCGCGGATGGGAGGCAACTGGTGCTGAAAGGCAAGGAACTCGTAAGCTACATCACCCGCGCAAGGGTGACGATGCCCAAGAGCACGCGCGAATACATCGAGCGCTGCGAACACTATGGAGAACTGTCGCGCGCGCATTTTGCTGCTACGTTGTAGCGCCCAGCAACGCGCGGACAACGCTCCGGTATAACGGGCCGGTCAATCGCGGACGATGGGGCTGATTGCCCGAACCCGCGTCAAACGATCACACCACCTCCCAGACACACGACAGATTCGTAGACCACGACGCTCTGACCTGGCGTCAGGGCCCATTGCGGCTGGGCGAACACGATCTCGGCCCTTTCCTGCGCAAGCGACTCGATCTCGCACGCCATATCGGGGCTGCGGTAGCGCGGTTTGGCGGTGTAGACCCAGTGGGTGTGCGGATCCCTCCCGGAGATCCAGTTTAGCCCCGTGGCTGTCAGGCGGTCCCTGAGCAGTGCCGGATGATCGTGCCCCTGCACCGCGTACAGGACGTCGTGTGCCACGTCCTTGGCCGCAACGTACCAGGCCTCATGCTGCCCCGCCTCATCCTCGTTGCCCCTTATTCCCCCGACGTGCAATCCCTTGCGTTGACCTATGGTGTGGTACATGAGGCCCTGATGCTCACCGATTACTCGCTCGTCGTCGAGGCAGCGAATTTCACCCGGGCGCGCGGGCAGGTAACGCATGAGGAACTCGCGGAACGGGCGTTCGCCGATAAAGCAGATGCCGGTCGAATCCTTTTTGCCGGCTACGTGCAGGCCGGCATTGGCCGCGATCTTGCGCACCTCGCGCTTGTAGAGGTCGCCGAGCGGGAACAGGGTCCGGGACAGCTGCTCCCGGGTGAGTCGATACAGGAAATAGCTCTGGTCCTTGGTGCCATCCTCGGCCTTGAGCAGTTGGTACTCGACGCGCCCGTCGTTCTCCCATCTGCGCACCCGGGCGTAGTGACCGGTTGCAATACGCTCCGCACCGAGATCCATCGCATGATCCAGAAAGCAACGGAACTTGATTTCCGAGTTGCACAGAATGTCGGGATTTGGCGTCCGGCCGGCCTCGTACTCGGTCAGAAAATCGGAGAACACGCGATCCTTGTATTCCCTGGAGAAGTTCACGACTTCCAGTTCGACGCCGATCACGTCGCATACCGACGCCACGTCGACCAGATCCTGGCGCGTCGAGCAGTACTCGTCGTCGTCATCATCTTCCCAGTTCTTCATGAACAGGCCGGTCACCTGGTAGCCCTGCTGCTTGAGCAACAGCGCCGCTACCGAGGAGTCAACTCCGCCAGACATTCCGACGACGACCTTCATGCCGCCGGGATCCCCTTCATTGGACATTCGGCCCTTCCCCCTTCAACCAGTCGACCAGCGGCAGGACCACCGCCGGTTCCCCATGATCGACAAACCAGCTGTCAACGACAAAGCGGCTGCCCGGCGCGGCCTCCAATTCGACATCCGAGTCATCGGGTCGCGACGATTCGTCCGTCACGCCCTCGCAGTCGCACAGCACCAGAAGCAGGGGAACGTGATCCGGCACGTGCTCCGGATGCACTTCGGCCATCGGCGGGGCACGTGTCACCACTTCCTCGATCGCCGCGGAAAAGTGCTGAAAGATCACCCGGTTGCGCCGTACCGGTTCGAGCACTTTGTGAAAGCGCAACCATTCGCGCGACTCCATGAGCTCGAGCAGCCGCGTGGTGGTCGTCGAATGATCGATGCAATCCATGCGTCCGTGGACGCCCCCGTCCGAAAAATTGCCGCCACGATCTGCGGAAATCGGCGTCTGTCGTCCGGCAATCCGGTACAGCGTGCCGACGGCAGTCGCAATCGCCGCGCGCTCGGACGCGGGATCGCGGGCGCTGGTCAGCTCCATACGCAGCGCGTCGAGGTCCGCGAAATCGTAATCCACCCGCGCACTGGTCGCACAGGAATAATTGAAGCAGACCTCGACACGTGCCCCGCCCTGCGCACCCGCACTTGCCAGCAGAAACAGGAGTAAGGCCAGAAATGGTCGCATCAGACAATGTAACGCAGGATCTCGAGTCCGTAGCGGCTTCCGCCAACCCAGTCTTCCGCGCACTTCAGCACGAGCGGACTGCGGTGGCGATGCCGACAATCCCGCAGATCTTGGACGGACAACCACAACGTACGAACGATGCCTGCATCGAGTGAAGCCCCACGCTCGGCTTCACCGACCGTGCCGCCAAACGCAAACCGGACATAGCTCACGTCCCCGTGCGCGCGCAGCCACTGATAGACGCCGACGACCGAGCTCGGCACGAAACGATGCGCTGTCTCCTCCAGGGTCTCGCGCACCACGGCCTCGATCAGCGACTCTCCCGGTTCCAGGTGCCCGGCAGGCTGGTTCAATCGCAGCCCTTCGTCGGTTTGCTCCTCCACGAGCAGAAAGCGCCCGCTGCGCTCGATCACTGCCGCCACGGTCACGCTGGGCTTCCAGATTCTTTTCATCGGTGCAATTTGGTGCAAAATATGAAGTTTAACCCTTGTGCATCACCTCAAGCTCATCCTGCGACGCTCCGAAACCTCTCGATGCATGCTGGCGAAGCGCATGAAAGCGCGGATCTACCGCCGCTACGTTTTGCATATCATCAATGTCTGTTTGATCGAAAAGGGCCAAAAAACGTAGAATCTCAAGGTTTTGTTTCGCCGACCCGGAAAGTTTGCACATGCCGCCGTCCGAACCTCGGCGCTGATGCGGTGCCGCAAGGCGCCAATCGGGCTAATGGTCGGCACCCGTCAACCAGGATCGAGACCTCTATGCTTATAAAGATCAAGAACGGCCTGGATCTGCCGATCAGCGGAAAACCGGAGCAGCGGGTGCACACCGCCCGGGCGGTCAGGCACGTGGCACTCCTGGGCGTGGATCATGTCGATCTGAAACCCACCATGCTTGTTGCAGAGGGCGACAAGGTCAAGCTGGGACAGACCCTGTTCGAACACAAGAAACTGCCCGGCGTACGCTTCACCGCACCGGGCGGCGGAGAAGTGGTCGCGATCAACCGTGGCGCCCGACGCATGCTCCAGTCTGTTGTCATCAAACTCGACGACACCGAGCAGGAAGAGCATTACGCGTCGTTCGCGCCCGAGCAGCTTTCCGGTCTCTCTCCGGAGCAGGTTGTCGAAAACCTGCTCGCATCGGGCCTATGGACCGCCCTGCGCACACGTCCCTACAGCAAGGTACCCGACCCCGCATCCCGCCCGGCCGCGATCTTCGTCACCGCCATGGACACCAATCCGCTCGCTGCCGATCCCGCCCCGATCATCGATGCGGAAGGCGACTCGTTCGGGCACGGGCTCACGGTACTTTCCCGCCTTACCGACGGCACTCTATGGGTGTGCAAGGCGCACGATGCGCAGTTGCCGCAGTCCGAGGGCCTGGACAAGGCCAGGGTTGCAAGTTTCGAGGGCCCGCATCCGGCAGGTCTGCCCGGCACGCACATTCACTTTCTCGATCCGGTCCATGCGCACAAGACGGTCTGGCACCTCAACTACCAGGATGTCATCGCGATCGGAAAGCTCTTCACCACCGGGAGACTGTGGATCGAGCGCGTCGTCGCCCTGGGCGGTCCTCAAGTCCGGGAACCGCGCCTGCTGCGCACCCGGATCGGCGCCTGCATCGAGGAACTGCTCGAGGACGAACTCGTTGAAGGGGACAACCGCGCGATTTCCGGCTCGGTATTGTCCGGGCGTCGCGCTGCGGGCTGGTCGTCATACCTGGGACGTCATCATCTGCAGATCGGCGTGCTCAAGGAAGGCAAGAATCGCGAATTCCTGGGCTGGCTCAACCCCGCGGGGGCAAAGTACTCTTTTCTCAACGTGATGTTCTCGAGTCTCGCCCGCAATGCCGGGGAGCAGATCGACTTCACGACGGCGCAGAACGGCAGCGCGCGTGCCATGGTCCCGGTCGGCGCATTCGAGGACGTGATGCCCATGGACATCCTGCCCACCCAGTTGCTGCGCTATCTGCTGGTCGGGGACACCGACATGGCACAGAAGCTGGGTTGCCTGGAACTGGACGAGGAGGACCTCGCCCTGTGCTCCTTCGTCTGCGTGGGCAAGCACGACTATGCGCCCGTGCTTCGCAACAATTTGACCCAGATCGAGAGGGAAGGCTGATGTCACGCATTCGACGCTTCCTCGACAGCATCGAGCCGCAATTCCACAAGGGCGGCCGGTTCGAGAAGTATTTCGCGGTGTACGAAATGGTGGACACCTTCCTGTACTCGCCGCCGGATACCACCCGAACCGCGCCCCACGTGCGCGACGGCACCGACCTCAAGCGCATGATGACCTATGTGGTCGTCGCCCTCATCCCGTGCGTCCTGTGGAGTTGGTTCAACAGCGGCTATCACGCCAATGTGGCGCTTGCAGAGCTCGGCGTGGTCCGTGATGACTGGCGCGGTGGCCTGCTGTCCCTGTTCGGGATCGGCTTCAACCCCGGCAACATCTTCGCCAACATGGTGCACGGCTTCCTGCTGTTCCTGCCGCTCTACCTCGTGACGCTGATCGTCGGCGGCATCTGGGAAGTCATATTCGCCACGGTCCGGAACCATGAGATCAACGAGGGCTTTTTCGTCACCTCGATGCTGTTCACGCTCACCCTGCCGCCGGACATGCCGTTGTGGATGGTGGCGGTCGGCATCAGCTTCGGTGTGGTGATCGGCAAGGAAGTGTTCGGCGGCACGGGCAAGAACTTTCTCAATCCGGCGCTGACCGGCCGCGCCTTCCTTTATTTCGCCTATCCGGCGGAAATCTCGGGCGACCAGGTGTGGATCGCGGTGGATGGCTATTCGCGTGCGACACCCCTCGGACTCGGCGAAGTCGGTGGCATGGCCGGGATCGCCGACAGCGGCTTGACCTGGATGCAGGCCTTCCTCGGTTTGATGCCCGGATCGCTGGGCGAAACCTCTACCCTGGCGATCCTGATCGGCGCCGTGTTCCTGCTCTATACCCGGATCGCGTCGTGGCGGATCATGCTCGGGGTCGTCCTCGGTGTCGTCGGCACATCCCTGCTGTTCAACCTGCTCGCCAGCGATGCCAGACCGATGATGGCCATGCCCTTCCACTGGCATTTCGTCGTCGGCGGACTCAGCTTCGGCCTGGTCTTCATGGCTACCGACCCGGTCTCCGCATCGATGACCAACGCCGGACGTCTGGTCTTCGGCATCCTGATCGGCTTCATGACCGTACTTATCCGGGCAATCAATCCTGCCTTTCCGGAAGGAATCATGCTGGCGATCCTGTTCGCCAACCTGTTTGCGCCACTCATTGACCATGTCGTCATACAGATGAACATCCGACGGAGGGAGCGCCGCCATGCCAGCGCCTGAACAGAATTCCGCCGGCGGCACGCTGGCGTCCATCCTCGCCCTGCCGAACGAAAGCCGCAAGAAGACTGTTTTCGTGGCCCTGGCCGTGTGCTTTTCATGCTCGGTGATCGTCGCCTCTGCGGCTGTCGGCCTGCGACCGCTGCAGGTCGCCAACCAGGAGGCCGACCGGATCCGCAATATCGTCGATGTGGCGGGCGTGCAGCAGCCCGGGCAGACGGTTCTCGAGGCCTTCGCGAACGTTGAGGCCGTATTGATCAGACTTAGCGACGGCACCGAGAGCGACAGCACCAATGTGAGCGGCTTCAGCATCGAACGTGCAAGCAAGGATCCGGCGATGTCGAGCGCACTGACCCGCTCGGAGGATCCGGCCAACATCAAGCGCCGGCCAGACTACATGCCGGTCTACATGGTTCGGGACGAGGCCGGAGACCTCCGCACTCTGATCCTGCCGATCCATGGCGCAGGACTGTGGTCCACGCTGTACGGTTTTCTCGCACTGGAAGGCGACCTGCGCACAGTTCATGGACTGAAGTTCTACCAACATGCGGAAACTCCGGGTCTCGGCGGCGAGGTTGACAACCCCAACTGGCGCGGGCTGTGGCATGGCAAGATCATCTACGACGATCAGTGGCAACCGAGGATCGAACTCATCAAGGGCACCGTTGAGGCAAGCACCCCGGGCGCACAGCACAAGGTAGACGGGCTTGCGGGAGCGACGCTCACCGCGCGCGGCGTCGAGAAGCTGATCAATTACTGGCTGGGTGACGACGGCTACGGCCCATTCATCGCCCGGCTGCGAAACGAGAGGGGCTAAGACATGGCCAGCGAATCAAGGAACCTCGTCGTCAGCCCGATTGCCGACAACAACCCGATCATCCTGCAGGTGCTCGGGATCTGTTCGGCGCTCGCGGTCACGACCAAGATGTCCACCGCTTTTACCATGTGCATCGCGCTCACCTTCGTGCTATGCGCCTCCAACGTGCTGATCAGCATCATCCGCAACCACATTCCGACGAGCATCCGGATCATCGTCCAGATGACCATCGTGGCCTCGCTGGTGATTCTCGTCGACCAGTTGCTCAAGGCGTTTGCGTTCGGCCTGAGCAAGGAACTTTCGGTATTCGTCGGGCTGATCATCACCAATTGCATCGTTCTGGGTCGCGCCGAAGCCTTTGCGCTGAAGAATCCTCCGCTGCCCAGTTTCTTCGACGGCCTCGGCAACGGCCTCGGCTACAGCGTGATCCTGCTCATCGTCGGCTTCATCCGCGAGTTGTTCGGTTCGGGTTCGCTCTTTGGTGTCCAGATCCTGTCGCTCGCCAGGGACGGCGGCTGGTATGTACCCAACGGCATGCTGCTTCTGCCGCCGAGCGCGTTCTTCATCATTGGCCTGATCATCTGGGCGGTTCGAAGCTGGAAACCGGCCCAGGTGGAGAAGCCCGACTTCCAGATCCAGACTGCCCACCGGACCGAGGTGTCGTAATGGAATCCCTGTTCAACCTGTTCATAACTGCAGTTTTCGTCGAGAACCTCGCACTCTCTTTCTTTCTCGGGATGTGCACCTTTCTTGCCATCTCGAAGCAGATCAGCGCCGCATTCGGGTTGGGCGTCGCGGTGGTCGTGGTGCAAACGCTCACGGTCCCGGTAAACCACCTGATCTATTACTACCTGCTGCGTGACGGTGCGCTGGCCTGGGCCGGCCTACCCGAGGTCAATCTCAGCTTCCTCGGCCTGATCAGCTACATCGGCGTGATCGCGGCGCTGGTGCAGATCCTGGAGATGTTCCTCGACAAGTACGTGCCCACGCTCTACAACGCGCTGGGCGTATACATGCCGTTGATCACCGTGAACTGCGCGATCCTCGGCGGCACGCTGTTCATGGTCGAACGCGACTACAACTTCGCTGAAAGCGTGACCTACGGTGTCGGTACGGGCGTCGGCTGGGCGCTTGCGATCACGGCGCTGGCGGGGATCCGCGAGAAACTCAAGTACTCCGACATTCCCGCCGGCCTGCAAGGCTTGGGCATCGCGTTCATCGCAACGGGATTGATGTCGCTGGGCTTCATGGCCTTCTCCGGCATACAGCTCTGACACGACGAGGGATCCATCCATGACTGAAATCATTCTCGGTGTCATTTTCTTTACCGGGATCGTCATCATCCTGGTGTACGTGATCCTCGCAGCCCGGTCGAAGCTGGTCGCGACCGGCAACGTCAAGATCAACGTTAACAATGAGAGGACGATCGAAGTACCCGTCGGCGGCAAGTTGCTCGGCGCGTTGGCCACCGCGAAGCTCTTCGTCGGCTCGGCGTGCGGGGGCGGCGGCACCTGCGCGCAGTGCAAGGTCAAGGTCTTCGAGGGCGGCGGAGCAATTCTTCCGACCGAAACCGGGCACATCAACAAGCGCCAGGCGCGCGAGGGCGAGCGCCTGGCCTGCCAGGTCGCGGTCAAGCAGGACATGAAGATCGAGATTCCGGAGGAAGTCTTCGGTGTCAAGAAGTGGGAGTGCACCGTGCGCTCCAACGACAACGTCGCGACCTTCATCAAGGAACTGGTGCTGGAACTGCCCGAGGGCGAGAACGTCGATTTCCGCGCCGGCGGTTACATCCAGATCGAATGCCCTCCGCACCAGATCAGCTTCAAGGACTTCGTCATCGAGGAACGCTTCCGCGAGGACTGGGACCGCTTCAATGTGTGGCAATACGTATCGAAGGCCGATGAAGAGGTCGTGCGCGCGTATTCGATGGCGAACTACCCGGACGAGCGCGGCATCATCCTGCTCAACGTGCGCATCGCCACGCCACCGCCGCGCGCGGAAGGGGTCCCGCCAGGGAAGATGTCATCGTACATCTTCGGCCTCAAGCCGGGCGACAAGGTCACGATTTCGGGCCCCTTCGGGGAATTCTTCGCCCGCGATACCGACGCCGAGATGGTCTTCATCGGCGGTGGCGCCGGCATGGCGCCGATGCGTTCGCACATCTTCGATCAGCTGCGCCGGCTCAAGACCAGGCGCAAGATCTCGTTCTGGTACGGCGCCCGTTCGAAGCGCGAGATGTTCTACGTCGAGGATTTCGACATGCTCGCCGCGGAGAACGACAATTTCGAGTGGCATATAGCCCTGTCCGATCCGCTGCCGGACGACAACTGGACCGGCTACACCGGCTTCATCCACAATGTCCTGTACGAGAACTATCTCAAGGACCATCCGGCGCCCGAGGATTGCGAGTACTACATGTGCGGACCTCCGATGATGAACGCCGCCGTGATCCAGATGCTTCTCGACCTCGGGGTGGAACGCGAGAACATCATGCTGGACGACTTCGGCGGCTGATCGAACGCAATCGCAGCAGATTGTCCAATAACGTAGTAGGCAGAGGCAACAGGAGGCTACATGACCACATTCGTCGTCACATTCGTCATCATGGGCCTTGCCGTTCTCGGCATGGCCGTCGGAGTCATGGCCGGCCGGAAACCGATCGCGGGGAGTTGCGGTGGTCTTGGCAAGATCGGACTGGAATGCGACGCGGGCTGCACCAAGCCCTGCCCCAAGCGCCTTGCACGCATGCAGGCGGAAGATCAATAAGCATGGAAGGGATGAAGAGATGCTCCGGTCACTTCTCGTAAAGGACTGCATGTCCGGCGACCCGCTCGCCTTCGCACCTGAAATGGACGTGCTCGATGCCATCCACATGCTGCTGAAGCACGAGATGACAGGCGCACCGGTCGTCGACCACCTGGGCAAGGTGATCGGCTTTCTGTCCGAGAAGGACTGCCTGAAGGTTGCGCTGAGCGCCTCCTACTACAAGGAAAGGGGGGGGCGCGTCAGCGAATTCATGACCACAGATGTCGTGACCCTGGAAGGGGACACGACGCTCACCGAAGCAGCAGAATTGTTCGTCACCAGACGTTATCGCTGCTACCCCGTAGTAAGCGAGAGCAAGCTCATCGGTCAACTTTCCCGCCGCAATGTGCTCCAGGCGCTGGAGAAGCTCTGGTAGTCTTCGGAATGCCTGAAGGCCAAACGAGTAGCAATGAATGCACGGGCCCTGCCCCGTGCATTTTTTGCCCTTACGCACTGCCGTTCCGTGCGGAACGCCGGGCAGTACGGTGAGCCCGAGTTTGCGCTAGAATCGGCACACCGACGGCACTCGATCTGCGTACCCGTCACCTCAAATACCGCTGGAGATTTCCGACATGTCCATGGCTGACCGCGACGGTTTCATCTGGTACGACGGCAAGCTCGTGCCGTGGCGCGATGCGACCACTCACGTGCTCACTCATTCCCTGCATTACGGTGTCGCGGTGTTCGAGGGAGTACGCGCATACAGAACCGCAAAGGGTACGGCCATTTTCAGGCTTGCCGAACACACCCAGCGCCTCATGAACTCCGGCAAGATATATCTCATGGACATCCCGTATCCGAAAGATGTTCTGATGGAGGCACAACTCGAAGTCGTGCGCGCGAACAAGCTGGAATCCTGTTATCTGCGCCCGATTGCATTCTATGGATCGGAGAAGATGGGCATCTCCACGCGTGGCTCGACCGTGCACGTCGCGATCGCAGCATGGCCATGGGGCGCATATCTCGGCGAAGAGGGCCTGGAGAAGGGTATCCGGGTCAAGACGTCCTCCTTCGCACGCCACCATGTGAACGTCACGATGCCGCGCGCGAAGGTGGCAAGCACCTATGCCAACTCCATTCTCGCCAATCTCGAAGTCACACAGGAAGGCTACGACGAGGCCTTGCTGCTCGACACGCAAGGTTTCGTGGCGGAGGGCGCGGGCGAAAACCTTTTCGTGATCAAGGACGGCAAAATCTTCGAGCCGGAGATCGCCTCGGCGCTGACGGGAATCACCCGAGACTCCGTGATCACCGTCGCCCGCGAGTTCGGACTCGAGGTCCACGCAAAGCGTCTTACACGCGACGACATCTACATTGCGGATGAGGCGTTTTTCACCGGAACGGCAGCCGAGGTCACACCGATTCGCGAACTGGACAACCGCGTAATCGGCGAGGGCCGGCGTGGCCCGATCACCGAGCAGATCCAGGCGCGCTTCTTCGACATCGTGAATGGCCGGGCTGCGGAATACGACCATTGGCTGGCCTACGTCTGAGACTGCGAGAATGACCGAAACCAAGGGAAGAACCCAGCCTGTCACCGTCACTGCAAACGACCTGCCGTTGGCCTGCCCGCGCCCCGATGCACCCCTGTGGGCGCGGCATCCGCGTGTATATCTGGATGTGGTCAGGGAACGTGAGGTCGTGTGCCCGTACTGCAGCACGCGATACGTCTTTTCCGGCGAAGCCCCGAAGGGACACCACTGAATGCCGCTGCCCGTGAAATACGGGCTGGCCCCCGGCAATAGTTCCGAGACAAAGTGAAGAAGCAACTATTCAGCTCCGCAGCGGACGCCGAAGCGGCGTTTTACGAGGCCCTGGCACGATCCGACCTCGAAGCGATGATGTCCGTCTGGGCGGAGGACGAGGAGGTCGTCTGCATCCACCCTGACGGTCCGCGTCAGATCGGACTTGCCGCGGTGCGCGAATCATGGCGTCAAATGTTCGCCGGCGGCATCCGCCTGGTGGTGCGAACCTCGCATCAGATTGTCAGTTCCAGTATGCTGCTGACGGTACATAACGTCGTCGAGCACATCGCCGTCGAGGGTGACGACCGGCTTCACCCGCCGATGATCGCCACCAATGCGTACGTGCGCGGACCGCTCGGCTGGCGCATGGTGATGCATCACGCTTCGACGACACCCGAGATCGCAGATCTGTCCGGGCAGGACAGCAACCGCGTCGTGCATTGAAGCGTGTCCGGACCAGAGCCGTTCCGTTCGCCCTGGTGGCTCCCCGGCGGACACGCCCAGACAATCGTGCCGCTGGCACGCAAGGGCCCGATCCCGTGCTACCAGCGCGAACGGGTCGACACTCCGGATGGCGATTTCATCGACCTGGACTGGCTCCCGGAACCGGGATCCGGCGCACCTCTCGTCGCGCTGTTTCACGGGCTTGAGGGCTCCAGTGGGTCGCATTACGCGCGCAGCACGATGCGCGCATTGCACCTGATCGGATGGCGCGGCGTCGTGCCGCACTTTCGCGGTTGCTCGGGCGAACCGAATCGCCTCGCGCGCGCCTACCACTCGGGTGACACGGACGAAATCGACTGGATTCTTCGCCATCTGCTCCGTGCTGCAGACGGTGCTCCGCTATTCGCGGTGGGCGTGTCGCTCGGAGGAAACGCCCTGCTAAAATGGCTGGGGGAGCGCGCACAGGGTAGCCGCGAAGTCCTCGCAGGCGCAGCCGCCGTGTGCCCGCCACTTGATCTGAACCTTTCCGGCGCCGCACTGGGACGCGGCTTCAACCGCATCTATTCCATGCATTTTCTCCACAGCCTGAAGAGGAAGGCACTCGAGAAATCGGAGCGTCACCCGGGCCTGTTCGATGCACAAAGGATCAGGGCGGCCCGTTCGCTGCATGACTTCGACGACGTCTATACCGGCCCCGCACACGGCTTTACCGGTGTCGAGGACTACTGGCGCAGGGCATCGAGCAAACCCTGGCTTGTCGCGATTCGTACCCCGACGCTGCTCTTGAGCACCATCAACGATCCGTTTGTGCCCGTCGACGCGCTGCCACAGGCGCATGAACTGTCCGACCACGTGTCCTTCGAATGCCTGCCCGCGGGTGGTCACGTCGGGTTCCTGTCAGGCACCTGGCCCGGCCGCATCGAATGGCTGCCACGCAAGCTCCTGGCGCACTTCGAAGGCCTTCGATGACGTGCGCTCGCCCGGCATCTGCCATAATTCGAGGCACTCACACCCGCACCTCCGGACTGTCCGAGCGATGACCCTGACCTCATACGCCGCGCCCGCTGCAGAAATATTCAAGGCTTACGACATCCGCGGCATCGTCGACCAGACCCTGACTGCAGCGTCGGTGCGTGCTGTCGGGCACGCACTCGGGTCCGAGGCGTGCGCGCTCGGACAATCCGAGATTGCGATAGGGCGCGACGGACGACACTCGGGCCCGATGCTTGCCGCCGCCCTCGCCGACGGGATCCGTGCAGCGGGGGTGGACGTCGTCGATATCGGCTGCGTGCCGACCCCGCTGACGTATTTTGCGGCCCATCACCTGCGCACCGATTCGTGCGTCAGCGTCACCGGCAGTCATAACCCGCCCGACTACAACGGACTCAAGATGGTTCTCGGCGGACAGACCCTGCACACCGCGATGATCCAGGACCTGCGACGACGGATTGTGGACAACGATCTGTGCCACGGTTCCGGGGGCATCCGCGAGGCAAACATCGTGGACGCGTACATCGAGCGGATCGTCACCGACGTCAGCCTCGCCCGACCGATGAAGGTCGTGATCGACTGCGGCAACGGTGTGGCCGGCGCGATCGCGCCGCGACTTTTCCG
>CAYOKH010000002.1:44498-61017 GCA_964404505.1 uncultured Azoarcus sp.
TGGTCCTGAACGGCAAGGCCGGCGCGAGCGCGCTGCTACTTTGCCGCCGCCTGGGCTGCGAAGTCGTTGAACTGTTCTGCGAGGTCGACGGCGACTTCCCCAACCACCACCCCGACCCCTCGAAACCGGAGAATCTGCAGGACCTCATCCGCGCACTGAAGTCGGGCGGCGCGGAGATCGGGCTGGCCTTCGATGGCGACGGTGACCGCCTCGGCGTGGTCACGCGGGAGGGAAACATCATCTACCCGGATCGCCAGCTGATGCTGTTCGCTGCCGACGTTCTGTCGCGCGTGCCTGGCGGCGAGATCATCTATGACGTCAAGTGCACGCGCAATCTCGCCGTCTGGATCCGCGACCACGGCGGAAGACCGACGATGTGGAATACCGGCCATGCGCTGATCAAGGCCAAGCTCAGGGACACAGGTGCACCGCTGGCCGGCGAGATGAGCGGTCACGTGTTCTTCAAGGAACGCTGGTATGGCTTCGACGATGGCCTGTACGCCGCTGCCCGCCTGCTGGAAATCCTTTCCCGCCACGCGGACCCGGGGGCAGTCCTGAACGCCTTGCCCGATGCCGTGAGCACCCCGGAACTGAATCTGCAGATGCAGGAGGGCGAGCCATTCGAACTCGTGCGACGCCTCCGGGAGAATCCGCGCTTCACCGACCCGCAGTCCCTCATCACGATCGATGGCGTACGCGTGGAGTACGCCGACGGCTTTGGCCTCGCACGTGCCTCGAACACTACGCCGGTCGTCGTTCTGCGCTTCGAAGCCGACAGTCCGGTGGCACTCGTTCGAATCAAAGCCGACTTCCGCCGCGCGATCGGCGCCGTCTGGCCGGGCCTGGACCTGCCTTTCTAGGGCGTACTGGTCTCGACGCCGGAATCAGAGACCGTCGATGACCGCCTTCAATTTGCTGCGAACCTGCTCGGCAATCGTGCCGAGTTGCGCGTTCTCGATCGCCATCATCGATGCGACGGGGTCCACCGCGGACACTTCCACCTGCCCGTCCTCATGCTGCTGCACGATGACATTGCAGGGAAGCATCGCACCGATATGGCTCTCGGCCTGCAGTGCCCGATAGGCGAGTTCGGGGTTACACGCGCCGAGAATCCGGTAGTTTCTGAAGGTCACGTCAAGCTTCTTCTTCAGGGTGTCGGTGACGTCGATCTGGGTCAGGATGCCGAAGCCCTCGTTCTTGAGGTTCTCCGTCACCTTGTCGATCGCTTCGTCGAACGACAGATTGCATGTCTTGCTGAAGTGGTACGTCATTGTCGGGTCTCCTTCGCTACGGACGCACCCCGGCCCGATGAACCGGACGGTGCGATGTTACAGCTTCTCGTCCACCCACGCGGCCACGCTTTTCAGTGCCGCCGGCAGCCGGGCGGCGTCGGTGCCCCCGGCCTGCGCCATGTCCGGACGGCCGCCTCCCTTTCCGCCGATCTGCCGGGCGACCATGTTCACGACATCGCCTGCCTTGACCCGGCCGGTCAGATCCTGCGTCACGCCGGCGATCAGGCTCACCTTGCCGTCGACGACGGAAGCAACCACGATCACCGCCGAGCCGAGTCTGTCCTTCAGCTTGTCCACCGTCTCGCGCAGCGTGGGAACATCCGCACCGTCCAGCGTGGTCGCAAGTACCTTGCACCCAGACAGATCAATCGCCCGGGAAGCGAGTTCGTCACCCTGACCGGAGGCCAGCCTGGACTTGAGTCGCTGCAACTCCTTCTCCAGACTGCGCACATTGTCCATGATTGCGGCGACCCGCTCGGCGACTTCATCCGGCTGGACCTTGAGCACTGCAGACATGCCCTGCACGCGCCGCTCCTGTTCCTGGACGTAACGCAATGCATTCACGCCGGTAATCGCCTCGACCCGGCGCACGCCTGCGGCGATGCCGCTTTCCATCACAATCTTGAACAGCCCGATGTCGCCGGTCCGTGCTACGTGGGTTCCGCCGCACAGTTCGGTTGATGATCCGATGGACAGCACTCGCACCTGGTCACCGTACTTCTCGCCGAAGAGCATCATCGCACCGGTATTGCGCGCATCTTCCATCGCCATGACCTCCGCCCGGGTCGAGGCATTGGCGAGAATCTCGGCGTTCACGATCTCCTCGACCTCGCGAATCTCCTCGGGAGTCATTGGCGCATTGTGGGTGAAGTCGAAGCGCGTCTTGTCGGTATCCACCAGCGAGCCCTTCTGCTGCACATGACTGCCGAGGACCTCGCGCAGGGCCTTGTGCATGAGATGAGTGACCGAGTGATTGCGCGCCGTAGCCGCCCGTGCGGCAGTATCCACCCGGGCGATGACGGCCTGTCCCAGCGACAGGGTTCCGGTCCGGACCACCCCGTGGTGGCCATACACGGTCGCCTGAATCTTCTGCGTGTCCTCGACTGCGAAGATGCCCGAAGTAGCCCGCAATTCGCCGCGATCGCCGACCTGCCCACCCGACTCCGCGTAGAAGGGCGTCCGGTCGAGCACCACCACCCCGAGATCGCCTTCAAGCAGTTGTCCGACGGCGCAGCCGTCCTTGTACAGCGCGAGAATGCTCGCCTGCGTCTCCAGCGTCTCGTAACCTTCGAACACGGTCGCCAGGCCCTCGTATTCCAGAGCCGCCGCCATTCTGAACTTGCCCGCCGCACGCGCCTGCTCGCGCTGACGCGCCATTGCGGCGTCGAATGCGGACGCATCGACGCTGACCCCACGTTCGCGGCACACGTCCGCAGTGAGATCGAGCGGAAAACCAAACGTGTCGTGCAGTTTGAATGCGGTTTCCCCGCTGAAAGCCTTCACCCCGTCGTCAAGCATCCGCCCCAGCTCCGAGTCGAGAATCTCCATGCCGTGCTGAATGGTGCTGAAGAAGCGCTCCTCCTCTTGTCTGAGCACGCTCATGATCCGCGCCTGATTGTCCCTCAGCTCCGGATAGGCGCCCCCCATCTCCGCCACCAGGTCCGGAACCAGCCGATGAAAGAACGCTGCGCGCGTGCCGAGCTTCCAGCCGTGCCGAATCGCACGCCGGATGATCCGGCGCAATACGTAACCGCGCCCTTCGTTGCCCGGAATGACGCCGTCCGCGATCAGAAATGCGCACGCGCGAACATGGTCGGCGAGCACCTTGAGGCTCGGGCTCGCGAGATCGGTGCAGCCGGTATCGCGTGAAGCCGCATAAATAAGGTTCCGGAACAAGTCTATCTCGTAGTTCGAATGCACATGCTGCATCACGGCGGCGACCCGTTCCAGCCCCATACCGGTGTCCACGCTGGGCTTGGGCAGCGGATGCATGACGCCCTTGTCATCGCGATTGAACTGCATGAACACGATGTTCCATATCTCGATGTAACGGTCCCCGTCTTCCTCCGGGCTCCCCGGCGGCCCGCCCCAAATCCCGGGGCCATGATCGTAGAAGACTTCGGTGCACGGTCCGCAGGGACCCGTGTCGCCCATCATCCAGAAGTTGTCCGATGCGTAGCGCGCACCCTTGTTGTCGCCGATGCGGATGACGCGCTCGGCAGGCACGCCGATCTCGCGCGTCCACAGGTCGTATGCCTCGTCATCCTCTGCGTACACCGTCACCCACAGCCTGTCGGCGGGCAGCCCATAGGTGCCGGTGAGCAGTTCCCACGCGTAGCCGATCGCATCGCGCTTGAAATAGTCGCCGAACGAGAAATTGCCCAGCATCTCGAAGAATGTGTGATGCCGTGCGGTGTAGCCGACGTTCTCGAGGTCGTTGTGCTTGCCGCCGGCGCGCACACACTTCTGCGCCGTCGTCGCCCGCTTGTACGCCCGCTTGTCGAAACCCAGAAAGACATCCTTGAACTGGTTCATTCCCGCGTTGGTAAACAGCAGCGTGGGATCGTCGTGCGGCACCAGCGAGCTCGAAGGCACGATCTGGTGCCCCCTGGATTCGAAGAACTCAAGGAATTTCTGGCGAATTTCGGCGCTTTTCATGGATTCTGTAGTCGAAGTGAGTATCGGGCCGCATCGCCGCGGCCAAGGTGGAAGTTTAGCATGAGGGCCCGCGTCATCCGCGTGGCCGAGCCGCGCGTTCCATCGCCTATAATCTGGTCTTCCCGCGACGGAGACACTGCAATGGGCCACCGACTGTCCAAGATCTATACACGCACCGGCGACACCGGCACCACCGGACTGGGCGACGGCAACCGGGTGTCCAAGAACAGCCTGCGCATTCATTCGCTGGGCGAAGTCGACGAACTGAACGCGGTCATCGGCATCCTTCTGTGCGAGGAACTGCCGGAAGACGTACGGGCGCTGCTTATCGACGTCCAGCACGACCTCTTCGATCTCGGCGGCGAGGTCTGCATTCCGGGCATGAGCATGATTACCGGCAAACAGGTCGAAATGCTGGAGAGTGCACTCGACCGCCTCAACGCACCCCTGGGGTCGCTCAAGGACTTCATCCTGCCGGGTGGCACGCGTCCGGCCGCACTCGCACACCATGCGCGGACAGTGTGCCGACGGGCCGAGCGCATGCTCGTCGCGCTCGCGCAGGAGGAGGCGGTCAATGATGGCCCGCGCCAGTACCTGAACCGTCTCTCCGATCTGCTTTTCGTGGTCGGCCGCGTGCTGAATCGGGCGGGAGGCCGCGGCGACGTGCTGTGGCAGAAGGGCAAGAACGCCTGAGCCTCCCACCCCCGACCCGGCACCGCAACACACGCCCCCTCCCCTCCCGTGGATACGCATTATCCACAATTGTCGTAGTGCCCGACGCAGCCTAATCTGGGAACATGGGAGAACGGTAGCTCGACTGCAGCGAGGCGGATTCGCCGCCCCCAGCAAGTACAGGCACATTGGATGAACCGGGCAGGAGGTGTAATGGCCAATTCCGACACGTCGCTCATCGGCCTGAGCGAAGAGGACCGCAAGAAGGTCCAGGCGCTGATGGAGAAGGACGCCAAGGCCGAGCGGCGCGTGACCGGGCCATGGCTCTGGCTGACGTCCCTCCTCAGTGCCGCCATGGTGCTGATCTACTTCTACGGCGCGGGCTATCAGGCGCTGGGCACGCAGTATCACCTCGGCGTGTACGTGCTGATCACCTTCGTACTGGTTTTCCTGCTGTATCCGGCCGGCAGCCGCCTCGCAGTCGCATCCATGTCGATCATCTCCGGCACGCTCATAGCGGTCGGGATAAGCTCGTTTTTCGTCTTCGACTCGCCCACGGCGTTCTATAACCAGATCACGACCTTCCGCGAAACCTGGGAATACGACGGGCTCGCTGACGCATTCGCGAAGGACTTCGGCAATCTGCGCATCACCGTCCTGCTGATCCTCCCCTTCGCGGCCGCATTGCTGCCCCTGGACCAGTGGCTGGCACGCCGCTTTCACCATGCGCCGACCGTGAGTGACGTGATCATGGCCGCCGTCATCGCCGGCACGGTCCTGTACTGGATCAGTCAGTTCGCCGCACTCAACTATCGCGCCGGCGCCGAGAATCAGATCGACAAGCTGGTCAGCGTCATCGGCCTTGTGTTGTCGCTTGAAGTCTGCCGCCGCGTCCTGGGGTGGTCGATCACGCTCATCGGTATCGGCATGATCTGCTTCGGCCTGTTCGGCCCCTATCTGCCGGAGCTGTTCGCACATCGCGGCTTCACCTTCGAGCGCCTCTCAACCGCACTGTTCATCACGACCAACGGCGTATTCGGGGTAATGGCGAGCGTGCTCGCAACCTACGTGATCCTGTTCATCTTCTTCGGTGCATTCCTGCAGAAATCGGGAGCGGGCAAGTTCTTCATCGACCTGCCGCTGGCGCTGGCCGGAAGCTCGACCGGCGGTCCGGCCAAGGTGGCCGTAATCTCCTCGGCACTGTTCGGTTCCGTATCCGGGAGCGCGATCGCGAACACGGTGTCCTCGGGCGCCTTCACCATTCCGATGATGAAGCGCGCCGGCTTCAAACCCCACGTCGCGGGTGCGATCGAACCGGCAGCATCGATCGGCGGCATGTTCCTGCCCCCGATCATGGGTGCGGGGGGCTTCCTGATGGCCGAACTGACCGGGATTCCCTATGCCAGAATCATGATTCTTTCGGTGGGCCCGGCACTGCTGTATTTCCTGGCAGTGTTCTTCATGGTCCATTTCGAAGCCAAGAGACATGGCCTGATCGGGGTTCAGGGCGAGGTGTTCCCGCACTGGAAGGTAGTACTCAGGCACGGCTGGTTCTTTGCGTTGCCGCTGATCATCATCACCGTGATGATGCTGATGGGCCGCTCGCCCGGAAATGCGGCCTTCTGGGCGACGCTGTCGTGCATCGCGGTCAGCTGGGTAAACAGGGAAACCCGGATGGGTCCGCGCGAGATCTGGGATGCAATCCAGACGGGTGCGCGAAACACACTCATCATTGGAGCCACGGTGGGCGTGATCGGGGTCATCGTCGGGGTCATTTCCCTGACCGGAATGGGCCTCAAGTTCTCCGATCTGGTGATCTCCATGGCCGGTGGCAGCCTGTTGCTGGCCCTGCTGCTGATCGCGATCGCGTCACTCGTGCTCGGGATGGGCGTGCCGGTAACGGCATCCTATCTCATCGTCGCGGTGCTCGCGGTGCCGGCACTGGGTGAGTACGGCGTCGCAGTGATCGCCGCGCACATGATCGTGTATTGGCTCTCCCAGGATTCGAACATCACCCCACCGGTGTGTGTCGCAGCCTATGCAGGGGCCGCGATCGCGGGCTCCGACCCCTGGAAGACGGGCTGGACGGCTTTCAAGTTCGCCAAGATGCTCTACGTGATGCCGCTGCTGTTCGCTTTCGTCCCGGCGATCCTGTTCGACGGCACACCATTCGAGATCTTTTCGGCGTTCCTCTCCGCGACGCTGGGCACCATCGCCTTCGGAGCCTTCTCGATGGGCTTCCTGCGCCGCGGGACCAGAGTCCACGAGTGGATTCTCCTCGGTGCAGGCACCTTCCTGCTGTACTGGCCGACCTTCCTCACCGACGGCGCCGGATTGCTGCTCGTGGCGCTCGTCTGGTGGCTGCAACGCGACGTCCAGGCAATCAAGCCCGTGGCCGCCGCCTGATCCACAACGAACGAGGGAAACCCCATGGCCGAGATCAAGACAATCCTGTTCGCAGCCGATTTCTCGGAAGGCGCCGTGCGTGCCTGCGACATAGCCAGAACGCTGGCAATCGCCACAGGTGCAAGCGTCGTGGTACTCCACGTGATTACCGAGCTTGCGGACAGTCAGAGTCGGCATTTGCCAGCCGAAGTCATTGAAACCTTGATCCGCGACGTAGAGAAGCGTGCAGTCGAGGACATGCGCCACCTCTGCGACACGCATTTTGCGGATCTGCCCTTCTCCAGCGAGATCGTGATTGGAAAGGCGGACGAAGAGATTCTGCGAGTCGCCGCCAGGACGGATGCCGACATGATCGTGATGGGTACCCACGGACGCACGGGTATCGAAAAGCTGTTCGTGGGCTCGACCGCCGAGAAGGTGGTGCGCAGCTCGACGATTCCGGTCCTCACCGTGCGTGAGTGACCTGATGGGTGCAAGGCCGCATCGAATGCCTCATCGTGTCACGACGCATTCGATCAAGGCGCGCACTGGAGTTTCATCAACCAAAGAGGAAACCACAATGAGTTTCAGCAAGATGTTCAAACTACCCGCCACCCTTGGCAGCTTCGCCGTCGCAGCCTTCACCGCCGCGGCGCTGACCGCTTCCCCCGTCGCCGAGGCCCAGACCCAGCGCCTGGCGTTCTCCGGTGGCCCGGACGGCGGCACCTTCCAGTTCTTTTCCAACGGCATCTCGACCCTGCTTTCGCGCAACATCGACGGAGTGGACGTTTCCAACATGGCCTCGGCCGGTTCGGTCGAAAACCTGCGCCGGGTCAACTCGCGCGATGCGGACTTCGGCATCGTGTACTCGGGTGACCTCTTTCTGGGCATGAATGGCAAGCTGACCAACGATACCAATCAGTACCGCAATGTACACGTCGTGTCGTACATGTTCGGCGCACCGGCCCACCTGCTGGTGCGGGAAGATTCAGGCATTACCGATGTCATGCAGCTCGCGGGCAAGCAGGTCGCGGTGGGTCCGGCTGGTTCGGGTGCCGCCGCGTCGGCACAGCGTTTTTTCGAAAGCCTGGGGCTATGGGACAAGATCAGCCCGCAGTTCATCGGGTACTCGCAGGGCGCCTCGGCGATCGGTGACCGTCAGATCGACGCATTGTGGGTGTTTGCCGGTTTCCCGAACGCATCGGTGATCCAGGCTGCTTCCAGCAACAAGATGCGCATGCTGCAGGTGTACGAGGCTTCCCAGAAAGGTACGCTGGCAACGGACCATCCCTACTATGCTCAGGTAACCATTCCGGCCGGGACCTACCCGGGCATCGACTATGACGTCGTCACCATTCAGGACTCGGCACTGTGGGTGGCCGGACGCCATGTCTCCGAGGACATGATGTACAAGGCGGTGAGCGAGGTCTATTCGGACGCGGGCCTCAAGTTCATGCATTCCGTCGCGAAGGCCGCCGAAGCCATGACCGTCGACAGCGCACTGCTCGGTGTCGTGACCCCGGTCCACAAGGGCGCCCAGAAGTACTGGACGGAGGGGGGCAAGACCCTGACCGACGCACAGATGTGAGCATGAATGGACCCCGGGGGCAATGAAACGCTCCCGCTGCAAGCGACAAGGCCCGCATGGTGCGGGCCTTGTGCCGTTCATGAGCCGAAGAGCGTCATTCCAGTTGCGCCGCCCGCCGGACCCTGCGGTTACGCACGCCCTCGGCCAGCAGACCGAGCGCCCCGATGCTGTCCTCCCAACCGATGCACGCATCGGTGATGCTCTTGCCGTACTCCAGTTCCTTGCCGGGCACAAGATCCTGACGTCCCTCCTTGAGGTGGGATTCGACCATCACACCGATTATCCGGTCCTCGCCACCAGCCATCTGGGCGGCAACATCCTGCGCCACCTCGATCTGCAGGCGATGCTGCTTGCGGCTGTTCGCATGGGAACAGTCGATCATCACCTTGCCCGGCACCCCCGAAGCGGCAAGCTCATTGCACGCGGCATCCACGCTCGCGGCATCAAAATTGGTCGTCGTGCCGCCGCGCAGAATCACGTGACAGTCCTCGTTGCCGCGAGTCGACACGATGGCCGAGTGCCCGGCCTTGGTCACGGACAGGAAATGATGTGGCGACTGCGCCGCCTTGATCGCATCGACGGCGATCCTGACGTTGCCGTCGGTGCCATTCTTGAACCCGACCGGGCACGAAAGTCCCGATGCCAGTTCGCGATGGACCTGGCTTTCGGTGGTCCGCGCACCGATCGCTCCCCACGCGATGAGGTCCGCGATGTACTGGGGCGTGATCATGTCCAGAAACTCGGTGCCGGCCGGCAACCCGAGTTCGTTGATCTCCCACAGGAGCTTGCGCGCAAGGCGCACGCCCTCGTTGATGCGAAAGCTGTTGTCGAGATACGGATCGTTGATCAGACCCTTCCAGCCGACCGTGGTGCGCGGCTTCTCGAAGTAGACCCGCATGACCACGAGCAGGTCATCCCCGAGTCGATCCGCTTCCGCCTTGAGCCGGCCGGCATACTCCAGCGCGGCATCCGTATCGTGGATCGAGCATGGCCCGATGACGACCAGCAGGCGATCGTCGGCACCGAACAGGATGCGATGGATTGCCTGACGGGTGTTATAGGTCACCTCGGCCGCCTCCGGGGTTGCGGGAAACTCCCGCAGGACGTGGGAAGGCGGAATCAGCTCCTTGATCTCCTGGATGCGGACGTCGTCGATGTGTATCTTTACCGAGGCTGGCATGCGTGCGGCTCTAATGACTCTGCAAATAAGCGATCGATTCTACCCCGGATACGCCACGATCATGCTCACACGTCGATTCCGCGATCGTCGATGGCAACACGAATCGCGTCACGATTGCGCCGGCCGGATCGCGTGTTTGGGGCGGAAGGCCTTGACCACGGTCTCATCGGTTTCGACATACGGCCCGCCTATAAGGTCGATGCAGTACGGAATCGCCGCAAAGATGCCGACGTGGGTCACGGTACCGTCGGCCGCGCGCAGGCCCTCCAGGGTTTCGCGAATCGACTTTGGTTGACCGGGCAAATTCACGATCAGGCTCGTCCCGCGAACGACCGCAACCTGGCGCGACAGGATTGCCGTAGGGACGAAGTTGAGGCTGATGCGGCGCATCTCCTCGCCGAATCCGGGCATCTCCCTTTCGCCGACCGCGAGGGTCGCTTCGGGGGTCACATCGCGCGGCGCAGGGCCGGTTCCACCGGTGGTCAGGATGAGCGAGCAACCGGCATCCACGAGTTCCATCAGGGTGCGTTCGATCACCGGCCGGTCGTCCGGAATCAGTCGCGACTCGGCGTGCCACGGCGAGCGCAATGCGCGCCCCAACCACTCCCGCAGTGCCGGAATGCCCTCGTCTTCGTATGTGCCCCCGGACGCCCGGTCGCTGACGGATACCAGACCAATTGCAATTGAATCGTTCATGAATGCAGTCTACTCCGCTGATTCCAAATCGGATTCGCCAACCGCCAGATCGCTTGCATCGGCCCCACTCGCGTCCAGATCACGCAGGACGCGGAAGAGCTCGCGGTAGGCGCGGGGAGGTTTGCCAAGTTCGCGCTCCTTTAGCGCATTGCGGCGCAATATGCGCAGCCGCTGAAGGTCGGCTTCCGGCCAATCGCGTGCAATGCCACCGAGAATCCTCTCGTCCTGGAGGAAATCGCTGCGCAGCCGCTCGAGCCGATGCTGGCGTGCCGTCTCGGCCCTGGAAGCACCAGTGAATGCATCGATACGTGCCTTGATCGGCTCCGCGTCGACGTGACGCATGAGGCGGCCTATGTATTGCATCTGGCGCCGTCGTGCTTCATGCTTGGTAAAGCGTTGTGCATCCCGAACCGCGTCACGCAGGTCGTCGGGCATCGGCACCTGGGCAAGACGCTCGGCCGAAAGCGCCACGAGTTGCTCGCCCAGGCTCTGCAACGCATGCATTTCCCGCTTGCGGCTGCTCTTGCTCGGCCCTCGGTACGCATCCTCATCCTGCTCGGGGACATCGGAATCACGCGCGGTGTCAATCATCGGGGCTTCGGGATTCGGGATCGGGTTAAGATTATAGCCTTTGCAACAGGCGACTTCGTCCATGTCCGATCAAGGCTTCTCGTATTCCCCGGATCAACTGCGCCAAATTGCGAAGGATGTACTCGAGCATGCTCGCGAGCACGGCGCGAGCGCGTGCGAGACGGAAGTCTCCGAGGGCTTCGGTCAGACCGCGAGCGTGCGCAGAGGGGAGGTCGACACCATCGAATACAATCGTGACAAGGGTGTCGGCGTCACCGTGTATCTGGGCCAGCAGCGCGGACATGCAAGCACTTCGGATTTCTCTGGCGAGGCACTCAGGGCCGCTGTGGATGCCGCCCTGTCGATCGCGCGTTTCACCGCCCCGGATCCGTGCGCGGGCCTCCCCGACGAGGCCCTTCTTGCAAAGGAATTTCCCGCCCTCGAACTGCACCATCCCTGGCGTCTCAGCGTGGAGGAGGCCATCGTGATGGCGCGCGACTGCGAGCAGGCTGCATATGCGCTGAGTCCGATGATCACCAATTCCGAAGGGGCAAGCGTTTCGAGCCAGGAGTCGCACTTCATTTCGGCCAACAGCGCGGGATTCATGGGCGGGTATGCGAGCTCACGCCACGGCATCTCATGTTCAGTGATCGCAGGCGAAGGCGACGCCATGCAGCGCGAGTACTGGTACGATTCGCGCCGCGACGCCGCGGATCTGACGCCGGCCATCGGGATCGGCCGTCGTGCGGGAGAGCGTGCGCTGGCGCGGGTCGGGGCGCGCCAGATCCAGACCTGCGAGGTGCCCGTGCTTTTCGAAGCCCCGGTCGCCGTGTCGTTGATCGGCAGCTTCGTCCATGCCGTCAGCGGCGGTGCACTGTATCGCAAGTCTTCCTTCCTCCTCGACAGCATCGGGCGACCGGTCTTCTCGCCCGTGGTCACAATCCACGAACGCCCTCACGAGAAGAAGTCCTTCGGATCGACCCCGTTCGACGGTGAAGGCGTCGCGACGCACGACCGCGACGTCGTCGTCGACGGCGTGTTGCAGGGCTACTTCCTTTCCAGCTATTCGGCGCGCAAGCTGGGCATGCAGACGACCGGCAACGCGGGCGGCTCGCACAAGTTGATCGTTCAGCCTGGAGAACTCGATTTCGACGGCCTGATCAGACAAATGGACCGCGGCCTCGTCGTCACCGAGATGCTCGGCCAGGGTGTGAATTACGTCACGGGCGACTATTCGCGGGGCGCTGCGGGCTTCTGGGTCGAAAATGGCAGGATTGCATATCCGGTCGAGGAGATCACAATTGCAGGCAATCTGCGCACCATGTTCCTCGACATCGTCGCGATCGGCAATGACGCCTTGCCGCGCGGGGCGAAGCATTGCGGCTCGGTGCTGATCGAGCGCATGACCGTGGCGGGAAGCTGACACCGGGCTGCGTGGATCGAGAGCGTTCCACGACGCGCCCTATTAGGGTTTTCCGCGGTGCGCAGCGTCTTCGCGCGCCCTATAATCTTCGGCGCAGTAATGCCGACACCCAGCCATACCGAAAACAAAGGAGAGAGTCGTGGAACGTCGCAAGTTTCTGAAGAGTGCCGGCATTGCCGGCGTACTGGCTTCCGGGACCGCCCCCGCGGTCGTGATGGCCCAGGAAAACATCCGCTGGCGCCTGGCCTCCAGCTTTCCCAAGGTACTCGACACCCTCTTTGGTACGGCCGAGGCCTTCGCGCGAAACGTCTCCGAAGCGACCGACGGGAGGTTCCAGATATCGGTGCACGCCGCGGGCGAACTGGTACCGGCGTTTGGCGTGACCGATGCAGTCGAACAAGCCACTGTCGAATGTGCCCACACCGCTCCGTATTATTTCTTCGGCAAGGACGAGACCTTCGCCATCGACTGCGCAATTCCGTTCGGCATGAACTCGCGCATGCATACCGCTTGGATGTACGAGGGCAACGGGCTGCAACTCACGCGCGAGTTCTACAAGCAGTACAACATCGTCAACTTTCCGATGGGCAACACCGGTGCGCAGATGGGCGGCTGGTTTCGCCAGGAGCTGAAGTCGGTATCGGATCTGAACGGCCTGAAGTTTCGGGTCGGGGGCTTCGGCGGGCGGGTGCTTGCCAAGCTTGGAGTAGTCCCACAGAACCTTCCGGGCGGCGAAATCTACCAAGCGCTCGAACGTGGAACGATCGACGCGGTCGAGTGGGTCGGTCCCTACGACGATCTCAAGTTCGGCTTTCACAAGGTTGCCCCGAACTACTACTATCCCGCATGGTGGGAAGGCGGTGCACAGCTGTCGCTGTACGTCAATGACAAGGCCTTCAGCGCGCTGTCGGCGCAGTACCAGTCGATCGTGCGCCAGGCTGCTTCGGACGCCCATGTACTGATGCAAGCCGTGTACGATGCGCGCAACCCGACTGCCCTGCGCCAACTCATCGCGGAAGGCGCAAAGATACATCGCATGCCGCGCGAAATAATGGACGCTGCCTTCAAGGCGCGCAATGAAGTCTACGCAGAGTTGAACGAGTCAAACGCGAACTGGCGCAAGATCTACACCGACTACGAGCATTTCATGCGCGACCAGTTCCAGTGGACCGCACTGGCCGAAAACAGCTTCAACCAGTACATGGCTGCGCAGCAGCTCTGAGGTCGGGCGGACGATCGACAATCCCCGCTCCTGCACGGGAGCGGGGAATACAAGGGCATCACCACCGGACGTGGTCCGCGAGACCCGTGCGGACGCGAGTCCGAACCCTGTATCAGGTAGTCCGCGCATGGGATTTCTCCTTAAGCTCTCGCATCTGATCGATGCGCTCAGCCGTTTCGTCGGCAAGACCCTCATCTGGCTGATCCTCGCAGCAACCTTGATCAGCGCTGCCAATGCCATCGCACGCAAGGCTTTCAACGTCGGCTCGAACGCGTTTCTCGAAGTCCAGTGGTATCTCTACGCCGCGGTATTCCTGCTCGGTGCCGGCGTGACCTTCCTGCAGAACGCCCATGTGCGAATCGACGTGCTCGCCAACAGGCTGTCCCGTCGTGCCCGCATGTACGTAGACATCTTTGGCATCGTCGCCTTTCTGCTTCCGCTGTGCTATTTCATGATTTCCTTCGCCTGGCCGATCGTGGCCCGGGCCTACGTGACGGGCGAAGTGTCGTCGAACGCGGGTGGTCTGATCCGCTGGCCGGTTTATGCGCTGGTTCCGGCCGGATTTGCCCTGCTTGCGCTGCAGGCCGTTTCCGAGTTGATCAAGCGTGCCGCGTTCCTTTCCGGGGTCGGGCCCGATCCCCTCCTGCTCGGGGGGCACGACGACGCACCGGACAACGCTTCAGCCGCTCAATCCGTAACCCCCGAAGCGCCTGTCGCAATCGAGCCTGGCGATGCTGCGTCCCCGGAAGAGGCACGCCGATGATCGAGTTTCTTACGGCCAATATCGCCCCGGTGATGTTCGGGGCGGTCGTCGTGTTTCTGCTGTCCGGTTTTCCGGTCGCGTTTGCGCTGGCCGCCTGCGGCCTGCTGTTCGGATTCGTCGGGATCGAGCTGGGCCTGTTGCCAGGCGCGCTGTTTCAGGCACTGCCTTTGCGCGTATTCGGCATCATCCAGAACGAAACCCTGTTGGCCATACCGTTCTTCACCCTGATGGGCCTGATTCTCGAACGCAGCGGCATGGCCGAAGACCTGCTCGACACGGTCGGTCAGGTCTTCGGGCCGGTGCGTGGCGGTCTCGCACTTGCCGTGGTCTTCGTTGGCGCGTTGCTCGCGGCGACAACGGGGGTGGTTGCCGCGTCGGTTATCTCGATGGGTCTGATCTCCCTGCCGATCATGCTGCGCTACGGTTACGGCCGCGCGATCGCGACCGGCGTGATCACTGCTTCAGGCACGCTCGCTCAGGCACTGCCGCCTTCGATCGTGCTCATCGTCATGGCCGATCAACTCGGCCAAAGCGTCGGCGAGATGTATCGTGGCGCGTTCATCCCCGCGTTCATGCTCGTCGGTGCCTACGCGCTTTACGTCATTCTGCTCGCAACGTTCAAGCCGCGCCTGCTGCCTGCGCTACCCCCCGAGGCGCTCAAGTTCCGCGAGCCGGACGGAAGCTCGGGCATGCGCTCGCTCGCCGTGCTGATCGTGCTGCTGGTCACTGTGTCCACACTGTTCGGGCACTTCTACGATGCCATTCTGACCCTGATCAAGGGTCACGAGGTGAGCGCGCCGCTCGACGAAACCCTGGTGATGTCGCTCACGGTCGGCACCGCACTGGGCTTGTCGGTCGCAGGCGCAAACCGCCTGCTCAAGCTCAGCCTGCTCTCGCTGATCGCCGAACGCGTGATCTTCGTGCTGATTCCACCGCTGGCGCTGATCTTCCTCGTACTCGGCACGATCTTCCTCGGTATCGCCACACCGACGGAGGGCGGTGCCATGGGCGCCGTCGGGGCGATGATCATGGCGGCGGTCCGCGGCCGTCTGGAACTCGGGAAGATGCGGGAGGCCCTGGAGTCGACGGCGAAACTGTCGGTTTTCGTGATGTTCATCCTGATCGGGGCGACAGTCTTCAGCTTTACCTTTGCCGCAGTCGACGGCAAGGAATGGATTGAACATCTGTTCGACAAACTGCCCGGGGGACAGGTCGGATTCCTCGTCTTCGTGAATGCGATGATTTTCTTTCTCGGGTTCTTCCTGGATTTCTTCGAGATCGCCTTCATCCTGATCCCGTTGCTGGCACCGGTCGCGATCAACATGGGCATCGACCTGATCTGGTTCGGCATCCTGATCGCACTCAATCTGCAGACGTCCTTCCTGACCCCACCGTTCGGTTTCGCCTTGTTCTACCTGCGCAGCGTGTCACCGGTGGGCGCATTCGTGGACCGCGTCACGAAGAAGCGCATCGAGGGCGTCAAGACCACCGACATTTACCGGGGCTCGATTCCCTTCGTTCTGATCCAGGTGATCGTACTCGGCCTGCTCATTGCATTCCCGCATCTGGTGACGGGCAGCCTCAGCCCGCGCATCGAGGTCGATCTCGATACCATCGAGATTCCACGAGCGACCGGCGACAGCGAATGGGGAGAGGGCGGCTCCACCTGGGACTGATGACACGGCCCTGCCTCGTTCGCCACGGTATGGGACCGCGTGGAACGCCGAGCGGCGTCTTCGGGGGCACTCGAGGTTCCGCTCAACGATGTCGGAGTCCGCCAGGCGGTTTGGGCGCATGCTAATATTCGCGTTTTCACGATCGCTTCGAGTCCGCCCCATGTTCTCATCGCAAGACACTCTCGCCAAGGTCGACCCGGAAGTCTGGTCCGCCATAATCGCCGAAAACCGCCGCCAGGAAGATCACATCGAGCTGATCGCGTCGGAAAACTATGTGTCGCATGCGGTAATGGAAGCGCAGGGATCGCAGCTTACCAACAAGTACGCGGAAGGCTACCCGGGGAAGCGGTACTACGGCGGGTGCGAGCACGTCGACGTGGCCGAGCAACTCGCC
>CAYOKH010000002.1:61027-100698 GCA_964404505.1 uncultured Azoarcus sp.
CGCCATGGACCGGCTTAAGATGCTCTTCGGCGCCGAAGCCGCGAACGTACAACCGAACTCGGGTTCGCAGGCCAACCAGGCGGTACTGATGGCATTCGCCAAACCCGGCGATACGCTCATGGGCATGAGCCTGGCCGAAGGCGGACATTTGACACACGGCATGCCGCTCAACATGTCCGGCAAATGGTTCAACGTCGTCGCCTACGGACTGAATGCAAGGGAAGAAATCGACTACGAGGCAATGGAGGCCCTCGCCCGCGAACACAGACCGCGCATCATCGTGGCTGGCGCGTCGGCCTACTCGCTACGCATCGATTTCGGGCGATTCGCGAAGATTGCGAAGGAGGTCGGCGCCACCTTCTGGGTCGACATGGCACATTACGCGGGGCTGATCGCCGCCGGCTACTATCCCAATCCGGTACCGCACGCAGATGTGGTAACCTCGACCACCCACAAGACGCTGCGCGGCCCGCGCGGCGGCATCATCCTGATGAAAGCGGAACACGAGAAGGCGGTCAACTCGGCGATTTTCCCCGGACTTCAGGGCGGGCCCCTCATGCACGTCATCGCCGCCAAGGCCGTCGCGTTCAAGGAGGCAGCGTCGCCCGAATTCCGCAACTACCAGGAACAGGTCATCGCCAACGCCCGCGTGATGGCTCGCGTACTGTCCGAGGAGCGCGGCATGCGCATCGTTTCCGGACGGACCGAAAGCCATGTGTTTCTCGTCGATCTGCGGGCCAAGAGCATCACCGGCAAGGATGCGGAGGCGGTTCTCGGCCGGGCTCACATTACGGTCAACAAGAATGCGATACCGAAGGATCCCGAGAAGCCATTCGTGACGTCGGGCATCCGCCTCGGCTCGCCGGCCATGACCACGCGCGGCTTCACCGAAATCGAGTCCGAACAGGTCGCTCACATGATTGCCGATGTCCTCGATGCACCGCAGGATGAAGCTGTCGTCGACAGGGTTCGCGCCCAGGTTGCTGCCTTGTGCGCGAAGTTCCCGGTATACGGGGCCTGAATGGCGCGGAGGAACGGCTCTGACTGTTCCCCGGCGCGGCCTCGTCACAACCTGCGCAAAAGCCTCCGATCATGAAATGCCCATTCTGCGGCGACCCGAATACCCAAGTCACCGATACACGGGAGAACGAGGAAGGCGACGTGGTGCGCCGACGCCGCCGCTGCATCCGCTGTGACAAGCGCTTCACGACCTACGAGCGCATCGACCTGAAGATGCCACACATCGTCAAGCGCAACGGCAATCGCACCGAGTTCGATCACGACAAGCTCGCTGCCAGCATGCAACTCGCACTGCGCAAACGCCCAGTCACGCTTGAACTGGTGGAGGCCGCGATCGGGCGGATCGAGGCCAGACTGCTCTCGCTTGGAGAGGCAGAAGTGCCCAGTGAGAAGGTCGGGGAACTCGTGATGCGCGAACTAAAGAAACTCGACAAGGTTGCGTACATCCGCTTCGCGTCCGTGTATCGCAACTTCGCGGACGTGGACGAGTTCTCCGAAGTCATCCGTGAAGTGCAGGCCCGTCCGCGCCGCGGACGTACTGCGAAGAAGACCGAACCCAGTTCCGAGAATGACCTTTTCGGCGGCTGACCATGAGGCGATGGGCCATGCGTTGGCGCTGGCCGGGCGCGGTCTGTACACGGCCACCCCGAATCCGCGCGTCGGTTGCGTAATCGTCAGGAACGGCCGGATCGTCGGCGAGGGTTGGCACCAGCGCGCCGGCACGCCCCACGCCGAAGCTGTTGCGCTGACGATGGCGGGCGCGAACGCACGCGGTGCGACCGCTTACGTCACGCTCGAACCATGTTCGCATTTCGGTCGGACACCACCGTGCGCCGACGCACTCATCGACGCCGGACTCGCGCGTGTCGTGGCCGCGATGGATGACCCGAACCCCGTGGTATCCGGCAGGGGAATGCAACGGCTGCGCGCCAGCGGCATCGCCACCGAAGTCGGCCTGCTCGACGAGTATGCGCGGGAACTGAATGTCGGATTCATCTCGCGAATGACACGTGGGCGCCCCTGGGTGCGCGTCAAGACGGCTGCCACTCTGGATGGCAAGACAGCTCTGAACAACGGCGTGAGCCAGTGGATTACCGGGCCGGCTGCCCGCCGCGACGGGCATCGCTGGCGCGCGCGCGCATGCGCCATCCTTACCGGAATCGGAACCGTGCGCGACGACGATCCCCGGCTCACCGTGCGCGACATACCGTGCGAGCGTCAACCCCTGCGGGTATTGGTGGATTCGCGCCTGGAAGTATCGCCCGCAGCGGCAATCCTTCGGGGAGGCAACTGCCTGATCGCAACAGCTTCCCACGATCCCTTGAAAGCCGAGGTACTCACCGGCCTCGGTGCGGAAATCGTGACCCTGTCCGACAGCAGCGGCAAGGTCGATTTGCCCGCACTGATGCAGGAACTGGGACGGCGGGGTGTCAACGAGGTGCATGTCGAAGCGGGATCGAGACTCAACGGTTCGCTACTGCACGAGGACTGCGTCGACGAGTTGCTCTTCTATGTTGCTCCCATGATCGTTGGCGACCGGGCACGGGGTGTGTTCGAACTTCCGGAACTGATCGGGCTCGACGAGGCCCGTCGGATCGACATCCGTGACATACGCGTGCTGGGCCCGGATGTGCGCATTCTGGCCCGCCTGCAGCAACCCTGAACAGGCACGTCAGGGTTGTCTGGCGCTACATACACCGCAAGCGGGATCCCGGCCCAGCGCAATGCTGCGCCATTCCATCGCAAGGCCATCGAGAAGGAGAAGGCGCCCGTCGAGAGACATCCCGCAGCCGACGACCAGCTTCAGGGCTTCTGCCGCCTGGGTCGCACCGATGATGCCCGTCAGCGGCGCGAACACTCCCATCACCGCGCAGCGGACCTCCTCCAGGTCCTGTCCCTCCGGAAAGAGACAGTGATAGCACGGGCTGCCCGCCTGGCGCAGATCGAAGACGGACACCTGCCCGTCAAAACGGATCGCGGCACCGGAGACGAGCGGCTTGCGATACTGCACACAGGCGCGATTTATCGCATGCCGCGTTGCGAAGTTGTCCGAACAATCGAGCACGACGTCCGCCATTTCGATCTGTTCGGCAAGGGCCGCAGCCTCGAGACGCAGGGCGAGCGTCTCGACGTGCACTTCGGGATTGAGGCGTAGCAGGGTCTCCCTGCCGGACTCGACCTTGAAACGACCGACGTTTGCGGCCGAGTGCAGTATCTGGCGCTGCAGATTCGTCAGATCGACCGTATCGCCGTCGCATAATACCAGGGACCCAACCCCCGCCGCGGCGAGATACATTGCCGCCGGCGAGCCCAGACCGCCCGCGCCCACTACCAGGACCCTGGCTGCAAGAATGGCGGTCTGTCCTTCCACCCCAATCTCGGGCAACAGGATATGACGGCTATATCGCAGTAGCTGGTCGTCGGTCATCGCGAATCGGAATGGTGGAGTTCAATCGACCGACCACAGCCCGGAATCCGGCAATTCCGAATCGAACGGATGGGGCACAAGAACGGCTTCGGACCGGCCGTCGCGACTACTTGTACTCTCGCAACTCGACCGGCGTGTCGTCATGATCCCCGTGCGGGTGCTGGTCATACACCTTGATGTAAACCTCGTTGGACTTCTTGATCAGCCGCTCGGGCGATTCCAGATTATGCCGCTGCGTCTCCTCACAGAAGTAAACAAGCGCGCGTACGAGCTTCGAGTACAGCGTGCATGCAAGGTGAAACCCGGCATCGCGCAAGGCATCCTCGATCAATTCGAGCGAGTAATCCAGTACGGAATAACGAACGACGAGTGTGTTGGGCCGGTCCGATTCGCTGACGATCAGCCCTTTGAGCATCCTCAACGCCTGCAGTGCGCGCTCAGTCTGCCCCGGCGGGAGGTCGCAGAAACTGATCTCGCGTTCCTTCACAAATCCCGCGCCGGCCACTGGATGGTCGTGATTCCTGCCCGCCAGCTTGTACGCAGTTTCCCGACGCATTGCGCGCTCCCCCTCGCAACCCCGCTAGCGGCTATTCTGGACGATCTCTCCGCCCTTGAGAAGCGAAAGCGCCTTCTTGAGCTGGTAATCGTCATCGTCACCAAGCACGAAGCGCGGCATCTGGTCGCCTTGTGTGCCCTCGTTCCCGGGTTGCGCATCCTGCGCCTCGGTGACGGCTGGATTCTGTGGCGCAGCCTCATCCGCCGGGCCATTGCCCAGATGCCCCAGCAGATCCGCCTCGCGAAGACGTCGCGCGGACCCGTTCTCGCTCTCTTCAACGATGACGTCCGGCTCAATGCCCTTGGCCTGAATCGACCGGCCGCTCGGCGTGAAATAGCGCGCGGTCGTGAGCTTGATAGCGGTATTGTTGTTGAGCGGCAGGATGGTTTGCACCGAGCCCTTGCCGAAGGTCTGCGTACCCATGACGGTTGCACGCTCGTGATCCTGCAATGCCCCGGCCACGATCTCGCTGGCGGACGCCGAGCCCGCATTCACCAATACGACCATCGGTACGTCGCGTGCCGCGGCGGGCAGGTCGCGAAGGAAGTCGCGTCGCGTGCCGCGCAGGTAGTCTTCCGCTGCAGCGCGGTACTCGCGCTTTGCATCCGGCGCGCGCCCGTCGGTGGACACGACCAGCGCATCTCGCGGCAGGAATGCCGCGGCCACGCCGATCGCACCATGCAGCAAGCCGCCCGGATCATTGCGCAGATCAAGCACCAGGCCCTGCAATGACCCCTGTTCGACGAGGCGGTTCAGATGTTCGACCACGCTCGCGGCCGTATTTTCCTGGAACTGCGCAATCCTGAGGTAACCATAGCCCGGCTCCACGACTTTCGACCTGACGCTTTGCACGCGGATGATTTCGCGTGTGATCTTGACCACGATTGGCGCGGTCTCGCCCTGGCGCATGATGGTCAGCGTGATGCTGGTATCGGGACGCCCGCGCATGCGCTTGACCGCATCGCTCAGCGTCATGCCCTTGACCGGAGTCTCATCGAGCTTGATGATCAGGTCACCGGTCTGAATGCCTGCACGAAATGCCGGAGTGTCCTCGATCGGGGAAACGACCTTGACAAACCCGTCCTCCATGCCGACCTCGATACCCAGCCCGCCGAACTCGCCCTGTGTCCCTTCGCGCAGATCCCGGTACGCGTCCATATCGAGATAGGCCGAATGCGGATCCAGCCCGCTCAGCATTCCCGTGATGGCATGTTTGATCAGATCCGCATCTCCGACCGGCTCCACATAGCCCTGCTTGACGGCGTTGAATACGTCGGCGAAGGCCCGCAATTCCTCGACCGGCAAGGGCGCGAGGGACCGATCCGCACTGGCAGAGAAGTTCAGGCTGATCAGGATGCCGGCAAGCAGGCCGGTAAGGATCAGACTCAGTTTTTGAAGCTTGTTGCGCATGGCCACTCCATTATCCAACGCTATGCCGACGCTTGCGTATGCTTACCTTGCCCTGATCCACTGTAGCGGATCGACCGGTTCGCCCTTGTGCCGGATTTCGAAGTATAAACCCGATTCCGGCGCCCCCCCGCTTGCACCGACGCTCGCGATCGGAGTCCCACCACCTATTCTTTCTCCGACCACCTTGAACAGCGCGTCATTGTTACCGTAGATCGTCAGATAGTCGTCTCCGTGATCGACGATGATCAGGTTTCCATAGCCCCTGAGCCAATCCGAATAGACGACCTCTCCCGGCGCGACCGCGACAACGTCTTCACCGCCACCGGCGCGGATGAACACGCCCCGCCATCTCGTACCTCCATCCGCTCTTTGAGCATTGAAACGTCCAATCAGTTCTCCGCGGACCGGAAATCCCAGTTTTCCCCGCAGTTGGGCGAACCTGACACCTGGCGGTGCGGGCGTCGCGGTCCGGCCTGCCTGTCCCGCACTCGGGCCGCTACGCTCGACAGCCGTCGCGGCCCGGTGCTGCGATTCGTCCGCCGAGGTAGCCGGGACCTCACGCTCCAGCTGCTGCGCTCGCGCGATCTCCCGGCGCTCAGCGCGAAGTGCCAGCACCTCCATCACGCGGCCGAGTTCCTCCTCGTTCCGTCGCAGGACCTGCATCTCGCGCTCCTGCGAGCCGATCTGCAGCGCCAGGGCATCAAGGGCACCTGCACGCGCCCGCTGCACCTTCTGCAGCTCGGCCTGCTGCCGGCGTTGGCCGGCCTCGAGAGCGATCAGACCGTCGCGCCTCTCCTCGATCGATGCGACCAATTGCGCATGTTCCCGCAGGTCGCTGCGCAAGGACCCGATCAGCGCGACACGTGCCCGGCCCACCTGCTCGAGATAACGCGCATCGCGTGCGAGCTGATTGAGGTCCCGCCCCGACAGAAAAGGTGCCATATCGCTACCGCCGTGCATGTAGTGACGCCTGAGCCAGCCGGCAAGTTCCGCTTGGCGCGACGCAATCCGTTCCTCGACCGCGCGCCGCTCGGCCTCCCGAGCCACGAGATCCGCCTCCGCCTCGGCGCGTTCCTCAGACAGCTGCCGCAAACGCCGACTTGCGTCGGACACCGCACGTTCGGCCGCCGCGAGCTTCGCCGCGGCGGCCGAACGGCTCGCCTCCGCATCGGAAATGATCGTCTCGAGTTCGGCAATGCGTCGCTGCACCTCCTCGAGGTCGGAGCGCCGCTGCACGAGGTCGGCATCGTCCGCCAGCGACAGCACGGGCAGAGCACACCCGGCCGCAAGGGTGCACGCGAGGATCAGCGAACGGGGTCTGATCACGATCCGGGCGTGGCCTTAGCCTGCCCGGCGACGGCCGCCTCGGCCGCCCGTATGGTCTCGTCGTCCGCCAGGTAATAGCTGCGCAGGGGCTTCAAATCCCCATCGAGCTCGTATACCAGCGGCTGTCCGGTGGGGATGTTCAGGCCCACGATGTCTGCATCCGGGATGTGATCGAGGTATTTGATGAGCGCCCGCATACTGTTCCCATGGGCCGCAACGAGTATCCGGTTTCCGGCGAGGATGCTGGGCACGATGTTGGTCTCCCAGTAGGGAACGAAGCGGGCCACGGTGTCCTTGAGACATTCCGTGCGCGGAAAGCGCGCGTGCGGCAACAACGCGTAGCGCGGGTCGCTGAAGGTGAGCCGCTCATCGCCATCTTCGAGCGGAGGCGGCGCCGTATCGTAGGACCGACGCCACAAGAGGACCTGGTCGTCCCCGAACCTGGCCGCCGTCTCTGCCTTGTTGAGCCCCTGCAGCGCTCCGTAATGGCGTTCGTTCAAACGCCAGGAGTGCCTTACCGGCAACCACAGCGCATCAAGTTCTTCGAGGACGATGTTGAGGGTCTTGTTGGCGCGCTTGAGCACGGACGTGTAGGCAAGGTCGAACGCGAATCCCTCCTGCTTCAGCAGCCGACCCGCCTCGTGCGCTTCCTCGACACCCTTGTCGGTAAGGTCCACATCGGTCCAGCCGGTGAAGCGATTTTCCTTATTCCAGGTGGATTCACCATGGCGGAGCAGAACGATCTTGTACATGGGGTCTCGCGATGCATCGACAAAGAATTCGGGTCGGGAAGGCAGCCGCCTGGTCCTGACAGCGTGGGCCGGTCGAGTCCTTCCGGCCAACAAATTTACGCCTGTGGGCCAAACACACGCTTGACCCGGCCGCAATATTTTATACTACTCACCCTACCTTCGACTGCAGACACCACTGTGAACAACCAGGCCATCATCGACTTGATCGACAAGCACGAGCATATCGAGACCGCGGCGCGCGCACTAAAGGCGATCGCACACCCCCTGCGGTTGAAGATCCTGTGTGTGCTGGGGGACAGCGAGATCTGCGTTCAGGACATCGTGGAATCGGTCGGCACGTCCCAGAGCAATATCTCGCAGCATCTTGCGATCCTGCGAGACAAGGGGGTACTGCAGACGCGCAAGGACGCGAACAGGGTGTATTACCGGGTGGGTGATCATCGGACACTGCAGCTCATCGAACTGATGCGCGAGGTGTTTTGCGGCATCGGCCCCAACGACTTCAACAGCTGAACAGATCGATAACGGAGCGGGCGTAAGTGGAATTCTTGCAGGAACACTGGTACTGGGCAGCGCTTGCCGCAATCAGCGGCGGCTGGCTGCTCTTCGACATGATTCAAGCCTATGGAGACAAATCCCAGCTTTCGGCGATCGAGGCGACACTGCTGATGAATCGTGAGGACGCCCAGGTCATAGACGTTCGCGACTATGGCCAGTTCGAATCGGGGCACATCCCCAACGCACTGCACATTCCGATCGCGGAACTTCCCAAGCGCACCGCCGAACTCGAGAAGCTTAAGTCTCATCCGTTGATTCTGTGCTGCGCCAGCGGCATGCGCTCCAAGGCAGCCATGCTCGTGCTGAAAAAGGCAGGTTTCGAGAAGCTGTTTCATCTCCGAGGCGGCGTCTTCGAATGGGAGAAGGCGGGCCAGCCGATCAGTCACAAGGCCGGCTCCGGCAAGTCCGGTGCCGGCAAGTCCGCTGCCAGGAAGAAAGAGAAGGCGAAATGAAGCCGCATGTGAGAATGTATGCGACTGGATTCTGCCCATACTGTGTTCGCGCCGAGCAATTGCTTGCACGCAAGGGTATCACCGGTGTAGAGAAGGTTCGAATCGATCTCGATGCCACCCGCAGGGACGAAATGATGAGCCTCACCGGGCGCAGGACCGTTCCCCAGATCTTCATCGGCGATTACCATGTCGGCGGATGCGACGATCTGTTCGAACTCGACCGGTCCGGGAAGCTCGATACCCTTCTGAACGCCTGAATCATCCGGCTATTACACTTTCCCCCTTCCACCCAATCTCAGGGCAGCACATGACCGAACAAGCACAACCCGTATTCTCGATCGAGAAACTCTACGTCAAGGATCTCTCGCTGGAGGTTCCGAACGCTCCCAAGGTTTACCTGGAGCGCGAGACGCCGCAGGTGAACGTTCAGTTGCGAACCGACGGGAACGCGGTCGATGAGGGTATTTACGAAGTCACACTGACCGTTACGGTGACGGCCAAGCTCCCGAACGACAAGACCCTTTTCATGATCGAGGTGGCACAATCCGGCGTCTTCCAGGTACGCAATATCCCTGACAAGGACCTCGAACCCCTGATGATGATCGGTTGCCCGAACATCCTCTTTCCGTACGCCCGCGAGGCCGTATCCGATGCAGTGACACGCGCCGGCTTCCAGCCCGTGATTCTTGCCCCGGTCAATTTCGAACTCCTTTATCAGGCCAAGAAGAAGCAGGCCGAGTCGGGAGCCGCGGCGGGCAATGGCGAAGTCCCCATTCAGTAGGCCCGACATGAACTCCCGTTTCCGAACCGCCTGCCTTGCCCTGATCGTGGCCCTGGCCTTGCCCACGGCATGGGCACAGGCAATCGAGTTCCGTTCGGTCGGCGAGCCGGCGATCCTGTTCGACACCCCCTCGGAGCGGGGAAAGCCCCTTTTCATCGTTTCGCCCGGCACCCCGGTGGAGGTAGTGGTTGACCTGGACAAATGGGTCAAGGTACGGGATTCGGGCGGCGCCCTGACGTGGATCGAGCGCAGCAAGCTCAGTCCGCAGCGCACGCTGATCGTGACCGCGGCAAGTGCCGTCGTCCGACAGCGGCCTGAAGCGGATGCCCCTGTGGTGTTCGAGGCGACGCGGGCCGTGGTGCTCGAACTGGCAACACCTCCGGTCGCAGGCTGGGTGCATGTGCGTCATCGCGACGGCGCCTCGGGCTTTGTGCGGGTGACCGAAGTCTGGGGGCTGTAGCACATGCGCAGGGTTGCGACAGGGATGAGCGATGCCCGCGGTGGCGCCCGCTGAGCGCCTGCGGATCGGCGTATTCGGAGCCGGCGCATGGGGAACTGCACTTGCCGTCGCATTCGCGCGGGAGCACGAAGTATTGCTGTGGGCCCGCAGCAATATCCTGGCAACAAGCCTGAACACGGATCGCCGCAACGATCGCTATCTGCCCGGCGTAGCCTTTCCCGACCGTCTGCAGGCAACCGAGGACTTCATGACGGTTGCGGGGGGAACCGATTTGCACCTCGTCGCAACGCCGTTGTCGGGCCTTCGCGAGACCGTGCGGAGGCTCTGCGCACTGGGCCGCAGCGTACCCTTGATCTGGGCCTGCAAGGGGCTGGAAGCGGGGACCGCCAAACTCCCGCATGAGATCGTGTACGAGGAGTTGGGAGCGGACGCACCGTGCGGCGTCCTCAGCGGTCCGAGCTTTGCCGCGGAAGTGGGGCGCGGCCTGCCTACTGCTGTGTGCCTCGCGGCGGCAAAGCGCAGCTTTGCCGAGCACTGGATTCAGGTACTGCACCAGCCGCGCCTGCGCATCTATGCCAACACGGACTTGGTCGGGGCGGAGATCGGCGGCGGGCTCAAGAACGTGATCGCGATTGCCGCGGGTGTTTCGGATGGATTGGGCTTCGGCTTGAATGCCCGAGCAGCGCTGATCACACGGGGGCTTGCGGAAATCGCCCGACTGGGGCGGGCGCTGGGTGCCCGTAGTGAGACGCTCATGGGGCTCGCGGGAATGGGTGACCTGATCCTGACCTGTACCGGTGACCTGTCGCGCAATCGCCGCGTAGGTCTGGCACTGGCGCAAGGCGCGCCGCTTCCCGACATCCTGCGCGAACTGGGTCATGTCGCCGAGGGCGTATCGACGACACGTGAGGCGATCGGACTGGCGGCCCGGCATGGCATCGAAATGCCGATAACCGAGGCCATCGACGCCCTGCTCAATTCCGAGGACATAGGACCGCGCGATGCCGTGGAACTGCTTCTGGCACGCGAACCCAGGCACGAATGACCGGCTGCACCTCCAGGCGCTAACCGGTAGTGTCGGCGAAATCGTGCTGGCGCCACGCCTCGTAGACGACGATTGCAACCGAGTTCGACAGATTCATGCTGCGGCAAGAGGGCACCATGGGGATGCGCAGCACGCGCTCGGCGGGAAGTGCCTGGAGAAACGGCATGGGCAACCCCTGCGTTTCCGGTCCGAACACGAACGCATCGCCCGACCGGAACGCGATCCGGTCATAGCGCATGCCGCCTCGCGTGCTCAAGGCGAAGATCCGGCTGCCCGGCAAGGCGCCAAGGCAGCTGTCCCAGTCGTCATGCACTTCCACGCTTGCCAGATCGTGGTAATCGAGTCCGGCCCGCGCAAGCTGGCGATCGCCCAGATCGAAGCCGAGAGGTCGCACGAGGTGCAGTCGTACTCCGGTGTTCGCCGCAAGGCGGATCACATTGCCGGTGTTTGGAGGAATCTCGGGTTGAAAAAGCACGACGTTGAACATGGTCCGGAACTCGGGCAGATTCGCGAGGCACGGGCCCGCAACATGCACGCGCCACCCGAAACATCGCGCCGTGAGATGTCGGCGCAGCGCTCAGCCAGGCGGGAGCGTTCGCGCCACCACGAGATTGAAGATCCGCGCCGCACCATGCCTTCTGAGCACGCGCGCGAGCGCATCGAGGGTGGCACCCGTGGTCATCACATCGTCGATCACGAGAATGCGACTGCCCGCGAGCGTACCACGGCATACGAAGGCATCGTGCATGTTCCCGTGCCTTGCCCTCCAGGGCAGCGAGGCCTGCGGAGCAGTGTTGACGGTGCGCCCGACCCGCGCGAGTTCCAGCGGCAGGCCCCAGGCACGCGCCAGCGGACGCGCGAGTTCGACCGCCTGGTTGAATCCCCGCTCACGCAGTCGCTTCGGGTGCAGGGGCATGGGCAGAACGAGGTCGACGTCGGCCGTCGGCTCACGATTCGCAAGCCGCCCGCCGAGATGTTCGGCCGCGGCCAGACGCGAGTGATATTTCAGAGCCTGCACCATTCGGTCGATCGGGAACGCGTAGGAGAACAGCGCGACGGTCGCGTCGTAGGCGGGAGAGTCACGCAGACAGTGCCCGCAGACTTCGCCCGCGGCGGTCGGGAGCGCACACAGCGGGCAGGACGAGACAGGATGAAACGGCAGTTCGAGTTCGCAATGCGGGCATACAAAAGCACCCGCCGCGTCTGCCCCGCATACGAAGCAGTCCTGCGGCAAGAGCGCGTCCCGGATACCTCGGAGCATGTTTGCGAACGATGGTTGCGAGTTTGACAGGATTTCCTCCGATGTCGGATCATGCGCGACCGCACATCAGCACAGGGACGCCCATTTTATGATATCAAGATCGATCGAAGCCAATGTCGATTCACGTGCTGCGCCCTGTGCAGCGCGTGCCGACACCAAGTGGAGCGTGACCGATATCGCCGCGTTGTTCGAGCGCCCCCTGCTCGACCTGGTTTTCGATGCAAGCGTCGCACACCGCCAGCATTTCGCTGCGAACGAAGTGCAACGCTCGACCTTGCTGTCAATCAAGACCGGCGGCTGCTCGGAAGACTGCGGTTACTGCTCGCAGTCCGCACGCTACGACACCGGCCTGCGACCCGAGCGCCTGATGCCGCTTCAGGAGGTCATCGGGCACGCGCGCGCGGCCAAGGCAGGAGGTGCCTCGCGCTTCTGCATGGGTGCCGCCTGGCGCAGCCCCGCGGAAAAGGATCTGGGTCCGGTGCTGGAGATGATCAGCGAGGTCAGGAAAATCGGTCTTGAAACGTGTGTAACCCTCGGCATGCTCCGGGATGGACAGGCCGAGGCATTGAAAGCAGCCGGTCTGGACTACTACAACCACAATATCGACACGGCGCCCGAGTATTACGCAGAAGTCATCACCACCCATACGCTCGAGGACAGGCTGGACACCCTGACACGCGTACGCGAGGCCGGCATCAACCTCTGCTGCGGCGGCATCGTGGGCATGGGCGAAACCCGCCTTCAGCGCGCTGCGATGATCGCCCAGCTCGCCAACATGTCCCCTCCGCCCGAGTCCGTGCCCATCAACAACCTCGTTGCAGTACCCGGGACTCCTCTTGCGCATGCGCATCCGCTCGATCCGTTCGAGTTCGTGCGTACCGTTGCCGTGGCACGCATCACGATGCCATCCAGCGTAGTGCGCCTGTCCGCCGGACGGCAACAGATGGGAGACGAACTGCAGGCACTGTGCTTCATGGCAGGCGCCAATTCCATCTTCCATGGCGACCGCCTGCTGACGACGGACAATCCCGAGGTTGAGCGCGACGAGCGACTGTTCGAGCGCCTCGGTCTGCGCGCGGTCTGACAAGCAGGCATGAACGCCGACGCCGGTTTCGTGCTCGACCGTACCCTGCTGCGCAGGCGCTTCGCGCACGCGGCCGGCACCTGTGACGAGGCCGCGGTTCTTGCGCGCGAAATCGCACGCCGCATGGACGAGCGGCTCGACTACATCCGCGTCGAGCCGCGGCGGATCGTGGATCTCGGATGCGGCACCGGGGCCGACCTCGGTCTGCTCGAGAAGCGCTACCCGGAAGCACTGCGCATCGGTATCGACTGGGCGTTACCCATGCTCGAACGCGCGCACGCAAGGCCTGGACTGCTCGCCCGGCTTTTCAAACGCGGTGCGCGCCGTCCGGCACTCGCATGCGCCGACGCCAGCGCACTGCCCCTCGCAGGCGCGAGCGTGTCGATGGTGTGGTCGAATCTCATGCTCAACTGGCTCAGCGACCCGTTTCCGGTCTTCTCCGAGATGCATCGTGTGCTCGAAGTCGGTGGCGTGGCAATGTTCTCGACCCTCGGCCCGGACACGCTCAAGGAGCTTCGTGCGGCTCTGCCCGACATGCGCGGTGACCGCGTCCATCGCTTCATGGACATGCACGACCTGGGCGACGCGCTGGTGCAGGCCGGATTCTCGGATCCAGTGATGGACATGGAGGTCGTGACGATGACTTACACCGACATCGACGACCTGCTGCGCGACTTGCGCCTGTCTGGAACCAACAATGCCAGTGCAGCACGACCGCGCGGCCTGAGTGGCAAGAATGAATGGCGGACTGCGCGGCAAGTGCTGGAAACGATGCGCGAAAACGGGCGCATTCCGATTACGTTCGAAGTCGTACAGGGGCATGCGTGGAAGGCCCGGCCGAAGTCCATTGCGGACGGTCGGGCCGTGGTCCGCTTCGAGAAGCGGACATGACCACGATCACCTGGCTGTTCGATCTGGACAACACGCTGCACAACGCAAGCGCGCACATCTTTCCGCACATCAACCGCAGCATGACCGCATACCTGCAGGAGCACCTATCCTTGAGCGCCGAGGAGGCGAATGCCCTGCGCCTGCATTACTGGCATCGCTACGGCGCCACGCTGCTTGGCCTGATGCGCCACCATGGCACGGATCCACGCCACTTCCTCGAGGAAACCCACCGCTTCGACGAACTGGACCGGCTCATGGTGTTCGACCGGGCGCTGCGCGGGGTGCTGCGTCAGCTGCCGGGGCGCAAGATCGTCTTTTCCAACGGTCCCCAGCGCTATGCACGCGCGGTCATTGGCGTGATGGGTATCCGCCGTCACTTTCACGATGTGTTCGGCATCGAACAGATGCACTTCCATCCCAAGCCAGGAGTTCAGGCCTTCCGCCATCTGCTCCGGGATCACCGCCTTCACCCCAATCGCTGCGTCCTCGTGGAGGATTCGGCGGCGAACCTTCGCACCGCAAAACGCCTCGGAATGAAGACCGTCCTGGTCAGCCGCGGGCTCGGCCAGCCCGCCTACGTCGACCTGAAGATCGACTCGATTCTGGACCTGCGTCGGGCCGCCGGACGACTGATCGCGTGAACTCCGCGGCGCGCGCGCCTCAGGCCGCCGCCTTCAACCAGCGTGCCGCATCGAGCGCAAAATAGGTCAGGACACCGTCGGCACCCGCACGCTTGAAGGCGAGCAGCGTCTCCATCACGCACGCCTGCTCCGCCAGCCAGCCGTTCGCGATGGCGGCCTTCAGCATCGCATATTCCCCGCTGACCTGATAGACGTAGGTCGGCACCTGGAGCTCCGTCTTGACCCGACGCACGATGTCCAGGTAGGGCAGCCCCGGCTTGACCATGAACATGTCGGCACCTTCGGCGATATCGAGGGCGACTTCGCGAAGCGCCTCGTCAGAATTGGCGGGGTCCATCTGGTACGTGTACTTGTTGCCGCCTGCCAGATTTCCTGCCGACCCTACGGCGTCGCGAAACGGGCCGTAGAAACTTGAAGCGTACTTGGCCGAATAGGCAAGGATGCGGGTATGAATATGGCCGTCAGCTTCGAGTTCCGCACGAATCCGCGCAACGCGACCGTCCATCATGTCCGAGGGCGCGACGACATCCACTCCGGCCTGCGCATGGCACAAGGCCTGTTTCGCGAGTGCATCGAGGGTCTCGTCATTGAGAACGTAGCCGCGCGGGTCATCGGGATCGATGAGCCCGTCCTGCCCGTGGCTCGTGTAGGGGTCGAGCGCCACGTCGGTGATCACCCCGAGTTCGGGAAAGCGTGCCTTCAGCAACTGCACCACGCGCGGCACCAATCCGTCCGGATTCCACGCTTCCTCTGCTCCCAGACTCTTCACATCCGCCCCGATCACCGGAAACAGCGCCAACGCAGGCACTCCGAGATTCATGGCCTCCTCGGCGACGTGGAGCAGATTGTCGGGCGATACCCTATTTACGCCCGGCATCGACGGAACCGGCTCGGTCTGGTCACGCCCTTCGAGCACGAACACGGGGTAGATGAGATCGTCGGCGGACAGGCGGGCTTCACGCATCAATCGGCGCGAAAACTCGTCCCGTCGCATCCGCCGCATCCGAATTGCTGGAAAACCACCGTTCGGTCGCATTGTCATTCCTGTTCCGGTATGTGAGTCACTCCGGCCTGAAGGCCGGAGCTCCCCGCTACAATTCAGTGGAGCCTTCGGCTCCGATTACGCTTGTCGCGCTTGCCCCGGCATGACTGCCGTGGCTGCGCTCGACCCGTTGTCACAATTTGAAATACCTTGACTGATCTGGTCGGGAACTTCCCCGGGGAGCTCGAATCTCATATTACGGATGGGCCAAGCCATCCCCCGCTTTCCCTCCCTGAGCGGGTGCCTTTGACAAGGCGTTGTTCCGCCCCGGGCTTTCTTCCCCTTGAGCCCGGGGTTTTTCTTTTTCACGTGCGGCCTCGCGAGACCCCGTCGGGACCTCGGCAACAGCCACGGGAAGTCCCAGCCAGCGCGAAATCACACGCTCGACTTCGTCCCCGCCGGTCTTCTTGAGGCTGGAAAACAACTGCACGCTTACCTGATCGCCCATGCGGGCAAGCTCGCGCTGCACGAACGCACGCGCCGCGGCGGCCTCGTTGCGCGACAGCTTGTCGCTCTTGGTCAGCAGTATGTGGATCGGGCGGCCCGTCGGCAGGAACCAGCCAATCATCTGGCGATCGAGCTCGGTCAGCGGATGGCGACTATCCATGATCAACACCATCCCGATCAGGTTCTCGCGCTTCCTCAGGTAGGTCTCGAGCAGATTCTGCCACTTGCGCCGGATGCTCTCGGGAACCTTGGCATAGCCGTAGCCTGGCAGATCGACGAGGGCTGCACCGCAGTCGAGGCGAAAGAAGTTGATGAGTTGGGTTCGGCCCGGCGTCTTGGATACGTAGGCCAGCCGGGTGTGCCCGGCCAGTGTATTTATCGCACTCGACTTGCCCGCGTTGGAGCGGCCGGCGAACGCAATCTCGGGACCTACGGGCGGCGGCAGGCTTCCGGCCTTGGCGATCGAGATTTCGAAGCGTGCATTGCGGAAGATCGGCATGGAGACAGTATCTGCGGGGCGGCTGAGTCGGGGCGAAAACCCGACTGCATCGCGCAAATACGGGTTCTTGTTATAGAATACCAAGTTTGAGATTATCACTCACGGCTTTTCCGAGGACACTATGATAAAGCGTTCCCTGCTGCTTTCGTTGCTGCTGGTTGCAGGCGGCCTGCAGGCCCAGGCCCCCGACCTCGACAAGGCAAGGCAGATTTCAGAATCACTCTGCGGTGCCTGCCATGGCGTGGACGGCAACAGCTTGCTGGCGGCCAATCCGAAACTTGCAGGACAGATTCCGGAATATCTCTACAAGCAGCTGAACGACTATCAGTCCGTTGACGGAAGGCCCCCCGCGCGCGAGGACGCTGTCATGAACGCGATGGTTGCCAGTCTGGACGATGCCGACAAGAGATCGCTCGCCGCCTACTTCGCAGGCCAGGAATTGCAGCCCGAGGCCGCCGCGAACCGCGACACGATCGAACTCGGCCAGCAGATCTGGCGCGGAGGTATCGCCGCGAAGGGAGTCCCTGCCTGCGCCGCATGCCACGGCCCGGCTGGCAACGGCATTCCGGCAGAATATCCCCGCGTCTCCGGGCAGTATGCCGATTACATGTTGACGCAGCTCAAGTCTTTCCGCGACGGCGGCCGCGCCAACGACCCCAACGAGATGATGCGCATGATCGCACTGAAGATGACCGATCCGGAAATGAAGGCCGTCGCCGATTTCGCCGCTGGCCTTCGCTGACGCACCACAGGGGTCGTGAAGGATCTTCACCGCCGCGGGCGGCGGGAGCGAGGGGTGGCGGGTCCACCCCTTTTTCCTGCCTGCATCAGCGGCGAAGCTTGTTGGCAATGGTGCCCGGCTGCGGCATAGTCGGCCGGATCGACGATAATGTCTGCCACCCGGACTTCCGCCATTACGGAACGACAATGCAAGCCACGCACAGACCGTCCCCAGCTGCCCGCGCGCCCTCTCTTGGCGTGACCGAGGCCCGCAATGCGATACTGGATCGCCTGGCCCCGATCACGGGTCGGGAGTACGTCACCGTGCGCAACGCCCTCGGTCGCGTTCTCGCCGCCGACGTCATCGCGCCGTACAATGTCCCGGCCCATGACAATTCCGCCATGGACGGCTATGCAGTACGTTTTGCAGATCTTTCCGGCGCAGGTGAGACCACCCTCGACGTGGTCGGCTCGGCGTTTGCCGGAAAGCCGTTCTCCGGCATCGTCAGCGCGGGACAGGCCGTACGCATCATGACCGGCGCCCCGATTCCGCAGGGCGCCGACACGATCGTCATGCAGGAGGTAGCCCGCAGCGATGGTGGACGCGTATTGATTCCTTCCGGACAGGCCGTCAGCCAGAACGTGCGCCGTGCCGGCGAGGATCTCGTCGCCGGGGGCGTCGCCATACCGGCCGGCAAGACGTGCGGACCGGCGGAACTTGGCTTGATCGCATCGCTCGGCATTGCCGAAGTGGCCACGTACAGGCGACTGAGAGTCGCATTTTTCTCCACCGGGGACGAGTTGGCGTCGATCGGCAAGCCCCTTGTCGCCGGCGAGGTCTATGACAGTAATCGCTACACCCTTTTCGGTGCGCTGTCGCGTCTTGGATGCGAGATGCTTGACATGGGCGTGGTGCGCGACGATCCGGACAGCCTGGAAGCGGCATTCCGGGGCGCATCCGAGAACGCGGACGTAATCCTGACCAGCGGTGGCGTTTCGGTCGGCGAAGCCGATTTCGTGCGCGAACTGGTCAATCGCCTCGGCGAGGTCGCCTTCTGGAAGATCGACATCAAACCTGGCCGCCCAATGGCCTTCGGACGGGTCGGCAATGCCTGGATGTTCGGGCTTCCCGGCAACCCGGTAGCCGTGATGGTGACCTATTACCAGTTCGTGCATGAAGCCCTGCTCAAGCTTTCCGGCGTCGCCCCACTGCCCAGGGCCGTGCTGTTCGAGGCGATTTGCACGGATGCGATAGCGAAGCGCCCGGGGCGGCGGGAGTTCCTGCGCGGGCGCCTGTCGCGCGCGGAGGGGCAGTTGCACGTGGCGCTGACGGGGGCACAGGGCTCGGGCGTGCTCAAGTCGATGTCCGATGCTGACTGCTTCATCGTGCTGCCCGAGGATTGCGGCGATGTCCCCGCCGGCGCACCCGTCCTCGTGCAGGCGTTTCACGGACTGATGTAGACCCCGGCCCCGTATCGGACGCAACCACGCACAACGGACATCGAACATGACCCAGGACGAACTCAAGAAGGCTGCGGCGCTGGCAGCGCTCGAATATGTCGAAGAAGGCAGCGTGGTAGGCGTTGGTACCGGATCGACGGTCAACCATTTCATCGACGGCCTGGCAACGATCCGCGATCGTGTCGTCGCAGCGGTCTCCAGCTCCGAGGCCAGCAGCGACAGATTACGCAGCCACAGAATAGCGGTGATCGACCTTAATGACGTCACGGATCTGCCCGTCTATGTGGACGGTGCAGACGAGATCGACGGGGGATTTTGCATGATCAAGGGTGGCGGCGGCGCGCTCACGCGGGAGAAGATCGTGGCCGCGGTCGCAACCCGATTCATCTGCATCTGCGATGCGAGCAAGCGTGTCGAGTTTCTTGGCGGTTACCCGCTTCCGGTGGAAGTCATACCCATGGCGAGGGCCTACGTCGAGCGCGAACTGACCCGTCTGGGCGGCAGTCCCGTCCTGCGTGAGGGATTCGTGACCGACAACGGCAATCTCATCCTCGACGTGCATGGACTGCGCCTGCCCGCGCCGACGGCAATGGAATCCGAGATCAATCAGATCGTGGGGGTCGTCACAAATGGCATCTTTGCCCGACGCGGGGCGGACTTGCTCCTTCTCGCGACACCGGACGGGGTCGAACGCCACGTCGCCACCTGACGTCCCCGTGCACGGGACGAATCGCGGACGTGCGGTAGGCATGCAACAAAATCGTCACACTTCGCTGGTAGTCTCGCCGCACAGGAACAACACGACGATGAACATGACAAAACACACCTTCGCACAATTCGACACCGAACTGGATGATCTGCGCCGACGAGTGGTGATGATGGGTGAACTCGTGTGCCGGCAGGTCGTGCGCGCGGTCGATGGCCTGACCGGCAACGACATGACGCTGATTGATGAAGTGATCGACACGGAGAAGGTGGTCAACCGCAAGGAGATCGAACTCGACGAACTGTGCATTCAGTTGATCGCGCGCCACGCTCCTGCGGCCAGCGACCTGCGGCTGCTGATGACGATCATGCAGATGATCACGGATCTCGAGCGTGTCGGCGACGAAGCCAAGAAGATTGCGAAAGCCGCCCGACCCATCATCGAATCCGAGGCCGCCTTCGTACCGAAAGTCGAGTTGCGTCACGTCTCCAACATGGCAGTCGGCATGCTCAACAACGCACTCGACTGCTTCGTGCGTCAGGATCCTTCGGCCGTCGCAGACATTCTGCGGCAGGACAAGGAAGTCGATGCAATCTTCAAGGGCATCATCCGCCAGCTCGCAACTTTCATGATGGAAGACCCCCGCCTGATAACGCGCTCACTCGACGTTCTTTTCATCGCGAAGTCGATCGAACGCGTCGGAGATCACGCGACCAACATCGCCGAACACGTCGTGTACATGGTCAAGGGCCGCGACGTGCGCCATGTGGGCGTCGACAAGGTCGAAAAGGAAACGCGCGGGGAATAGCATCCATTCCGGCCGCAGGCACTGCCGCGAGTGGCGGCCTCAGCCCTGTTGGTGCACGTTGCGCTGCCCGCCGACCCGGCACCACGACGAGGCGGTAACCCCCGTCCGTCAGCGTTCGGGCGGAACGTAACCGCTGACACCATCCGCACCTTCCCCGAAAAAATGCTTCTCCATCTGCTCGCTCAGATATTTGCGCGCACGCGCATCCATCAGGTTGAGCCGGTTCTCGTTGATCAGCATGGTCTGATACTTCACCCATTGCTGCCAGGCATCCTTCGAGACATTCTCGAAAATACGCTTCCCCAGCGCTCCCGGAACAGGCGGAAGATCCAGCCCTTCCGCTTCACGACCGAGCTTGACGCAGTTCACCATACGAGCCATTTCTTCAATCCTCTTGACGATTGGGTCCACCGGAACCCGATGTCCCGATTTTAGCCGATTCAGGCCCGTCGCACCCGGCGATCGACCAGCGATTGCGCCCGCTGCTCTTCGAACGATACATGGCCTGGTCGGCCGCTGCGACGAGGCGCTCGGCATCGCCCGCGTGCGAGGGGAACAGGGCAATGCCGAGGCTCGCCGTGAGACCCGCCTCCCGCCCTTCGAACGTGAACTTCAGTTCGGCAACGCCTTCCACGATCCGCCGAGCCAGCTCATCCAGCCCCGCTGCATCGGCATCCGGCACCAGAACGGCGAACTCATCGCCTCCAAGGCGGAAGAAAGTCTCGTTGCGCCGGATGATGCTCCCCACGTGCCTGCTCATGCACACCAGCACCTCGTCGCCGGCCTGATGGCCGAACGCGTCGTTGATCGGCTTGAAACCATCAAGATCGAAAATGATGAGCCCGACACGGTAGTTCCGGCGCACCGCATCGGCAAGCAGGCGGTCGAGTTCTTCACGGAAGCGTCGCCGGTTGAACAGATCCGTCAGGGGATCACGCTCGGCCATCTCGATCAGACGTTCCGCAATGCGCCGCTGCTCGGTCACGTCCTCGTAGATCCAGACCCGCCCGATACCGCGACCGTCGAACTCGCTTTCGACGATCGCGGACGCGTCCGTGACGATGCGCCCGTCCTTGAAGTGAATCTCGCGCGCTTGCCCGACGGTGTGGTCATCCACCAGACTCCGTATGCTGCCGAAGTAGTCCTCCGGATCCTCCAGCAGATGGGCAATCCGGCTCTGAAGTACCACGTCACGAACACCGATGAGGTTCGCATCCTGCGGAAAACCCCAGATATCGAGCATCGCACGGTTGTAGTACAGCACGCGGTGATCCCGATCCATGAACAGGATGCCGAGCCGGATCACGTTCAGCAGTGCGATCAGACGCATGCGCTCGTCGTTGCTGCGCGAAAGATAGTGCTCGCGCAGGGCCTGTGAGCGCCGCAGCTCGGCGACCGTTTCGAGGAGCTTGTACTCGGTCTCCTTGCGTGCCTGAACGTCTTCGGCAGACATTCGCAGGCCGACGGGGACACCGTCCTTTTCCATGCGCCGCCAGCAGCAGCCAATCCAGCGGATCTGCCCGTCCTCCCGGACCAGCCGAATCTCGAATTCCTCTTCCCCACCTCCTTGTGCAACTTTCTGCGCCATGTTCCTGCAATAGCCGAGATCCGACTCATTGACCAGAAGCGCGAGGGCGTCGTCGGCCTTCATGCAGGCCGCCGGGACGCGGCCGGTGACGCGCTCGATCGAGGGACTGATCCATATGAGCCGACCCTCCAGATCGAAAAGTGCCTCGATCCCATGGACGCCCTCTGCCACAGCGCGGAGGAGTTCGGCCTGACGCACCGACGCATCGATTCGCTCGAGCGTCTCCGCCGAGGCCGACGCGGATGACACCTCACCGACCGAAACGATACCGTCGAGCACGTCCAGATGCCTGGCTATCTCGCGCTGGCGGCGCGCTTGCGCGTTGGCACGCGCCTGGATCTGCCAGCGCGCCGCGAGTCCCGTCAAGAGTCCGATCGCGCCAACCGTGCCGGCTACGACCATCCACGGACCCCACAGTCCTGAGCGCATCTCCAGGACCACCAGCGTCGCAAGCAATGCCGCTCCCAGCCCGAACACAACCGGTACGAGCACCTGCCCGCCTTCCAGCCTGCCATGTGTCCGATGGCGCGCCTTCCCGGGCCCACTCACACCCCATCGACAGGGGAATCCGGGGCAGGCGGTCATAGGCGTTTCACGAAGATCTTCGAGCGGCGCTGGTAGTTGTACAAGTCACGCTTCTGGCGTGGCAGCGCGTCGGGGCCGATCTCGGAAAAACCGCGTTCCCGGAACCAGTGCGCAGTCCGCGTCGTCAGTACGAACAGCCGCTCCATGCGCTGCTTGCGGGCGCGCTGCTCGACGCGCTTGAGCAGTTGGTCTCCCAGCCCGGCCCGGCGGAACTCAGGCGTCACCGCGAGACAGGCGAGTTCCGCGGCGGGCTCGTCACCGAAGGGGTACAGCGCGGCACATCCGACGAGCACGCCGTCGTGTTCGACCAGGGTGAAACGGTCGATCTCCTGCTCGAGCAACTCCCGTCCCCGGCGTACCAGGGTGCCGTCCAATTCCATTGGCGAGATCAATGCGACAAGGGCGCCCACGTCTTCGAACGTCGCCTCGCGGAACCGGAACAGCGGATCACGGGAGATCACCGTACCGACGCCCGAGCGGGTAAAGAACTCGAGTAGCAGCCCGCCGTCCCTGTCATGATCGATCAGATGCACCCGGGCGACGCCGCCGCGCAGCGCGCGTACCGCACACGGAAGGTAGAGGTGCAGATCCTCGGTGAGCCCCTCGGCGGCCTCGAACATGCGCTCCGCCTCGTCTGCAGTGACCGAATCGATCAGATTTCCTTCCCGGTCGAGCAGCCCGGGCGCATCGCAAAGATAGATCAGCTTTTCGGCATGCAGTGCCACCGCGACCGCTTCGGCGACCTCTTCCATGCCCAGATTGAAGATCTCGCCGGTCGGCGAGACTCCCAGCGGGGAGATGAGAACAACGTTGTGCTGGTCCAGATCGGCCGCGATTTCTTCGGCGATGATCTTTCGGACGGCACCCGTGTATTGGTAATCCACGCCGTCGACGACGCCTACAGGGCGCGCGGTGATGAAATTTCCCCCGGTCACGCGCATGTAGCTGCCGGCCATCGGTGTGTTCGGCAGCCCTTGCGAGAGCTGCGCCTCGAGCTCGAGGCGCGTCACCCCCATCGCCGCCTTTACGCATTCGAGCGCCGCCGCGTCCGTCACCCTGAGCCCGCGGTGGTACCGCGGCTCCAGCCCGCGACGCGTCATCTCCGCATCGATCTGCGGACGCGCACCATGCACCAGAACCAACCGAATGCCCAGCGCCGCCAGCAGATTGCAGTCGTACGCAAGACTCTGGGCACGCACCCCTCCGGCGACTTCGCCGCCGAAGGCGATTACGAAGGTCTTTCCGCGAAACGCATGGACGTACGGAGCCGCTCCTCGCACCCACGCCACAAACTGTGCAGTGGAGTCGACCATGTCGGCCGGCACGGCGGCATCGAGGAGTTCGCGGCTCAAGCGGTCACCATTTGTCAATGTGATTCGATTCTAACGGAACGTTGACGCGCGGGCACGATTCCCGCGCTGCGTCGACGCTGCACCGCGCTCAGTGCTCCAGCGCCGCATCAAGACGTTCGCATAGGGTACGCAGCACCTTGATTCGGGCAAAATACTTGTTGTTGGCCTCGACGACGGTCCACGGGGAAGTCTCGGTGCTCGTACGATCGATCATGTCGCACACAGCCCGTTCATAGTCGTCCCACTTGTCGCGATTGCGCCAGTCCTCCTCCGTGATCTTGAAGCGTTTGTGCGGCAGCGCCTCGCGGGCCTTGAATCTGGCCAGTTGCTCGTCCTTTCCGATCGCGAGCCAGAACTTCACCACCACCGCTCCGGCCTTCTCCAGTTCGTCCTCGAAGTCGTTGATTTCCGCATAAGCCCGCATCCAGTCGGCCTCCGTGCAGTATCCCTCGACCCGCTCGACCAGTACCCGCCCATACCAGGACCGATCGAAGATCACGACCTTGCCACGGCGCGGCAACTGCCGCCAGAAGCGCCACAGGTACGGCTTTGCGCGTTCCTCGTCGCTGGGCGCCGCGATCGGTATGATGCGATAAAGACGGGCATCCATGGCGGCAGTGACCCTGCGGATCGTACCGCCCTTCCCGGCCGCATCGACGCCTTCGAACACCAGCACCAGGGAGCGTCCCCCGAACGCCGCGTCGCGCGTAATCGTCGCGAGCCGTCCCTGCAGGACCTCAAGCAACTCCTCGTACTCCTTCTTGCCCAGTTCCTGATCGAGTTCAAGCGCATTCAGGTAGTTGCGCTCGTCGCGCAACGACGGAAGGGGCGGTGCGGTCTGGCGCGACACCCAGTGCCCGGACACCTCCTTGAGGCGCTTTCCGATCGCATCCAGCAGGGTCCGCCCCACAAACAGGGCACGAAAGCGCTGATCGGTCCCATCGACGATCATCCACGGGGCGTCGCCCGTGCTGGTCCTGCGCAACGCATGTTCGGCCACTTCGCGGTAGCGGTCGTAATGCCGGTAGAAACGCCAGTCGTGCCCGGTCACGCGCCACCGGGTTCTGGGATCGCTTTCCAGCGTCTCCAGGCGCATCTTCTGCGCTTTCTTCGACAGGTGAAACCACAACTTGATCAGGAGCACGCCTTCACGCACGAGCATGGTCTCGAAGCGGTTGATTTCATCCAGATGCTGGTCGAGTACCGCCTTCTTGCTCAGCTTGTCGACGCGGTTACGGAGCGGGTCGGTGTACCAGTTGCCGAACAACACCCCAATCCTGCCCCTGGGCGGGAGAACCCGCCAGAACCGCCACATGTAGGGCCGCTCGGCCTCCTCCGTGGAGGCGGCGTCGAACGCCCATGTCTCTATATGGCGCGGATCCATCCACGCGTTGAGGAGGTTGACGGTCTCGCCCTTGCCCGCACCTTCGACGCCGTTGATCAAGACCGCAACGGAAAAGCGCTTCTGTTCGAGCAGTTCGAACTGCGCATCCAGAAGTTGCGCACGCAATACGGGCAAAGCCTCCTCATAGTCGGCCTTTGAAGTCCTGTGACCGATCTCGGCAGATTCAAACATCAGGACTCCCTTGCCCGTTCAGAAATCGCCCCATAATACTTGCGCTGCGCTGATTGCGGCCATTCCTGCCGTTTCCGTGCGCAACACCCGCGGACCAAGGCCGATCCGCACGCAGCCTGCGGCAGCACACGCCGCCAACTCCTTTTCCGTCCATCCCCCTTCCGGTCCGACCAGGACATGCACGGCCCCGCGCGGGCGGCCCCGCAAGGCCAGTCTGGATTCACCATCGGGGACGAGGAGCAATCTGTCACGCACGTCACGACTGGTCCCCAGATAGGTGTCGAAAGGCTGGACCTGATCGATCTGCGGAATCCGGTTGCGCCCGCTCTGTTCGCATGCCGATACAGCGACCTGACGCCAGTGGGCGAGCCTTTTCACGGCCCGGTCGTCCGACAGGCGCGGCACGGAGCGTTCCGTGCGAACCGGAATGACCCCGGCGGCCCCGAGTTCAACGGCCTTCTGCACGATCCAGTCCATCTTCTCGCCCCCCGCGAGCGCCTGCACCAACACCATCCGCAGGGCGGATTCCCGTTCCGGGTCGGAGCGGACGCCGAGCGCAGCAAACCAAGCCCGACCACGACCGACGAGGACCGCGGCCACCTCGCCGCCCCGGCCGTCGAACAGCACCAACGCGTCACCGTCACGCAGACGCAGCACCCTCGTCGCGTGGTGCGCCAGCGGATCGGGGAGTCGCACCTCGCCCGCGGGCGGGAGGGATTCGGGGAAAAAGAAGCGCGAAATCACCATGCTATTATAGGGCCTGAGACCATTCGCTCCGCCAGGCACAGCACACGCCTTCAGCGTCACGGGCGGGGTCAAGCGGGAGTGATACCATGGTTGCAGCAACGACACCGGTATGCAATTTCGGCTGGCCGGCCCCCGGTTTCGATCTTCCGGGAGTCGATGGGCGGCGCCACACCCTCGAAACGGCGCGCGGGCCCAACGGCCTGCTGGTCATGTTCATCTGTAATCATTGTCCCTACGTGAAGGCCGTGATCGATCGCATCATCCGCGACACCCGCGAACTGGCCGACGAGGGCATCGGCAGCATCGCGATCATGTCGAACGACCCTGCCGACTATCCCGAGGACTCATGGGACAACATGGTCGAGCTCTCCCGCAGACTGAGCTTCCCGTTCCCCTATGTCCGGGACGAGACCCAGGAGGTGGCCAGGGCATATGGTGCCGTGTGCACACCCGATTTCTTCGGCTTCGACCGCAAACTCGCGCTGCAATACCGGGGGCGCCTAGACGCATCGGGCAGAAGTCCGGCGGCACCCGATGCCCGACGTGACCTCTTCGAGGCCATGCGCCAGATCGCGCGGACGGGCACGGGGCCGGCCGAGCAGATTGCAAGCATCGGATGCTCGATCAAATGGCGGGAAAAGTGACATGCCCAATGCTGCCAGCCGGCTGGCGCATGCCCGCGCGCTTGAATCGGTCGTCAGGGACATCGCTCGCGAGGCCATTCTTCCCCTTTACCTGAAAACCGCGCGTAATCGCAAGGCCGACGGCTCGCTGTCGACCGCGGCGGATGTGGAGTCGCAGCGGCGCTTCGCCGAGGAGTTGCCGCGGCTGTTGCCCGGCCCGGTACTCGGAGAGGAAATGAGCGCCCGGGAGCAGGGGCGACTCTGGAGCGAGGGACGCAGGGGGCTCTGGTGCATCGACCCGATCGACGGCACGACCAATTTCGCCAACGGGATTCCGTTCTTCGCGGTATCCATAGCCTACCTGGTCGAACACGAGCCTCGTTTCGGGGTCGTGTACAACCCCGTCACGGACGAAGCCTTCTATGCAGCCAAGGGTGCCGGTGCTTTTCTCAACGGCACCGAGCTTCCGCTTCGCAAGGCTGCAGCACGACTTGCCGATGCGGTTGCCGGCATCGACTTCAAACGCATCAGCAACCATCTCGGAGATGAACTGGCGGTGCGTCCGCCCTATTTCTCGCAACGCAACTTCGGGTCCAGCGCACTCGAATGGTGCTTCGTCGCCGCGGGCAGGCTGGATGTCTACCTGCACGGGGGGCAGATGCTGTGGGACTATGCTGCGGGCAGGCTCATCCTCGACGAAGCGGGCGGAGAGGCGGTGGCACTGGGCGGCGGCTCACTCATGGCAGGTCCGGCGGTGAAGCGCGGCGTTATCGCGGCAGCGAGCCCGGCGCTGTTCAGTGAGTGGCGAAACTGGCTCGCCGCCCGTTCATGAACCGGCCCCTGGCCAGCTCATGCATTTTTCTGACACTCCCGGTTGCATCCACGATGATTGCCGGAAAGTACGGAGTCCGCGATGTCGACAAAACATCCCATCATCGCTGTGACCGGCTCCTCCGGAGCCGGCACGACGACCGTCAAACACACGTTCGAGGCGATCTTTCACCGCGAGAACGTGAATCCGGCGATCGTTGAAGGCGACAGTTTTCATCGCTACACCCGCGACGATATGACGCAGCATATCACCGCGGCCGAGAGCAGGGGCGAACGCGGCATCAGCCATTTCGGCCCCGAGTCGAATCTGCTCGAGGAACTGGAGAGGCTGTTCCGCAGCTACGGCGAATCGGCCGTGGGCAAGCGCCGCTCGTACATCCACAACGAGGAGCAATCGGTTCGCTGGAATCTTCCGATGGGGACCTTCACCGAATGGGAGGACCTTCCCGTCGGCACCGACTGCCTGTTCTACGAAGGCCTGCACGGGGGAATGGTGACCGAGCATGTCGACCTTGCGCGCCACGTGGACCTGCTGATCGGCGTTGCTCCGACGATCAATCTCGAGTGGATCCAGAAGTTGCACCGGGACACGCGCGTGCGCGGCTACTCCACGGCAGCAGTTCAGGACACCATATTGCGACGCATGCACGACTATGTGCATTACATCGTCCCGCAGTTCTCCCGCACCCATATCAATTTCCAGCGCGTACCCGTTGTGGACACGTCGAACCCCTTCATCGCCCGGGACGTTCCCACGCTCGCCGAGTCCATGGTGGTGATCCGCTTCCGCGACCCCCGCGGCATCGACTTTCCCTACCTTCTGAACATGATTCACGACGCCTTCATGTCCCGGGCGAACTCCATCGTCATCCCGGGCGGAAAACTCGATCTGGCGATGCAACTGATACTGACCCCCCTGATCTGGAAGCTCATGGAGCGCCGCAGAAGATTCATCTGACCATCCCTCGCACGGGCCGCAACACGCCGGGGAAGTCCGCGCATGCGGACGCATGCTGTTTCCGTGCCGTCCAGGATGGCTACCTGCCCGAGTGGGCAGCTACCGCCACCCATCTTTTTCGGGGATAATTCGCCCTTCCTTGAGCATCCCGCCGTCCCCGCCATGTCAGAAACGCGCAACGTCAAGCCTCCGTCATTCAATCCCGTTACCGGTGCGATCCGCGCGCTTGCGATGGACGCAGTCCAGAAGGCCGGATCCGGGCACCCCGGCGCTCCGATGGGGATGGCGGAGATCGCCGAGGTGTTGTGGCGTAGTCATCTCAAGCACAATCCGGCCAATCCGAAGTGGGCCGACCGCGACCGTTTCGTGCTGTCGAACGGCCACGGGTCGATGCTGCTGTATGCGCTGTTGCATCTGACCGGTTATGACATGCCGATCGAGGAACTCAAGCGCTTTCGACAACTTCACAGCAAGACCCCGGGACATCCCGAGTACGGTTATGCACCGGGGATCGAAACCACCACCGGCCCGCTGGGACAGGGAGTCAGCAATGCCGTGGGCATGGCACTCGCGGAAAAGGTGCTCGCGGCCGAGTTCAACCGTCCCGGGCATGACATCGTCGACCACTTCACATGGGCCTTCGTCGGCGACGGCTGCCTCATGGAAGGCGTGTCGCACGAATCCTGTTCGCTGGCCGGCACTCTCGGACTGGGCAAGCTGATCGTCTTCTACGACGACAACGGGATCTCCATCGACGGAGATGTTCGCGGGTGGTTCACCGACGATACACCGGGACGCTTCGCGGCATACGGATGGCAGGTGATCCCGGATGTCCAGGGTCATGATCCGGACGAGATCGAAGCGGCGATCGCACAGGCCCGGGCCAACCGCGAGCAGCCGACGCTGATCTGCTGCAGGACGGTAATCGGCGCCGGAGCCCCGAACAAGCAGGGAAGTCACGACGTCCACGGCGCGCCGCTGGGCGATGTCGAGGTCGCGGCCGCTCGTACCCATATCGGCTGGAGTCATCCGCCCTTCGAGATTCCGGATGACGTCTATGCGGCCTGGAACGCCCGCGAGAAGGGCGCAGCCGCCGAACATGCCTGGAACGAACGCCTCGACGCATACGCAAGGGCCTATCCGGAACTGGCTGCCGAGTTCGCCAGGCGGATCAATGGTGAGCTTCCCGCCGACTGGGAGGCGCACGCGAACGCCGTTGCTGATGACGTCGAGCGAAAGGCGGAGACGATCGCGACCCGCAAGGCGAGTCAGAATACGATCGAGGCCTTCGCACCGAAGCTCCCCGAACTGATCGGGGGTTCGGCCGACCTGGCGGGATCCAACCTGACGCTGTGGTCTGGATCCCGGTGCGTAAGCCGCGACAACGGCGGCAACTACATCCATTATGGGGTGCGCGAATTCGGCATGGCCGCGATCGGCAACGGCCTTGCCCTCCACGGCGGACTGATCCCCTACACCGCGACCTTCCTGATGTTCAGCGAATACGCGCGCAATGCCTTGCGCATGGCTGCGCTGATGAAACTGCGTCAGATATTCGTGTTCACCCATGATTCGATCGGACTGGGCGAGGATGGCCCCACGCACCAACCGGTCGAACAGGCCGCAACCCTGCGCATGATGCCCAACATGGACGTGTGGCGCCCCTGCGACACGGTCGAGTCGGCAGTAGCGTGGGCATGCGCGCTCGAACGCGGCGACGGCCCGTCTTCCCTGCTGTTTTCACGCCAGAACCTACCTTTCCAGGCACGCACCGAAGCGGGAACGAATGCCATCCGGCGCGGTGGATACGTGCTTGCGGACGCGACCGACGGACGGCCGGACGCGATTATCATCGCGACCGGCTCGGAAATTCAACTCGCAATGGCAGCGCGCCAGACTCTGGGTGACGAAGGCATCCGGGTGCGCGTGGTGTCGATGCCTTCGACCAACGTTTTCGACCGTCAGGACGCGCGCTATCGCGATTCGGTCCTTTCCCCGGGCATACCCCGCGTCGCGGTCGAAGCGGGCGTGACCGATTTCTGGCGCAAGTATACCGGGCTCGAGGGTGACGTAATCGGCATCGACCGTTTCGGCGAATCGGCGCCGGCGGCACAGTTGTTCGAGTATTTCGGGATCACGGCCGACGCGGTATCGTCGGCCGTACGGAAACTCGTGAAATAGGACAGCACGGCCCCGTCAGCGCGTCGACCGCTGCGGCGAGGTCCGTCGGCCGGATTTCTTTCTTGCCTTACGGAGACATGCATATGCCCATCAGAGTCGCCATCAACGGTTACGGTCGAATCGGTCGCTGCACGCTGCGTGCGATCTACGAGCTCGGCCTGCGCGATCAGTTCGAGGTCGCTGCGATCAACGCATCCGGCGACATCGCGACCAATTCACATCTGACACGGTACGACAGCGCTCACGGCCGCTTCGCCTTCCCGGTCGAAACGGACGGGGACAGTGCGATCATGGTCGCCGGCGACCGCATACCCTTCTTCTCGACCAAGAACCCACTCGACGTCAACTGGGGCGATCTCGGCGTGGACGTGCTGCTCGAGTGCACCGGCGCATACACGTCCAAAGCCAAGGCCACGGTCCACCTCGAGCAGGGCGCGAAGAAGATCCTGATTTCGGCACCGGGTGGTGACGACGTTGACGCAACCATCGTGTACGGGGTCAACCACGAAATCCTGACCTCGGCGATGACCGTCGTTTCCAATGCCTCGTGCACCACGAACTGCCTTGCGCCAATCGCAAAGGTACTGCAGGACGGAATCGGCATCGAGAAGGGACTGATGACGACGATCCATTCCTACACCAACGATCAGGTGCTGGTGGATGTCCGCCACAAGGACTTGCGCCGCGCGCGTGCCGCCGCGCAGAACATCATTCCGACCAAGACCGGTGCGGCCAGGGCAATCGGCCTGGTGCTGCCCGCCCTAAAGGGCCGCTTCGACGGTTTCGCCCTGCGCGTCCCGACGATGAACGTATCGCTGGTGGACCTGACCTTCACGACGAGCCGGGACACGAGCAAGGATGAGATCACCGCACTGATGAAGGAAGCCGCGAAGGGCACGCTCAAGGGCATTCTCTCGGTCAATGAGGATCCGCTCGTATCGTTGGACTTCAACCACGATTCGCACTCCTCGATCTTCGACGCGACGCAGACCCGCATGATCGAAGGCAATCTCGTAAAGGTCCTGGCGTGGTACGACAACGAATGGGGCTATTCGTGCCGCATGCTCGATGCGGCGCGCGCGCTGGCGCGGGCGAACTGATCCATCGATTCCATGAACGCATGCCCTGCCCCGCAGGGCATTTTTTCGGGTGCAACGATCATGCAAGTCAAGAAACTCACCGATCTCGATGTCCGCGGCAAGAAGGTCTTCATTCGTGCCGATCTCAACGTGCCGCAGGACGAGGCGGGAAACATAGTCGAGGACACGCGGATACGGGCTTCCATTCCATCGATCAAGTATTGTCTGGACCATGGGGCTGCGGTCATGGTGACCTCGCACCTTGGTCGTCCGACCGAAGGCGAGGTCCGCGCCGAGGACACGCTCATGCCCGTCGCGGTACGCCTCGGGCAACTGCTGGGCAAGCCGGTCCCGTTGATCGCCGACTGGGTTGACGGCGGCTTCCACGTAAATCCTGGCCAGGTCGTCCTACTCGAGAACTGCCGCTGCAACCCCGGGGAGAAGAAGGACAGCGAAGCGCTGTCCAGGAAGATGGCGGCACTTTGCGACATCTACGTGAACGATGCGTTCGGGACCGCCCATCGTGCCGAAGCGACGACCCATGGCATGGCCCGGTTCGCCCCGATCGCCTGTGCCGGCATTCTGATGGGCGCGGAAATCGATGCGCTGTCGAAAGCCACGGAGAACCCGGCGCGCCCGCTGGTGGCGATCGTCGGCGGGGCCAAAGTCTCCACCAAGCTCACGATTCTGAGAACACTTGCCGAAAAGGTCGACCAACTCATCGTCGGCGGCGGCATCGCGAACACCTTCCTGCTCGCCGCTGGCAAGCCTATTGGCGAGTCGCTCGCCGAACCGGAACTCGTCAGGGAGGCGCGGGCGATCATGGAGATGATGCGGGCAAGAGGCGCGGACGTACCGCTGCCGATCGACGTCGTGGTGGCCGACGAGGTGTCGGCCCTCGCGCGCGCAAACCGCATCCCGGTCGATGACGTCGGCCCGCATGATCGCATCCTCGACGTGGGGCCGAAATCGGCCGCACGTCTGGCCGACATCATCGCCCACGCCGGCACCATTGTCTGGAACGGGCCGGTCGGGGTATTCGAACACGATCAGTTTGCCGGGGGCACGAAGATGTTGGCTTCGGCCATCGCGCATTCCGAGGCATTCACCATTGCCGGCGGCGGCGACACGCTCGCCGCGATTGCGAAATTCCACATCGCCCAGGACGTGGATTACATTTCGACCGGGGGCGGCGCATTTCTCGAATTCATGGAAGGCAAGACGCTTCCGGCCATCGCCGCGCTCGAGGAACGCTTCAATTCGTGATCAACCTCTGAAGCGGGGCGGCCTTCCAACCGGCCGGTTTCGCGGAGCGCCAGGCAGGCCCGCTACGGACCCGGGCTGAGTTCCAGCCCGTCCAACAGGCGGCGGCCTCGTGCGAAGCGCCGATCGTCTCCACCATAGCCCCTGATCGGATGCGGCCCGCGCCGGTCGTAATGACGCCGATCGTCGAAATGCACGTACTTGCATGAACATACCGGCGAAGAGCAGCCCGAAAGCGGGAGCATGGGTGCTTCCGATGAGAGGAAACGCTTGCCCACGACCCGTCTTGCCATGTCACACCCCTTGCCGCGGACGCGTATGGCGACGGCATGATAGGGGTTTCGCGTCTCGCCGTCGTTTTCGTGCGCACCCCGAACCGATCGCTGCCGCCACAACATCGCTGTAAACCACAATACGATTCCAGCCGCAATGACGAGCCACATGACGTCAAGATCCATGATGCGCTCCTGTTCTTACTGTTTTCAGCATAGTACACCGCCACGCTCGATGCGCGTCGGAAAATCACGCGCACCCGCGCCGATCCGGTCCGCAGCGCGCACACGGCCCGGAGACGTTAGAATTAGGCTTCATCCCCTTATCAGGAACCCCGCATGCCCCGCCACACCAAGATCGTCGCCACCCTGGGCCCGGCCTCTTCGGATCCCGAGACGCTCGAACGCATGGTTCATGCAGGCGTCGACGTGGTTCGGATGAACTTCTCTCACGGCACCGTGGAAGACCACGTGGCACGGGCTGAATCGATTCGCAAGGCTTCCGTCCGGGCACAGCGCCCGGTGGGCATTCTGGCCGATCTGCAGGGGCCGAAGATACGGGTTGGAAAGTTCCGCGGCGACCGTGTGATGCTCGAACGGGATGCAAACTTCGTTCTCGATGCCACGTGCGAGCTCGGCGACGCCGAACGCGTGGGTCTCGATTACAAGGACCTTCCCAAGGACGTCAGGGCGGGCGACATGCTCCTTCTGGATGACGGCAGGATCAAGCTCGAGGTCGAGCGCGTCGCCGGATCGGCGATACATACCCAGGTACGGGTCGGCGGCGAGTTGTCCAACAACAAGGGAATCAATCGCAAGGGCGGCGGGCTTTCCGCCCCTGCCCTCACTGCCAAGGACATGGAGGACATTCGCACGGCGGCGAGAATGGGCGCGGCCTTTCTTGCGGTTTCCTTCCCCAAGAGTGCGGCCGACATGTACATGGCCCGGCAGCTGATGGGTGCAGCCGGAGGCAAGGCGCTGCTGATCGCGAAAATCGAGCGTACCGAGGCTGTCGCCAATCTCGAGGAGATTCTGGAGGCGTCCGACGGCATCATGGTCGCGCGTGGCGATCTCGCCGTCGAAGTCGGCGACGCGACGGTTCCGGCATTGCAGAAACGCATGATCCGCGCCGCACGCGAGCGCAACAAGCTCACGATCACGGCGACCCAGATGATGGAGTCCATGATCAACAGCCCCGTGCCCACACGAGCCGAGGTATCGGATGTGGCCAATGCGGTGCTCGACGGCACCGACGCGGTGATGCTCTCGGCCGAAACGGCCTCGGGTAGTTTTCCCGTCGATGTCGTCGACGCGATGAGCCGTGTCTGCCTGGAAGCGGAAAAGTCTGTCGAAGTCACACTTGATCGCGATGTGCTCAATCGTGTCTTCACCCAGATCGATCAGTCGATCGCGATGGCCGCCATCTGGACCGCCTACCATCTCAAGGTCAAGGCGATCGCGTCGCTCACGCAGACCGGGTCGACGGCGCTGTGGATGAGCCGGCTCAACGGCGGTGTGCCCATCTATGCGCTCACCCCGGAAACGGTGGCATACAACCAGATGACGCTTTACCGGGAGGTCTATCCGCTGCTGATGTCTCAAACGCATCAGGACCGCGACCTTCTGCTCTACGAGGCCGAGCAGCTGTTGCTCGATCGGGGCGTGGTGGAAAGGGGTGATCTCATCGCCCTCACCATCGGCGAACCCATCGGCTCGTCCGGCGGCACCAATACGCTCAAGATCGTACGCGTCGGCGAACACCCCGTCCCGGCCCAGATCGCGAGCCCCCTCTGAGCCCGGATCAGACTCCCAGGCCTCGACCCGCCCTGCGGGCCGTACCTTTCCCGCTGCGCACCAGTACTGCAAGGCAAACCGGTTACAGGTTGAAACACTCTCCCGCAAGTCCTATAGTTTTATCGTCCCAGCAGTGCGTTTTCCATATCTGTCTCAAAGGGGCAGGGTCGGTCGCATGCCCCAATTGCCAACCACAAGAAACAGGGGGGTCACATGAACAACAAACTGATAATCCTCGCCGCAGCAGGAATGACGCTTTCACTGGCCGCCTGTGTCGGATCGATACCCGTCCGAAGCGGCGACGCCGGCGCCAAGACGCTGGCAACCGGGGCTGCCGGGGGCGCCCATGCAGAAGGCGCCAATCCTGATCTCGAGCGTTGCGACAGACCCTTCGGGACGATTGCGGTCATCGAGGACCAGAATGCAGACTGGTACCGGATACTCTCGGGCCAGTACCGCCTGACCTCCACGGTGCCCGTCTTGCGCCTGCTGGTCCAGCAATCCAACTGCTTCATCGTCGTCGATCGCGGACGCGGCATGACCGCAATGCAGCAGGAACGCGCACTTGCGCAAAGTGGCGAACTGCGCGCCGGGAGCAATTTCGGTAGGGGACAGATGGTCAGCGCGGACTACGCGATGGCGCCTGAAGTGCTCTTCAGCGAGCGCGGCACGGGTGGCCTAGGAGCCGCAGTCGGCGGTGCAGGCGGTGGAGTACTCGGAGCCCTCATCGGCTCCATCCGCACAAACGAGGCCGCGACCCTGCTGACGTTGGTCGACAACCGTTCAGGCGTGCAGGTCGGCGTCGCCGAGGGGAGCGCCAAGAATACCGACATGAATCTGGGCGGCTTCCTTGGCGGCGGCGGCGCAGGTGCAGGGCTCGGCGGATACACGAACACCCCGCAGGGCAAGGTGATCGCCGGCGCGTTCAAGAATGCGTACAACCAGCTCGTGGTCGCGGCACGCAGCTACCAGGCCCAGACGATGGGCGATCGTGGTCTCGGCACCGGAGGCCGGCTCGGCGTCGATGGCGGCATGCAGCAGACAGGCTATTCCGGCAGCACCGTCAGCCTGCGCGACGCTCAGACCATCCTCAATCGGCTCGGCTATGATGCGGGCACACCCGATGGCCAGATGGGGCCGCGCACGCGCAGTGCCATCAGCCAGTTCCAGGGCGAACGAGGCATCCCCGTCACCGGCCGGCTCGACGCAACCACGCAGGCCGAACTGCAGAGATAGCGGATATCCGGATCAAGCCACGACGGCTCCGGCGATCGATTTGCCGGAGCCGTTTTCGTTTCCCCAACAACGAATTCAAGCCGGTGCGCTGACACGTACACATAACGAAAGGTAATATAGGCGCTAACGACATCCTGCGTTGCGTTGTTGCGCGCCCACCGGAGAAGGACCATGCCCCTCGTTGCGATGCGACAGCTGCTCGACCATGCAGCAGAACACACGTACGGCTTGCCTGCGTTCAACGTGAACAACCTCGAGCAAGTCCAGGCCATCATGGAGGCCGCCGTCGAAACCGACAGCCCGGTCATCATGCAGGCGTCGGCCGGTGCACGAAAGTACGCCGGCGAGGCCTTCCTGCGCCATCTCATCGACGCCGCGGTGGAAACCTACCCCCACATACCCGTGGCAATGCACCAGGATCATGGCCAGTCCCCGGCCGTATGCATGACCGCCATCCGCTCCGGATTCACCAGTGTGATGATGGACGGCTCGCTGCTCGAGGACGGCAAGACGCCTTCCTCGTACGAGTACAACGTCGAGGTGACGCGTGAAGTGGTGAAGTTTGCGCACGCGATCGGCGTCACGGTCGAAGCCGAGCTGGGTTGCCTCGGCTCGCTCGAGACGGGTCGGGCCGGCGAGGAGGATGGACACGGCGCGCAAGGTTCGCTCGATCACTCGATGCTGCTGACCGATCCCGATCAGGCTGCGGACTTCGTCAGCAAGACCGATTGCGATGCGCTCGCAATCGCGATCGGCACGAGTCACGGCGCCTACAAGTTCACCCGCAAGCCGACCGGCGACATCCTCGCCATCGAGCGCGTGAAGGCGATCCACGCGCGCATTCCGAACACTCATCTGGTCATGCACGGCTCGTCGTCCGTACCGCAGGAACTGCTCGAGGTAATCCGCCAGTATGGCGGCGACATCAAGGAAACCTACGGCGTACCGCTCGAGGAAATCCAGACGGCGATTCGGCACGGGGTACGCAAGATCAACATCGACACCGACATCCGTCTTGCGATGACCGGCGCGGTGCGCAGGTTCTTCGCCGAGAATCCGTCGAAATTCGATCCCCGAGAATTCAACAAGCCTGCCCGCGAGGCCGCCAGGCAAGTGTGCAAGGCCCGCTTCGAGGCCTTCGGCAGCGCCGGCAACGCCGGCCGAATCCGTCCGGTCAGTCTGGAAAAGTTCGCCGCGCGCTACCGTTCCGGAGAGCTGGCTCAGGTGGTGCGCTGAGCCTGATTCGGGGCCTTGGCGGCACCATCGGGCAGCGGGCGGACTGGCGATTCCTCCGAACGGAAGAAGGTCGACATTAACCGCTTTCTCGTGCACAATATTTTGACATTTGTTGAATTCTTGATCAATGCAAAGAGAATCCGCCCTGCAGGTGTTCGAAGCCCTCTCGTCCGGCGTACGCCTGGACGTGTTTCGGCTGCTCGTCCGCGCCGGGAAGGAAGGCCGCGTCGCCGGCGAGATTTCCGAGGCGCTCGACATTCCACCGACCAACCTCTCCTTTCACCTCAAGGGTCTGACCCACTGCGGACTGCTCTCGGTCGAACAGGAGGGTCGCTACCAGCGCTACCGCGCGAACATTCCGCTGATGCTCGACACGATCGCCTTCCTGACCGAGAACTGTTGCGCCGATAATCCCGACGATTGCGCCGTCTTGCGGCGCGACGCCCCCGGCACAAGCGCCTTTCTGCCGCCCCTCAATCCCGACCACAAGTGCCGCACGCCATGAACGTCCTCTTTCTTTGCACCGGAAACTCGTGCCGATCCATTCTGGCGGAAGCTACCTTCAACGCCCTTGCGCCCGAAGGCGTACGCGCGATGAGCGCCGGTAGCCAGCCGGCCGGCTACGTCCATCCACGTTCACTCGCGCTGCTCGAGCGCGAAGGCATCTCCGCCGAAGGCTGTCGCAGCAAGTCGTGGGACGACCTGCCGGCCACGCCCGACGTCGTCATCACGGCATGCGCGAGCGCGGCCGGCGAAACCTGCCCCGTCTATCTCGCGCCGGTGCCGCGCGCCCACTGGGGCGTGGACGACCCGGCTCGTGCAACCGGCACCGATGCCGAAATCGACGCCGCATTCGAGCGGGCCTATCGCATCCTGCGCGCGCGCATCGAAGCCTTTCTCACGCTGCCCCGCGACCTCGCGGAAAAGGATCCCGCCGCGTTCCGGGCCGAACTTGCCCGGATCGGCACCCTCACGCCCTGAATTCTCATGACAAGGAGTCTCACCATGCCGTCCATCCAGATCTTCGACCCCGCCCTGTGCTGCCCCACCGGTGTCTGTGGCACCGACGTCGACCAGGCGCTCGTCACCGCTGCCGCCGACCTCGACTGGGCCCGCCAGCAAGGCGCCGACATCGCGCGCTTCAACCTCGCCCAGCAACCGCAGGCCTTCGCCGACAACGCGCTGGTCAAGGGCTTCCTCGACCGCTCGGGTCCCGACGCCCTGCCGCTGGTACTGCTCGACGGCGAGGTTGCGCTGGCCGGCCGCTACCCCGGCCGCGACGAACTCATCCGCTGGGCCGGGCTCGCCCCCACCCTCAAGCCCGTGCAGAGCGAGTGCTGCGGCGGTTGCTGCTGATCCGCAAAGACGCCCGATGAAATTCCTCGAGAACCCGCCGCGCTACCTGTTCTTCACCGGCAAGGGCGGCGTCGGCAAGACCTCGCTCGCCTGCGCGAGCGCGATCCGCCTGGCGGAATCCGGACGCAAGGTGCTGCTCGTCAGCACCGATCCGGCCTCCAACGTCGGCCAGGTCTTGGGCCAGGACATCGGTCACCGCGTCACGCCGATTTCGGCGGTCGCGAACCTGTTCGCACTGGAAATCGACCCGCAGGCCGCGGCCGCAGCCTACCGCGACCGGATCGTCGGTCCGGTGCGCGGCGTGCTGCCCGAAGCGGTCGTGCGCGGCATCGAGGAACAGCTCTCTGGCGCCTGCACCACCGAGATCGCCGCGTTCGACGAATTCACCGGACTACTCACCGATGCGGCGCTGACCGACGGTTTCGGGCACGTCGTGTTCGACACCGCCCCGACCGGCCACACCATCCGCCTGCTGCAACTGCCCGGTGCCTGGAGCGGCTTTCTCGATTCGAACCCGGACGGCGCGTCCTGTCTCGGTCCGCTGGCCGGGCTGGAGAAGCAGCGTAACCAGTACCGCGCCGCGGTCGACGCGTTGTCCGACCCGTCGCGCACCCGCCTCGTCCTCGTCGCCCGCGCCCAGGCCTCG
>CAYOKH010000003.1:0-68589 GCA_964404505.1 uncultured Azoarcus sp.
CGAGCCCCTGCCGGTCGCCGCCACGCACGGCAGGCAGGCCCGTCGAGCGATCTCCTGCAGCCGTGCCAGGTGTGCGGCATCATCGGGTCCACGAATGAGTTCGACTGCGATCCACGCATCGGGAAATGCCGTGCCGAGCCAGCGCGCATCCGCAAGCACGGCCTCGGCGTCGAGACCGGCATCGTCCGGCGCGATGAGCAGCGCAATGCAGCCGGAGACACCCGCCTCGACGTCACTGCGGGCGAGACGGTAGGACCCCTTGACGCAGGCGCGACGAGCGCGGCTGATCAGGCGCGAAAGATTGGCGTATCCTTGTCGGTTCATCACCAGCAGAACCACGACCGGGCCGTCATCGAACCGGATCTCGGTACCGACGATCAGCTTCAGCGCCAGCGCGCGCCGCTTGATCTCCTGATGCGCGCGCACCACCCCGGCGAAGGAGCATTCGTCGGTCAGCGCCAGCGCCGTCATGCCCAGTTCAGCCGCGCGTCCGACCAGTTCCTCGGGATGGGATGCGCCGCGCAGGAAACTGAAGTTGCTCAGGCAGTGAAGTTCGGCGTAAGGGGGGGCAGGGGGGGCATTCGATGAGCCCTGGTGACTATACATAAATACAGTATAGCCTCCTTCGTCGATTGGGCGATCCGGCTGCAACGCATAGAATCACGGCTGTTCGCATCCTTCCAGCCTGCCATGACGAAACCGATCCGTTACACCATCACTGCGCACCACCCCGAAGCCCATCTGTTCCGCGTCACCTGCAGCGTGGATGATCCCGATCCGGACGGGCAGGTTTTCCGCCTGCCGGCATGGATTCCCGGCAGTTACATGATTCGCGAGTTCTCCCGCAACATTGTCACTCTGCAGGCCGAATCCGACGGCACGCGGATCGCCGTCGAGAAACTCGACAAACACACCTGGCGCGCAGCCGCGATGCGCAGCGGCGGCAGCCTGATGCTGACCTGGGACGTATACGCGTGGGATCTCTCGGTGCGTGCCGCACATCTCGACCAGACCCATGGATTCTTCAATGGCACCAGCGTGTTTCCCGCAGTGGCGGGGCGCGAACATGACCCGTGCGTCGTGGACATCCGCCCGCCGGTGGGCAGGGCGTTCGCGAACTGGAAGGTCGCGACCGCCCTCGCTCCCGCGCGCGGCGAGAAGGGATGCGCACGGCCGATGGGCTTCGGCCGCTACCGCGCCGACGACTATGACGAACTCGTCGATCATCCGGTCGAGATGGGTACGTTCACCCATGCCGCCTTCGAGACCGCTGGCGTCGCCCACGAACTCGCGCTCACCGGCCGCCACGACTGCGACACCGACCGCCTGTGCGCGGACCTCGCGAAGATCTGTGCATGGCAGATCGATCTGTTCGGACGGCCCGCGCCCGTCGATCGTTACCTGTTCCTGACCACGATCGTCGGCGATGGCTACGGCGGGCTCGAGCACCGTGCCTCGACTGCGCTCCTCGCAAGCCGCAAGGACCTGCCCTGGCCGGGCATGATCGGCGCACCCGACGGCTACAAGTCCTTCCTCGGCCTGTGCAGCCACGAGTACTTTCACGCGTGGAACGTCAAGCGGATCAAGCCCGCGGCCTTCGTGCCCTATGACCTCGCCACCGAAAATTACACGCGACTGCTGTGGGTCTTCGAGGGCTTCACCTCCTACTATGACGATCTGGCGCTGGTGCGCGCCGGCGTGATCGGCGCCGAGGACTATCTGACGCTTCTCGCCAGGACCATCGGCAAGGTGCTGTCCGGCACGGGGCGCCTCAAGCAGAGCGTGGCCGAATCGTCCTTCGACGCATGGACCAAGTACTACCGCCAGGACGAGAATGCACCCAATGCCATCGTCAGCTACTACGCCAAGGGCGCGTTGATCGCCCTGGCGCTCGACCTGCAGCTGCGCGCCGGCAGCGCCGGCAAGCGCAGCCTCGACGACGTGATGCGGCTGCTGTGGCAACGACACGGCCGGAGCGGCAACGGTGTCGGCGAGGAGGATGTGTTCGCGCTCGTCGCCGAGGTGGCCGCAGGTGCCACCGGGGGTCGTGGCGGAAAACTCGCGGACTGGCTGCGGCGCACGGTGTCCGGTACCGCGGATCTGCCGCTGGCCCGCCTGTTGCGGGATTTCGGCATCGATTATCGCGCCGAGCCCGCCACCACCACTCCGGTGCTGGGGGTGAAACTGGCGACCGGAAACGACAAGGCGAAACTCGCGAATGTCTTCGACGACGGCCCGGCGCAACGTGCCGGTCTGTCGGCCGGTGACACCCTCGTCGCCATGGACGGACTGAAAGTGGGTACGACGAGCCTCGATGCCATGCTCGGACGCCGCAAGCCTGGCGACCGCGTCGGCATCCATGCCTTCCGCCGCGACGAACTGATGCATTTCGACGTCGAACTCGGTGCTCCGCCGCCCGAGGTGATCAAGCTGTCGTCAAGGAAGAAGCCACTGCCGGGTGCGCTGTCACTGCGCAGGGGCTGGCTTGGCCGGTAGTCCCGCCGGATTCCCCGCATGAGGGAATGGGCCGGTCAGGTCTGCCGATCCTGTCGCCCGAGTCTGTCGCGCCAGTAATGCCACGCCGGATAGGCGAGTGCTGCGGCGACGATGAGGAGGAAGCCGATGCTTTGCCAGAAGGCGATGGGATCGGTGGCGAGGAGATACTCGCGTTGCGGCCGGGAGAAGCTTATCGATCCGGCGAGGATCGCGCGCAGCGCGGCAGCGGCGAGGGCGATGGTCGGGGAGAACCACACGATCAGACCGCCGGCGACGATGAGGCGATCGGTGACGGGTGTGGGGCGGCTGCGGGCGAGATGGATGCTTTCGACACCGTACCAGACCGCGAGCAGCAGGGCCACGACAGTGGCGACGGGGGTGATCGCGAGGACGGCACCGAGAAGGCTTGCGGCGAGCAGGAAGGGCATAGCTTCGAGCGGCATGATGGAAAACCAGATTCGGTCGAGGCGGGCGAACAGCCAGACGGAGATGGGCAGGAGAAGCGCGAACAACTGAAGGACGAATCGGGCGCGGCGGCGGGCAAAGTCGCCGTCAGGTTCGGTGTCGCGGCGCTGGGGCAGGAGGGGCATCGGGTTCGGTCGCGGACGGCAGTTTGCGGAGTCTATCCAAAGTAGCCGTGAACATACCAGCCTCCGGCTGGGTCGAGGCGGCGGAATATCCACCACAGGGCGGAGTTGCGGGTGCGGGCGACGAAATAGTCGCGCCGTACGTCCTCTCCGTCCCACCAGCCTGACTCGATGCGCTCCGGCCCGGCGAGCAGCATAAGGCTGTCGATCGAGGACAGGGGGCGAGGTTCGGGGAGGAGCCAGATGGGGCGTGAAAGCGGCTCGCGGGGCTGCTCCAGGTCTGGAACTCCGGGCCCGGATTCGCGCCAGGCACGTTCCGGACGGTGATCCGGCCAGGGGCGGATACTGTGCACCGCAGCCTTACCCAAACGAGCGCGCAGGCGATCCAGCAGCAGGGTTGCGGCGTCCCGGGCCTGATCGGTGTCGCCGAACAGATCGGGGGTGCGGGAAGACCGGATGATGGGGCAATCCGCGCTCAGGCGCAGTGCCTCGACCGGTGCGTCCAGTTTCAGCACGGCAAGATGTTCGCGCATCAGCATCACGAATCGTTCCTCGGCGTGGCCGGGCTGCCCGGTCACGATATGCACGACGGTGTCGGGACGGTCTTCGTGCTCCAGGAACAGGCAGCAGCGGTCGACCGCGGCATGCAGACCGTCCAGCCATGCACCCAGGCTGGCGACGAGACGGCGCGAAGCGAAGAGCAGGGGTTCGATCGTGTCGACGGCGGCAGGTAATGCCAGTCGGGCGTCGAAGCGATCCGGAGGATGGTGCCAGGGACGCGGATCGGGCAGTTCACCGCGTGCCCGGGCCAGCGCATTGGTCACGCTTGCCCCCTGGCGTCGCGCCAGTCCGTCGCGCGGCAGGCAGGCGGCGTCGCCGATGCTGCGGGCGCCGATGCCGTGCAGCAGGTCGAGGGTGGCGCGGGAAACCGCGGCACCGACGGCGAGCAGGTGCAGAGGCAGGGTGTCGAGACAACGACTCCAGCCGGACGAGGGCCGTATCAGCGTTCCCGGCCTTGCCTCGGCCAGCCAGCGCGCAGCCAGCGGGGTCGGGGCAGCGGCCAGGCGGACGTCGAATCCCAGATCGGCGGCATCCCCCTTCATCCTTCCGGCGAGCTTCGGCAGACTGCCGAATAGTCGCAGGCAGCGGCTGACCTCAAGCATGATGCCGTCGGGCGGATCGATGCTCACCGTCGGGGTGAAGCGTCCGGCCCAGGTGGCGAATTCCTCGAGTGTGCGATGTTCGAGCGCCGGGTCGCGGTTCTTCAGTTCCAGGCCGGGGACGATCGCCTGTGCGCCTGCGATGCTGATTCCGGTCTCAATCCCGCGGGCGAGCGCGTCTGCCGAGACGGCAACCACCCGCTGGCGCGGCCGGTGTTCGACGACGGCGAGTACCCCCGGATCAGCCACACTGCGTGTGAAGACCTGCAGGGGCAGGGCAGGCAGGACCAGGGCTATCCAGAGCATGGGGTGAGAGGCCGTTGAAACATCGCTTCACGGGAATCCGGACCGGGTGCGCCGCTGCGGGGCCGCGGCGCTTCAGGATCACGATGTCGAGGCCATCGTGGGCAGCCGCGAGCTGCAGGCGCAGTGTTGCGGGTGAAGGCTGGCGGGCGGCGTCCGGGGGGCGGAACAGGAACAGGGGAGTATCGGATTCTTCGGCAGCGAGTTGCAGTCGCCGCAGGGCTGCGGTGTCGATGTGCCGGCTCCAGGCGAGCACCGCGTGGCAGGCGCCCGACGCGAGTGCCTGCCGGCCGGCCCAGATGGCACCGGCATGGTCGTGGACGTCGATCAGCAGCAGTTGCGGCAACGGCACGCCGACGCACGCCAGCGCCGGGGCATAGGGCAGGCAGGGCGGAGCCACCCATGCGATCCACTGGTGTGCGGGTGCGCAACGCAGCAGTGGCAGCAACAGGTGAATCTCCCCGATGCCCGGATGTTCGCTGATGAGTTCGATGATCGCCCCGCGCGGCCAGCCTGCGCCGGGCAGTGCCGCATCGAGTGCAGGAAAACCGGTGGGCCAGCCCTTATGCGCAGGCCGGGCGAGTGTGCCGGCCTTCCATACCAGATCGGGTGGCAGCGATGCGAGCCCTTCAGCGGAGGCTGCCGGAAGCGCATTCATTTCCGTAATCCGTTCAGGTGCAGATGCCGGTGCGTATCAGTCCGACCGCAATGCCCTCGATGACCAGCGGATCGCACCGGATGTCCACGACGATGGGTTCGAAGTCGGGATTGGCCGGCAACAGGCTGACGAGCGGACCCTTGTAAGAAAAGGTCTTGACGGTCACCTCGTCGTGCACCCGGGCGACGACGATCTGGCCCGCCCTCGCTTCCGGGCTGCGATGCACCGCGAGCAGGTCGCCGTCGAGGATTCCGGCGTCGCGCATGCTCAGGCCGCGCACCCGCAGCAGGTAGTCGGCGCGGGGCGAAAACAGGGCCGGATCCACCTGGCGGCGGGATTCGATGTGTTCGATTGCGAGAATCGGGCTGCCTGCCGCGACACGACCGATGAGGGGCAAGCCGAGGCCCTCGGGCAGGCGGATGCCCCGTGCGCGTCCTTCCTCGAGCCGGATCGCGCCCTTGGCGGCAAGCGCGCGCAAATGACTCTCGGCGGCATTGGGCGAGCGGAAGCCGAAGGCAGTACAGATCTCGGCCCGGGTCGGTGGGCGTCCTTCGGATTCCAGAGTGTCGCGAATGAAGTCGAGAATCTCGCTCTGGCGAAGGGTGAGATTCCGTTCCGGAAAAGTGAGTTGCCCCGGCATGAATGCCGGCATCTGCGTTCGACCTGTGGGCATGTCGGTTCCTTCAGGCTGGGTCAGTAACCGGAATAATACTGTATTTTTGAACAGCTTTCAGGTTGATGCAAACCCGCATGCGAACCGCCGGATGCGTGATGCGACTTGAGCCCTGAGCATTGCTGGTCTATTTCTTCAGATAGCGGAGACAACTAAACGACAACGCCCGCTCCATCCGGACAGGAGGCAAACATGGTGCTGCGCACAGGCACTGACGCCGGTAGTGTTGATCCCGGCTCTCGGCTAGAATCGTCCCGACGCAAGGGAGGGTACATGATTCGAGTCGGTGACATCGCCCCGGTTTTTGCATTGCCGGACGCTGACATGGAGCTTTTCGACCTTGCCATCGAAGCGGATGGGCGTCATGTCGTGCTGTATTTCTACCCGCGCGACAATACACCGGGGTGCACGATTCAGGCGGCCGAATTCAGCGATCACGAGAACGAGTTCACGCGGCTCGACTGCATCGTCATCGGCATCAGTCCCGACGATTGTCTGACGCATGCGGAATTTCGCGACCTGCATGGTTTATCGGTGCGCCTGCTTTCGGACGAGGATACCGACGTCTGCCGGCTCTACGATGTCTGGCGCACCCGCAACGTCGATGGCGTTGCAAGAATGAGCGTGATGCGCACGACCTTCGTCATCGACAAGCAGGGGGTGATTCGCCATATACTGCGCGATGTGTCGCCCCGCGGCCATGCGGCCGAGGTTCTCAAACTGGTCAGGAATCTGGAAACGGAACATGCAAGTGGAAATCGTTAAGAACACCGTAGTCACGCTCAATTACACAGTCCACGATCAGGATGGCAACATGATCGACGATGGCGAGCATCCGCTGGTCTATCTGCATGGCGGTTACGACGGCATCTTTCCCGCACTGGAGGAGGCGCTGCACGGCAAGAAGGTGGGTGATCAGTTCGTCGTCAAACTCCAGCCGGAGGACGCTTTCGGCGACTACGACGAGGAACTCGTCATGGTCGAGGAACTGAGCCAGTTTCCGGAAAACGTCGAAATCGGGATGTCCTTCGAGCGTGTCACCGATGACGGCGAAGAAGACATGATCTACCGCATTACCGACATTGCCGAAGGGAAGGTCGTGGTCGATGGCAATCATCCGCTTGCCGGCATCGCCCTGGTTTTCGACGGGAAGATCGCCGAAGTGCGCGTGGCCAGTGCCGAGGAAATCTCGCACGGGCACGTACATGGTGCCGGCGGGCATCAGCACTGAGGTTCTGCGGGAACTGCCGCCGGACTAGCGGTTCGGAAGGCGGCGGATCGCAGGTCTGGATTCCAGCGCTTCGAGGGGGATTGTTCCGTCGGGGACCACCAGTGTGTCGCCTGCCCGGATAGGGCTGCTGTTGGTCAATCCATTGAGTTCCCGCAACAGGCCAAGTGAGATCCCGAACTTTCTGGCGATTCCGGACGGTGTGTCGCCGCGCTGGATCCGGTAGGTCTTCCAGCCCCGGTCGCTCAGGTTTATCTGGTCCAGGCGCTCCGTGAAGGGCTCGAGGCGGTCCACCGGAATGGCAAAGGACAGTCCGGTGTGCGCCACGATCGGGTGCTTGAAGCCGGGATTGAGCGCAACGAACTCGTCGAGAGGCATTTCAGCCATTTCCGCGGCGGTGGCCAGGGCGAGGCCCCGCGGCGCCTCGACTGCGACGAAATGCCGATAGTTAGGTACGTGCGGCAGTTCCAGATTGAAGATCTCGGGTTGCGCGACGATGTTTTTCAGCGCCTGCAGTTTCGGGACGTAGTTGCGTGTCTCCGCCGGCATGCGCAGATGTGAATACTCGGCGGGCTCGCCGGCATCGCGATTGCGGCGAATCGCGCGCGCTACCGCACCTTCGCCCCAGTTGTACGAGGCCAGGGCGAGATGCCAGTCGCCGTGCATCTCGTACACATATTCCAGGTAGTCCAGTGCAGCCGAGGTCGACGCGATCACGTCGCGTCGTTCGTCCACCCATTTGTCCTGGGTCAGATTGAAGTTGCGCCCTGTCGAGGGGATGAACTGCCACAATCCCGAAGCATGGGCGCGTGAATAGGCGAGCGGATTGTAGTTGCTCTCCACCATCGGCAGGAGTGCGAGCTCGGTTGGCAGGCCGCGGCGATCCAGTTCGTCCACGATGTGATAGAGATAGCGTGCGCCGCGTTCGAACACCTGCTTCAGGAAGTTGGGGCGGTGAAGATAGAAAAGCTGTTGTTCGACCACGAGATCGGAGTCGAGATCGGGGATCGCGAAGCCGCGCCGGATGCGGTCCCATATGTCGTTGGGATCACGGGTGAGATCGAGCTTGAGTATGCGTGGCTGGTGCAGGGGCAACTCGAGAATGTCCGACGATGATGCATTCAGTTTCGGCTGCCCGACCGCATCCCGTGTGTCGACGCCCGATGGGTGGGGAGCCACGGCGCGCTCCCCCGCGCCTGAATCTCCACCGAATGCGCTGCCGGCCGTAAGGCAGAAAAGCAACGCAAGGATTCGGAAAGGCGTGTCCGCCATGGGAGGGGAGCCGCGTCGGATGGGGGAGGGGACTGCAGTCTATGGCAGGGCCGAGACTGCGTCAAACGGCCCGTGGTGGCCTCGCTTGCTCCTGCCGTCGCGACCTGCTTTTTGCCGCGGTGCGGCGGAATTTGCCAGGATCGCACCGGAATCGTCGGCTGGAGCGATGATTGCCGAGGCCCGGGCTGCAGGCACGCCAGCCCGGACTCAGAACACGTCCTTCCACGCCCTCAGCGCGGCGAAGCAGTCGAGTGCATCTGATGGTTTCGTGCCGTTTCGGGCCGTAATGGCCTGCACCACGCCTGGCGTGCCGGTTCTCAGAAAGGGGTTGATCTCGTTCTCGCGTGCGATCGTGCTGGGCAGCGTCGGCTTGCCGCTTGCACGAAGCGCCCGACACGTTTCGTGCCATTTGTCCCGCGCGCTGTTGTCCGGGTCGGCTTCACGTGCAAATGCAAGATTCGCGAGGGTGTACTCATGGGTGCAGTAGACTGCGGTATCGTCCGGGAGCGCGCTGAGTCGCTGCAGGGATGCATGCAATTGCGCGGCAGTTCCGCCGAGTAGGCGGCCGCAGCCCGCGCTGAATAGGGTGTCGCCCGGAAAAAGGATGCCTGGGGCGAGGAAGGCAACATGGGTTCTGGTGTGCCCGGGCACTTCCAGCACCTCGAAGCGCAGGCCGATGCCGGGGAGCACCATCGTATCGCCTTCGCTCACAGGTCTGGTTACGCCGTCGATGCGCTCGCCGGCCGGACCATAGACGGGAATGCTTCGATGTGCGATCAACGACCGGAGTCCGCCGATATGATCGGGGTGGTGGTGGGTGACGAGGATGGCAGTCAGGTCGAGCGCGTTTTCGCGCAGGTAGGTCTCGACCACATCGGCATCGCCCGGATCCACGACCGCGGCGAACTTCCCGGTGCGCAGCAACCAGATATAGTTATCCTGAAAGGCGGGCAGGGGAATGATCTCCGGCCTCCGGGGTTCTGATTCTTGAGTATCCATGTCCATCACTAGCCTGTCGGATTGGTTCGCAACGTCATCGGGACGATACCTGCTCGACTGGGAACAGGCAAAGTTCGATGCACTGGTTGCCGACATATTTGGTTATAACGCACTGCAGGTGGGTTTGCCACAACACGCGTTTCTGCGCAGCAGCCGGATGTCGCACCGCTTTGCGAGTTCGGTCGGCGCGACTGCGCAGGTCCTGGCCGAGCCGTTCGCACTGCCGTTTGCCACTTCGAGCATCGATCTGGTCCTCCTGCCCCATGTCCTGGAATTCTCGCGCCATCCGCACCAGGTGCTGCGTGAGGTCGAGCGCGTGCTGGTCCCGGAGGGCAACGTGATCATCACCGGGTTCAATCCGTTCAGCCTGTTCGGACTGCGCAGGGCGCTCGCGCGCAACAAGGGCGATTGTCCGTGGCAAGGCCATTATTTTTCGGCGATGCGGATAAAGGACTGGCTGACCCTGCTGGGTTTCGAGACGCAGTCCGGCGGTTTTGGCTGCTATGCGCCTCCGGTGAGCAGTGACAAGTGGCTGGAGCGCTGGCGCTTCATGGACGGGGCTGGCGTGCGCTGGTGGCCGATATGCGGCGGTGTGTATATCCTTCAGGGGGTGAAGCGGGTGCAGGGGATGCGTCTGATCATGCCGAAATGGCGTGACAATCATGCGGAGAAGAAGGGTCTGTCGCCGGTAACGCGCCGTGGGCGCAGGATCGCCGGAAGTGCGCACAAGGCCGAATGATGGAAGAGATCGAGATATTTACCGACGGGGCTTGCAGCGGCAACCCCGGACCGGGTGGATGGGGGGCGATCCTGCGCATGGGCAGACGGGAGAAGGAGATCTGGGGCGGTGAGCCGCACACGACCAACAATCGCATGGAACTCATGGCGGTGATCCGCGCCCTGGAATTGCTCAAGCGTCCCGTGGTGGCCCGCGTTCACACCGACAGCCAGTACGTGCAGAAGGGCATATCCGAATGGATCCATGCCTGGAAGGCACGCGGCTGGAAGACGGCGTCGAAAGCGCCGGTCAAGAACGTGGATCTGTGGCAGGCACTCGACGATGCCGCCGGGCCGCATACGCTTCAGTGGATATGGGTCAGGGGGCACGCCGGGCATCCGGAAAACGAAAGGGCCGACGAACTGGCTCGTCGCGGCGTGGAGGCCGTGCGAAAATCCGGTGCGCCCGTTGCAGGTTGATGAAGGGAGTGCAGCGTCTTGCGACAGATTGTTCTTGATACGGAAACCACGGGTCTGGATTGGCGCAGCGGCGACCGCGTGATCGAGATCGGATGCGTCGAGTTGGTGAACCGCGGTCTCACCGGACGCCATTTCCATGCCTATCTCAATCCCGAGCGCGGCATCGACGCGGAGGCCGTGGCAATTCACGGCATCACCGAGGAGTTCCTCGCCGACAAGCCACGTTTTCGAGACGTCGCCGCCGATTTCGAGGATTTCGTGCGCGACGCGGAACTGGTCATACACAACGCCGGCTTCGACGTCGGCTTCCTCAATCACGAACTGTCCCTGCTCGGGTGGGATCCGCTGGAGAAGTTCTGCGCCGGCGTGATCGATACGCTCAGGATGGCCAAGGAACAGAACCCGGGCAAGAAGGCCTCGCTCGACGCCCTGTGCGAGCGGCACCAGATAGCGAACGCCCACCGCACGCTGCACGGTGCGCTGCTCGACGCGGAGATCCTGGCCGAGGTGTATCTCGCGATGACGCGCGGTCAGGAGAGCCTGATCATCGCACTCGAGGAAGCTGCGCCTCGCGCCGACGAGATCGCCGAGGGACTCGTCGATCGGACCCCGCTGAAGATCGTGCGGGCGTCAGACGAGGAGCTTGCCGAGCACCGGAGAGTGCTTGGCGAGATCGCCGCGAGCAGCGGCAGGGGGTGTCTGTGGTTGCCGGCGGAGCGTGGAACGGACGCCGTCTGAGCAGGATCGCTTCAGTCGCGCTCCAGGGCTTCGAGCACGGCGTCGGCGATCGCGAGGCAGGAGGTCAGCCCCGGTGATTCGATACCGAACAGGTTGATCAGCCCTGTGACGCCATGGATTGCCGGGCCATCGATGCGGAAGTCTGCGGCGGCGTCGCCCGGGGCGTTGATCTTGGCGCGGATGCCGGCATAGTCCGGGTCGAGCGCGTCATTCGGCAGGGCTGGCCAGTAGCGCCGGATTGCGGCTTGGAAGCCTTCTGTCCTCGCGGGATCGACACGATATGAAAGCGGATGTGGAAGCCCGGCGCAGGCCTCGTCGAGTTCCGGCGTGATCCATTCCACGTCGGGCCCGAAACGGGCGCGACCGTGGAGGTCCAGCGTGAGGTGTACGCCCAGTCCTCCAGGCTCGGGGACGGGATAGATCAGGTGTTTGAACGGCGTTCTGCCGCGCAACGAGAAGTAGCTCCCCTTGGCATAGAAGGCGTGCGGCACGTGCGCGGGTTGCAGTCCGCGCAGACCTGCGGCCACGGCCGGGGCCGCGAGGCCTGCGGAGTTGACGACGGTTCGGGCCTTGATGCGCATCGGTTCCGGTCCGCCGGTCTCGAGCATGATGCCGTCGTTGCCCAGCGCTCCTGCAATCACCGGCGTATTGACGGCGAGCACGGCACCATCGGCTTCCGCATCGCCGAGCAGTGAAAGCATCAGGGCGTGGCTGTCGACGATTCCGGTGGACGGGGAGAACAGTGCCGCGACGCAGTTGAGGGCAGGCTCAAAGGTCTGCGCTTCGGCGGTCTCAATGAGACGCAGGTCATCGACACCGTTGGCCCGTGCGGTTGCGGCGATGGTCGTCAGGCCGTCGAACTGGGCCGCCGAGGTTGCCACGACGAGCTTGCCGCAACGCCGGTGAGCAACGTGGCGCGCCGCGAAGTATTCATAGAGCAGGGCCCGTCCGCGCACGCACAGGGTTGCCTTGAGCGAGCCCGGTCGATAGTAAAGTCCTGCGTGAACGACCTCGCTGTTGCGGCTGGACGCGCCGCTACCGAAACGATTCGCCGCTTCGAGAATCAGGACATCTCGGCCGCCCGCCGCCAGGGCACGGGCGCACGCCAGCCCGACGACGCCCGCTCCGATCACGACGCAATCTACCCGATGGGGAGCATTCATAGTATCAACCGCCCCCCGGGGAGCCGGCCGGCCTGTTCGAGGCGGGCGATCATGGGCAACAGATCCAGGCCGGTGCGTGCCTTCAGCGCCCGCGCATTCTCGCGCATTTCGGAAAGCGGCAGCGACACGCTCTCACCCTGCGCGGCGAGCGCGATCACGTTACCGCTGTCACAGGAGGGAAACGCGACCGCGCGATCCTCGAACGCGCTGATGATGTGCTCGACACTGGACTTGAAGCCGCGCGAACGCCCGAACAGGTTAACCGCCATGAGACCCTGCTCCGAAAGTCGCGTACGCGCCGCCTGGTAGAACGGCAGCGTGTCGAGTGCACCGGCACGCGCGTTGCGGTCGAAGCCGTCCACCAGGATGTAGTCGAAGCGTCGATCCGATTCCAGCGCGAACCGGACGCCGTCGCCAATCTGAATCGTGAGCCGGCGATCTTCGTCAGGGAGTCGGAAGAACTGCTTCGCGGCCGCCACGACCCGCGGTTCGATCTCGACCACGTGAAGGCGCGTGTGCGGGAAGTGATGATAGAGAAAGCGGGTCAGCGACGCGGCGCCGAGCCCGATAAGCAAGGCATTGCGCGGCCAGGCGTCCGGTTTGAACAGCAGACCTGCCATCATCTCGCGCGTATAGGTCAGCTCCAGCGCATTCGGATCACGCAGCCGCATCGCGCCCTGTATCCACTCCGACCCGAAGTGCAGGAAGCGCACACCGCCTTCCTCGCTGATTTCGATCGGCATCATGCTTCAGCGGGCCAGGCGCTTGAGCGCGTAGAGCCGTTCGAGTGCCTCGCGCGGCGAAAGGCTGTCAGGATCGATTTCGGCCAGTGCGGTCAGGGCAGGGTGGGATGGCGGTTCCGGATCGGTGTCGGTAAGCGCGGCGAACAGATCCGCCTGGGGTCCGGCGCCGATCTCGCGATTCTCCAGTGTGCGCAGACGCCGTCGCGCATCGCGAATGACCGATCCCGGCACACCCGCGAGCGCAGCGACTTCGATGCCGTAGCTCTGGCTGGCGGGGCCTTCCTCGAGGGCGTGAAGAAAGACGATGCGGTGGCGGTGTTCGACGGCGTCGAGATGCACGTTGGCGCATTCCGGGTGGTCGGCGTTGAGACGGGTGAGTTCGAAGTAATGCGTGGCGAAGAGCGTCAGGCAGCGGTTTCGCTGCAGCAGGTGCCGCGCGATCGCGAATGCGAGCGCCAGCCCGTCGAAGGTGGAGGTGCCGCGCCCGATCTCGTCCATCAGCACCAAGCTGCTCTCGGTGGTCGCCGTATCATTAAAAAACGCCTCGGTCATCTCGACCATGAAGGTCGAGCGGCCCGAGGCGAGATCGTCCGATGCGCCAATGCGCGTGTAGATGGCGTCGATCGGACCGATACGTGCCGAACCTGCCGGAACGAAGCTGCCGATATGCGCAAGCAGTGTGATCAGCGCCACCTGGCGCATGAAAGTCGATTTGCCCCCCATGTTCGGACCGGTGATGAGCAGCATGCGACGTGTGGGGGCCAAAATGCAGTCATTCGGGATGAAGTCCTCCACCTGGCGCTCGACCACCGGATGGCGTCCGGCCACGATTTCGAGAACGGGCTGGTCGACGAACTGCGGGCGAACATAGCCATTGCGCTGAGCCGCTTCGGCCAGCGCGGCAAGCCCGTCGAGTGCGGCCAGTGCCCTGGCGATGCGTTGCAGTTCCGCTATGTGCGGTGCAAGCGATTCGAGAAGATTCTCGAACAGCGCTTTCTCGCGCGCCAGGGCCCGCTCCTGCGCCGACAACGCCTTGTCCTCGAAGGTCTTGAGTTCCGGCGTGATGTAGCGTTCTGCGTTCTTGAGCGTCTGCCGGCGACGGTAGTCGTCGGGTACCTTCTCGGCGCTGGCGCGGCCGACCTCGATGTAGAAACCGTGGACGCGATTGAACTCGACCTTCAGGTTGGCTATCCCGGTGCGTTCCCGCTCGCGCGTCTCCAGCGCCATCAGGAACTCTCCGCAATTTGTCTGGATGGCGCGCAACTCGTCCAGTTCCTCGTCATAGCCGGGAGCGATCACACCCCCGTCGCGCACCACCGCAGCCGGCTCGGGTGCCACCGCGCGGGCGAGCAGTTCGAGTGCCTGCTGAGGGGTTTGCAGGGCTGACAGCAACTCGGACAGCAGTGTGCTTACGGGTTGCGCAACGAGCGCATGGATGGCGGGCAATCGCGCAAGGCTGTCGCGCAATGCCGCCAGATCGCGCGGCCAGGCACTGCGCAGCGCGATGCGCGCGGTGATCCGGTCCACGTCGGCCACGCCTTTCAGCGCGCCGCGCAGTCCTTCGAGCAGGCGCGTGTCGCCATCGGCGCTCAGTTCGCCAAGCGCTTCATGACGCAGTGCCGCTTCGCGGCGATTGCACAGGGGATGATGCAGGGCATGACGCAGCCAGCGCGATCCCATGCTGGTGACGCTGTGGTCGAGAAGGGAGAAGAGCGTGGGCGAGGCCTCGCCGCGCAGGGTTTCAGTCAGTTCCAGATTGCGGCGCGTGGCGGCATCCAGGCGGAGAAACTCGGACTCGCTCTCCACCACCAGACGGGTGATGTGCTCGAGACTCTGTCGCTGGGTGCTGCGGGCGTATTCGAATAGTGCGCCGGCGGCGGCGATCGAGACCCCCAGCTTGTCCGCACCGAAACCGGCAAGATCCCGGGTGCCGAAATGGCCGCTGAGGAGGCGCAAACCGGTCGCCTGATCGAACTGCCAGTCCGCGAGGCGGCGCAGCACCGGCGACAGCGATTCGACCAAAGGCAGGGAAAGGCCGTCCGGAACCAGCACTTCTGCCGGGCGCACGCGCTCGAACTGGCTCTGGAGCTGGTCGGACGGACATTCGAGGACGCGCAGGTCGCCGTTGGCCAGATTTAGCCACGCCAGTCCGAGCATGCCCCGGCCGAGGGTGGCCGCGAGCAGCAGGGAGTCCCTGCGATCGTCGAGCAGTGCGGCATCGGTCAGGGTCCCGGGTGTGACGATGCGGCTGACCGCGCGCGCCATCGGACCCTTCGCGGTTCCGGGTTCGCCGATCTGCTCGGCGATCACCACCGATTCGCCCAGCCTGACCAGGCGGGCGAGATACTGCTCGACCGCATGAAACGGCACGCCGGCCATCCTGATCGGCTGTCCTGCCGACTGACCGCGGGTGGTCAGCGTAATGTCGAGCAGGCGCGCGGCCTTCACGGCATCCTCGAAGAACAGCTCGTAGAAGTCGCCCATGCGATAGAACAGCAGCGTGTCCGGGTATTGCGCTTTCAGCCCGAGGTACTGCTGCATCATTGGACTGTGGTTGCCTATTGCATCAACCGCAGTTTCATGAGTCATGACGTTTCTCTGTATCAAGCGATCGATCCACTGTGATTACTGCCGATGCGGTACCGCGTGTCGTGGGCCGAAAGCATTCGGATGCCTTCATCCACGCCCGTCCCTTCGACGTGGCTTCCCTGGGCAACTTTCAAGACCTGTGCCGGCTGCGCGGTCCTGTCGGAAAAGCCGCGCCGAACACGCCACGACATTCGACGCGCGCACCGTCAATCCGCTCCGGCCGGGGCAACATGTTACCAGTACCGACTGCGCCGGGCGCCGGCGTGTAGTCTGCGCGCATTACGTGATGTGGATCCGCCGCTGCGAGAGCCCGATCCACGGGCAAATGCGCCAGCCCGTCGTCCCTCGAGACATGACGCCGCGTCTCCGGGATGACGCCAGGTCAAACGGGTTATCCTACGCATCGATCACTCATAGCAACGGGTCAGGGATGCCGAGATCGTCTTTGTTCGCCACTCCACGGGGATTCGCCGCAACTGCGTTTGCCGGCGAACACACGGGGATCGAACTCGAGCACGGACGCGAGCGCCTGGAACGGGCCGGCGCACTGTGTACGGCAGCTGAAGCACCCCATTTGCGCGCAGACCTCTTGTCGATGCGCACGCAAGCGCGGTGGTTTGCGGCATGTACCTGAGCATTGCAGATCTCCTGCTCGTCACCAGCATCGTCCAGTCCCTGGCACTGGCGGTTTTTCTGCTGCTGCCTGCCAATATCGGGCTGGTCAGCAATCGTCTGCTCCTGGCGACGGTAATCTGTTTCGCAGCCTGGCTGACCGAGATCTTTCTCTATGGAACCGGTCTGGCATTGAAGCACCCGAATCTCGCCTATCTCGGCACCTTGCTGGGTCTTTTGCAGGCCGGCACGCTCCTGCTCTATGCCAGATCGCTCATGTACCGCGATTTCAGGCTGCGCCCGGAACACATGGTTCATACCTTGCTGTTCTGGGTGGTCTCGGCGATTTTCCTGGTCGAGTACTATCTACAGCCCACCGAGGTGAAGCTTCAGATCCTGATGCAGCGAGATCACCCGGGCGTGCTGACTTCGCCACTGCTGGCGGTCGCGATACACTTGGTATTTCTCGGTTACCTCTATGCGACGATCCGCACGATCAATCGTTTCGGTCTGGATATTCGCCAGGTCTTCTCCAACATCGAAAGCAAGCAGCTCGCATGGCTGCGCGTCTTGCTGATTGGCTATTCGGTCGTGTGGACGGTCAGCATGGTCTATTGCCTTTCCGCCCACGTATTCAAGAGCAGTGCGGGCGCCGATTGGGTCGTCGCGATCGGTGCCATCACCGGCTTCCTGTTCATCAACTACCTGCTTCTCAATGCCCTGCGTCAACCCATCATTTTCTCGGGACTCAGCGCCGAGGAGGCGGAACTCCTGGCAGCAGGTCAGGAAACCAGTCCCGCGCCCAGTCCCGACACCGCCCTCATCGACCGGCTGGCTGGGCACATGGACGAGGCCAAACCACATCTCAACTCGAACCTCACCGTGGAGCAGCTCGCCAGGCAGCTGGCGGTGCTGCCCCGCGAGCTTTCCCGGGCGATCAAGCAGGGCTTCGGCCAGAACTTTTTCGAATTCGTGAGTGCTCATCGTGTGGAGGAGGCGAAGCGTCGCTTGGACGACGTGGCCAATACTTCCAGCATCCTCGACGTCATGTACGATTCGGGCTTCAACTCCAAGTCGGTATTCAATACCGCCTTCAAGAAGGCGACCGGGGTGACACCAACCCAGTATCGGGCGCAGCGCGATTAGTTTCGGACCCCCTTGGGCGCCCGTTTGCGGTTCGACTTTTCGCACGACCCGGAACGAACCCGTATCTATTTGAAAAAACGCGGGTTTTGCGGCCTGCCTTGCATCGTACGAGTTCCCCTTCGCGAACGACTGCCGTTGCCGGTTTCCCTACCATTGTTCTCCAGGAAGTGAGCGACGGGGCAGTGGATAGCCCCTCCCGCAAACGCCTATCCGTAACAAGCCAACGACATTCGAACCAAGGAGCACTCTCATGAAACCCGTACTTCGCAAGACTCTAGTTGCATTCGCCGCAGTCACCGCACTCAACCTGTCGCTGATAGGCAACGCCTCGGCGCACTGCGACGCCCTCGATGGCCCGGTCATCAGCGAGGCGCGAAGCGCCTTGTCCGCGGGAGACGTAACACCGCTGCTGAAGTGGGTGCCGGCCGCGGATGAAGGCAAGATCAAGACGGTATTCGACAAGGCAGTCCGCGTCCGCAAGCACGGCGGCGATGCGCAGGAGTTCGCCGACCACCAGTTGTTCGCGACCCTCGTGGAAGTCCATCGCGCCTCAGAGGGTGCGCCGTTCAGCGGCATAAAACCGGCCGGCAATATCGATCCGGCAGTGAAGGCCGCTGACGCGGCGCTGGCAAACGGTGACATCGACGCGCTGGTCGCCAAGTTCGCTCACAAGTTCGAGGAGAACGCACGGGAGCGCTTCGCCACTGCCCTGAAGGCCAAGGCAAAAGCGGACGAGAGCGTTGCCGAAGGTCGGGAGTTCGTTGATGCATACGTCCAGTACGTCCATTATCTGGAAAATGTGCACAATGCCATCGCGGCTGACGCTGCACACGCCCACTAAGAGGTGATGGACTCCCCCTTGAAAAAGGGGGAGTCCATACCGTCACGACAGTTGTCGGCCTTGGTCGACCGCCGGCGTGCGGGAACTTGGCAAGCGGGGAAAGCATTTGGCCACGGTGACCGACACCGCGATCGATATCTACTGCGAACGCACCTCACCCGCCTTCTGGGCGGAACCGGTGAATGCATTGACCAATGCATCCTTCATCCTTGCGGCAGTCGCGCTGGTGGTGTTGATGCGGCGGGCCGGTGTGCGGGGGCGCGTGACGGCGTGGTTTCTGATCGCGAACGTGGCGGTGATCGGCATCGGCAGCTTCCTGTTTCACACCTACGCGAACCGCACGACCCTGTGGGCCGACGTGGTGCCGATCTTCATCTACCAGCTCGCCTTCGTGGCCCTTTATGCGCGTAACGTCGCCGGTTTCGGGCGCGTCGCGGTGGCGGGCACGACCGGCTTGTTCATGGCATGCACCGTGGGTTTCGGCATGCTTCCACGCGAGTGGCTGAACGGCTCGCTCGCCTATGGCGGGGCCTTGGTGTTCATCGCGGCGATTTCCGCGTACCACTGTGCGACGCGCAAGCGCGAGCGCTGGATTCTGTGGCTGGCCGCCGGGGTGTTCCTGGTGTCACTGGGCTTTCGCTCGATCGACTTGCTCGCATGCGGATGGTCCGCGCTCGGCACCCACTTTCTGTGGCATCTGCTCAACGGTGTGGTCTTGTACCTGACCACGCGGGCCTACCTGCTTAACCAGGCGACTTCGAGGTGACCGCCGCCACGGCGGTCGTCAGGCCGGAAGGTCGGTCGGTAGGTGGGACTGGATCACCGGCAGCAGTTGCGCGAAGACCTTGGGCGTGCCCGCTACGACGTTGCCGGAGGCGAGGAATGCAGATTCGCCGGCAAGGTCCGACACCAGGCCGCCAGCCTCCTGTATGAGCAGCGTTCCCGCGGCCATATCCCAGGAGCGCAGGCCGAACTCCCAGAATCCATCGAGACGTCCGCAGGCGACATAGGCCAGATCCAGCGCCGCGGCGCCAGGGCGGCGGATGCCCGCGGTCTTCTGCGTGAGCTCGCGAAATATCGCAAGATAGGGTTCGATGTGGTCGAATTCGCGAAAGGGGAAGCCGGTACCGATGAGCGACTCGTTCAGTCGCGTGCGCCTGCTCACGCGGATGCGCCGGTCGTTGAGGAAGGCCCCGCTTCCCCTGGTCGCGGTGAAGAGTTCATTGCGCGTCGGGTCGAAAACGACCGCCTGTTCCAGGACGCCATTCTTCGCCAATGCAATCGAAATCGCGTACTGCGGAAAGCCGTGAATGAAATTGGTCGTTCCGTCGAGCGGATCGATGATCCACTGGTACTCGCTCTGGCCGGACTCGCCGGACTCCTCTGCTAGAATGCTGTGCTGCGGGTAGGTCTCGCGCAGGACGTCGATGATCGCTGCCTCGGCGGCGCGATCGATCTCGGTCACGAAGTCGTTCGGCGACTTGGATTGGACCGTCACGAGATCGAGTTGCAGCGAGGCCCTGCTGATGAGGCTGGCTGCGCGGCGAGCGGCCTTCACGGCGATGTTCAATGTGGGGTGCATGGATCTTGTCTCGATGTCGGAGCGCCGTCTGACTGCGACTCCGCGGAAGTGAATTCGAAAAACAGATGATTTTAACCCAGATCCCGCAGTTGAACTGGCACCGTGACGCAATCCGTACGCGGGTCGCGTGTCGCCATCAGGCGGGCCTGATCGGGTGCACGAAAGCAGTCACGCTTGCGATGGCGCTCGACTTGACCGGCCGTCGCCTTCCGTGTGCGCAGCGGCGATGAACGGCGTCATCGCGCTCGACCGTGTCCGGATCGTGCTGAGTTGCACATCCCACCCGGGAAACATCGGTGCCGCCGCGCGTGCGATGAAGACCATGGGTTTCACGCGCCTCTGTCTGGTCGAACCTTCACACTTCCCGGATCCCGTAGCGGATGCCCGCGCCTCGGGAGCCGGCGACATTCTCGAGCATGCCTGCGTCGTCGGGACGCTTCATGAGGCGCTGCAGGGAACAGTGCTGTCGGCCGCGGTGACCGGGCGACGGCGCGAATGGTCGGTGCCTGCGCGATACGCGCGCGAGGCGGCGCCGGAGATCCTTTCCTGCACCGCACAGGGTGACGTCGCACTGGTGTTCGGCACGGAGACGAGCGGATTGACGAACGAGGAAGTGGCGCTGTGCTCCATGCCGGTAACGATTCCGGCCCATCCGCAGTTTCCCTCCCTGAATCTCGGTGCTGCGGTGCAGTTGCTTTGTTACGAGCTCAGGATGGCCGCGATCGAGCCGGCTGCGCCGCCCGGGTTTGTCGGCAAACTGGCATCATTCGACGAGATCGAGGAATTCCACCGTCATTTGCTGCGGGTGATGACCGAAAGCGGCTTCTACGACCCGGACAACCCGAAGCGGTTGGTGCCGCGCGTGCGGCGACTGTTCGGCCGCATTCGCCTCGAGCGCGAGGAAATAAACATTCTTCGCGGCATTCTCGGTGCACTCGAGCGAAAACCTGATTAAAATAGTCAACTATAGTGTGCACAGTACCTGACACGGGAGGTTCAAGCGATGTTCAGCCGTTTGCGTGAAGACCTGTCCAGCGTTCGCGAGCGCGATCCCGCTGCGCGTTCGACATGGGAAGTGCTGACTTGTTATCCGGGTGTGCATGCGCTGGCATTTCACCGCCTCGCTCATGGCGCATGGAAGCGCGGCTTCGTCTGGATCGGGCGATTCGTCAGCAACCTCAGCCGCTTCGTGACCGGTATCGAGATCCATCCGGGGGCAACGATAGGACGCAGGGTGTTCATCGACCATGGTATGGGCGTAGTGATCGGGGAGACCGCCGAGGTCGGTGACGACTGCACCATCTACCAGGGCGTGACCCTCGGTGGAACGTCACTCTATCGGGGCGAGAAGCGGCATCCGACCTTGGGCAGCGCCGTGGTCGTCGGTGCCGGAGCCAAGGTTCTGGGAGGTTTCACCATCGGCGACGGTGCGCGCATCGGCTCCAACGCCGTCGTGGTCAAGCCGGTTCCGGCCGGTGCCACCGCGGTCGGCAATCCGGCGCGAATCCTCGAACCCGAGCGCAGCGGCGAACAGGACGAGGCGCGGGAGAAAAAGGCGGAGGAGATGGGATTCTCGGCCTACGGTGTCACCAAGCACATGGACGATCCGCTTGCCAAGGCCTTACATGGCCTGCTCGATCATGCAGTGGAGACCGATCGACGGATCCAGGTGCTTGTCGAGCGCCTCGAGAAGGCTGGCGTACATCTCGACGAGACGATTGAAAGATCCGATGAATTCGATGCCCAGCGACTATCCAAAATGGTCGATTGAGTCGATGTCATGGGCACTCCCGACCGTTCTGCGGGGCGGACGGGAGCGGAGAAGGCCTGCTGCCATAGGACGTGCGGATCCCGGCTCGCGGCGACTCACACCCTATTGGAGTGGTTGACCGTGATTGTCGGGAACCGTATAGTTGAGTGAATTGTTCAGGTATTCACTTGGGCGAACTTTTCCGCAGCGTAAGGAAGGCATCATGAGACTGACTACCAAGGGACGATTCGCCGTTACGGCAATGATCGACCTCGCGGCGCGCGACGCCGACGGACCGGTGACGCTCGCAGGTATTGCAGATCGCCAGAAGATTTCGCTGTCGTACCTGGAGCAGCTTTTTGGAAAGCTGAGAAGGTACAAGCTGGTGAGCAGTGTCCGCGGACCGGGCGGGGGCTACCGTCTGGCACGGGACATGGAACGCATAACCGTGGCCGACATCATCATCGCGGTCGATGAGCCGCTTGACGCCACGCAGTGCGGCGGCAAGCAGAACTGCCATGACGAGCACCGCTGCATGACGCACGACCTGTGGGCCAACCTGAACAAGCGCATGTACGAATACCTCGACTCGGTGACACTGGGCGCACTTGTCAATCAACGCGTCAAACCCGAGGCCGACACGAGCGTGATCAAGGATGTGCGTCGTCGCGCGACGATTTCCCTGCGCGAAGCCGCGGTGGCCTGAACTTCGGGAATACGGACAATGTTCGCCCCCGTGTATCTGGACTGGAACGCCACGACGCCGCTCGATCCTGCGGTGCGCGAGGCCATGCTGCCCTGGCTCGATGGACACTTCGGCAACGCATCCAGTCGGCACGAATACGGTCGGCAGGCGCGTGCGGCGGTCGACGAAGCGCGTGCGCAAGTGGCGGCGGCGGCTGGAGCACATCCCACCGAAGTGGTGTTTACCAGCGGTGGGTCGGAGGCCAACAACCTGTTCCTCAAGGGGGCGGCCGCGTGCATGAAGCCGGGGCTGGTTGCGCTGAGCGCGATCGAGCATCCCTGTGTTCGCGAACCGGCCAGGCAGCTCGGACGCACCGGCTGGACCATGCGCGAGATCGCGGTCGACGGAGCGGGGCGGATCGACGAGCTCGACTGGTGCGCGACACTGGAACGGCGCCCGAACCTTGTTTCGGTGATGTTCGCCAACAATGAAACGGGGGTGCTGCAGAATGTGTCGGCCATGGCAACGGACGCAAGGGCTGCCGGTGCGTGGTTTCATACCGATGCGGTGCAGGCCCTGGGCAAGATCCACGTGAATTTCCGCAAGCTCGGCGTGCATGCAATGACGCTTTCGGCGCACAAGCTTGGTGGCCCGATCGGCGCTGGCGCGCTGGTGGTGGACAAGCGAGTCGAGCTCGCTCCGCTGATCGCGGGCGGCGGACAGGAGCGCGGTGTGCGCTCCGGCACGGAGAACGTTGCTGCGATTGTCGGCTTCGGGGTCGCATGCGAACTGGCGGTGGCAAGGCTGGAGGACGAGGCGACACGCCTTCGCGCCTTGCAGGTTCAGGTCGAGAAGTTCCTCGCGGAATGCGGCGCGGGGGTTTTCTCGGATCGGGCTTCGCGGCTGCCGAACACGAGTTTCTTCGCGGTCGACGGCGTCGACGGCGAGACCCTGGTGGCAAAGCTCGATCGCGCAGGCTTTGCCTGTGCGAGCGGGTCCGCTTGCTCCAGTGCGAATCCGGAGCCGTCACACACCCTGCTTGCGATGGGTGTCGCCCCCGAGCTTGCACGCAACGCGGTCAGGATCAGTGTCGGGCGAACCACGACCGCGAATGATGTAACCTCCTTCATCGCCACGTTCGCGCGGGTTCTGAAGGAATTGAAGAACCTGACCGCGATGGCGGTCTGACTGGAACGTAACGTATAGAGGTCAACGGAGAGATGCAATGCTGAAGTTCCCGATCTATCTCGACTATTCCGCCACCACGCCGGTGGATCCGCGCGTGGCGGAGAAGATGATTCCCTGGCTGACCGAGCACTTCGGCAACCCCGCGAGTCGCTCCCACGCCTATGGGTGGGAGGCCGAGAAGGCAGTCGAAGATGCCCGCGAACACGTCGCCGCGCTGGTCGGGGCCGACGCGAAGGAGATCATCTGGACGTCGGGTGCGACCGAGTCGAACAATCTGGCCATCAAGGGTGCGGCGCAGTTCTACAAGGGCAAGGGCAGGCATCTGATCACCGTCAAGACCGAGCACAAGGCAGTGCTCGATACGATGCGCGAGCTCGAACGCCAGGGCTTCGAAGCCACCTACCTGGACGTCAGGGAAGACGGCCTGATCGATCTGGAGGCATTCAGGCAGGCCCTCCGGCCGGACACGATCGTCGTGTCGATCATGCTGGTCAACAACGAGATCGGGGTGATCCAACCCATTGCCGAGATAGGCGAGATCTGTCGCGACAAGGGCATCGTGTTCCACGTCGATGCCGCGCAGGCGGCAGGAAAGGTCGCGATCGACCTGAACGCGCTCAAGGTGGACCTGATGTCGTTCTCGGCGCACAAGGCCTATGGTCCGAAGGGCATCGGTGCGCTCTATGTCCGACGCAAGCCTCGCGTTCGGCTCGAGGCGCAGATGCATGGCGGTGGGCACGAGCGCGGTCTGCGCTCGGGCACCTTGCCGACCCACCAGATCGTCGGCATGGGTGAAGCGTTCCGGATCGCCCGCGAGGAGATGGGCGCCGAGAATGAGCGCATCCGCATCTTGCGCGACAGGCTGCTCAACGGCATGCAGGACATGGAGTCTGTATATGTTAATGGCGATCTTGACAGCCGCGTACCGCACAACCTGAATATTTCCTTTGCCTATGTCGAGGGCGAATCGCTCATCATGGCAATCAAGGACGTGGCCGTGTCCTCGGGCTCAGCCTGTACCTCGGCCAGCCTGGAACCCTCTTACGTACTGCGTGCGCTGGGTCGCAACGACGAACTGGCGCACAGTTCGATCCGTTTCACGATCGGGCGTTTCACGACGCAAGAGGAAATCGATTACACCATCGACCTGCTGCACCAGAAGATCGGCAAGTTGCGCGAACTCTCGCCCCTGTGGGAGATGGTGCAGGAAGGGGTCGATCTCGACAGCGTGCAGTGGGCTGCCCACTGACCGCACGTCGAGCACTGGTCCCGGTCGTCAGGTCGGGGCGAATCACCGGATTCGGAAGGAGAAACATCATGGCATACAGCGAAAGGGTTCTGGACCATTACGAAAATCCCCGTAACGTCGGTTCATTCATGAAGGACGACGAAGGTGTTGGAACCGGCATGGTCGGCGCACCGGCCTGCGGGGACGTAATGAAGCTGCAGATCAAGGTCGGACAGGACGGCGTGATCGAGGACGCAAAGTTCAAGACCTACGGCTGCGGGTCGGCGATTGCGTCCAGTTCGCTCGTGACCGAGTGGGTCAAGGGCAAGACGGTGGACCAGGCGCTCGAGATCAAGAACACGCAGATTGCTGAAGAACTGGCACTGCCCCCGGTCAAGATCCACTGCTCGATCCTTGCCGAGGACGCGATCAAGGCGGCCGTGGCCGACTACAAGAAGAAGCATCAGATCTGATCGACGGAGACTTGAATCATGGGTGTAACACTTAGCGAGAATGCTGCCAGACACGTTGCGAACTTTCTGCAGAAACGCGGGAAGGGCGTCGGCGTCAGACTGGGGGTCCGTACGAGCGGATGTTCTGGAATGGCCTACAAACTCGAGTTCGTCGACGAGGCTCATGACGAGGACATCGTTTTCGAGAGCCACGGCCTCAAGGTCGTGATCGATCCCAAGAGCCTGCCCTACCTCGACGGTACGGAGCTCGATTTTGTCCGCGAGGGCCTGAACGAAGGTTTCAGGTTCAACAACCCGAACGTCAAGGACCAGTGCGGTTGCGGCGAGAGCTTCAACGTCTGAACGCGCTTATCGGGACACGATGAGTATTGACCTTCAGCAGGATTTCTTCGGCCTGTTCGGGCTGCCGCGTCGGTTCAGGCTCGATGAGACTGCGCTGGAGGCCGCCTACCACGAACTGCACGGCAAAGTGCATCCCGACCGTCATGCGCATCTTCCTGATGCCGACAAGCGTCGCGTAATGCAATGGGCGACGCGGGTCAACGAGGCTTTCACCACACTCAAAAAACCGCTGTCCAGGGCACATTATCTGCTCGAACTTGCTGGTGTCGATGCCGCCCTGCATACGAACACCTCGATGTCTCCGGAATTCCTGATGGAGCAGATGGAATGGCGCGAGGCCGTGGAGGAAGCCAGGGCGGGAGGCGACGTGGGAGGGCTGGAGCAACTGCATCTTCGCCTGCGCCAGCATGCGCGTGAACTCTTTCTCGAGGTGGCGTGTGATTTTGACGAGCGGAACGACCTGACGGTTGCCGCGGAGACGGTGCGCAGACTCATGTTCATCGAAAAGCTGCAGCACGAAATTGACGACGCCCTCGAGGCGCTTGAGAGCTGATGGCCTTACTAGAGATTGCAGAACCGGGAATGTCCGCCGAGCCGCACAAGCACCGGCTTGCCGCGGGGATAGACCTCGGTACCACCAACTCTCTGGTGGCGACCGTTCGAAACGGGATCGCCGTCTGCCTGCCCGACGAGAACGGCCGGACCATGCTGCCGTCAGTGGTGCACTATTGCGCCGATGGTCGAATCGAGATTGGCCATGCGGCTGTGCGGGCACACGCGACCGACCCCAAGAACACGATCATGTCGGTCAAGCGCTTCATGGGGCGGGGGCTGAAGGACGTATTGCATGTCGAGTCCATGCCCTACGACTTCCTCGACGCGGAGGGCATGGTGCGCCTTCGTACCGTTCAGGGGCTGAAGAGTCCCGTCGAAGTGTCGGCGGAAATCCTGAAGGCATTGGGGAGTCGCGCCCAGGCGAGTCTGGGTGGTGAACTCAGCGGGGTCGTGATCACGGTGCCGGCGTATTTCGACGAGGCGCAACGCCAGGCGACCAAGGATGCGGCCCAGCTTGCCGGACTCAACGTGCTGCGCCTGCTCAACGAGCCGACGGCTGCGGCGGTTGCTTATGGCCTGGACAACGCATCCGAAGGGGTCTACGCAGTGTATGACCTTGGTGGCGGCACTTTCGACCTCTCCATTCTCAAGCTGTCGCGCGGCGTGTTCGAAGTGCTCGCAACCAACGGCGACAGTGCTCTCGGGGGCGACGATTTCGATCACCGTCTGTTCTGCTGGATCCTCGACAGCGGGGCGATTGCGCCGCCCTCGAGCCAGGATGCGCGTCGCCTCCTGATGAAGGCCCGCGAGGCCAAGGAACTGCTGACCGTGTGCGAGGAAGCGCATATCGAGGCACAGCTTTCCTCGGGCGAGGAAATCGACCTGGTCATCAAGCGTGACGAGTTTGCCGGCATCACAGAACATCTGGTCAGGAAGACGATGGCGCCGATGCGCAAGGTGCTGCGTGATGCGGGTCTGTCTCCGGAACAGGTCAAGGGTGTAGTCATGGTCGGCGGTGCGACGCGGATGCTCCAGATCCAGCGTGCCGTGGCGGAGTTTTTCGGACAGGAGCCACTGACCAATCTCGACCCGGACAAGGTCGTCGCACTCGGGGCGGCGATCCAGGCCAACATCCTCGCAGGCAACCGCAAGGACGAGGACGACTGGCTGCTTCTGGACGTGATTCCGCTGTCGCTCGGCCTTGAAACCATGGGCGGGCTGGTGGAAAAGGTCGTACCGCGCAACGCGACCCTGCCCATCGCAAGGGCCCAGGAATTTACCACTTTCAAGGATGGCCAGACGGCAATGGCGTTTCACGTGGTCCAGGGCGAGCGCGAGCTCGTCTCCGACTGCCGCTCGCTGGCACGCTTCGAGCTTCGCGGCATTCCACCGATGGTCGCCGGTGCAGCGCGCATCCGCGTGACGTTCCAGGTCGACGCCGACGGCCTGCTTTCTGTTGCGGCGCGCGAGATGTCGTCCGGGGTCGAGGCCAGCGTCCTCGTAAAGCCGTCCTACGGATTGAGCGACGACGAGATCGCCGATATGCTCAGGCAGGGAGTCGTTCACGCGGGCGAAGACATGAATGCGCGCGCCCTGCAGGAACAGCGGGTCGAAGCGGAGCGGGTTGTCGAAGCCACCGAGCATGCGCTGGCGCGTGACGGGGAACTGCTCGATGAAACGGAACGCGAGCGGATCGAAGAGGCGATAGCGGGCCTGCGGGAACTCAGGCAAGGTGCCGATCACCGCGCGATCAGGGCAGGCATAGACGCGCTCTCGCGCGCCACCGACGAATTCGCGGCGCGACGCATGGACAAGAGCATCCGGACGGCATTGACCGGACGCAAAGTCAACGAGCTTGAAGCATGACCCAGATCATCGTGTTGCCCCACGTCGAACTGTGCCCCGACGGTGCCGTCATCGAGGCAAGCCCCGGCACCTCGATTTGCGACAGCCTGCTGCAAAACGGGATCGAGATCGAGCACGCCTGCGAGAAGTCCTGCGCATGCACGACCTGCCATGTGATCGTGCGCGAGGGTTTCGGCACGCTTGACGAAGCCGATGAGGAAGAGGAAGACCTGCTGGACAAGGCTTGGGGCCTCGAGCCTCTGTCGCGCCTGTCCTGTCAGGCGATGGTGGGTGAGACGCCGCTGGTGATCGAGATTCCGCGGTATACGATCAATATGGCGCGGGAGGGTAAGCACTGATGAAGTGGACCGAAGTCGAGGAAATCGCCGTTCAGCTCGCGGATACCTACCCCGACGCGGATCCGACGCGGGTCAACTTCGTGGATCTGATGAACTGGGTCGTGGCACTGCCGGAGTTCGATGACGATCCGAAGCATTGTGGCGAGCGTATCCTCGAAGCCATCCAGCAGGCGTGGATCGACGAGGTGGCCTGAAATTCGGGAGCATCGACCATGCCAGAGACGATATACGACTTCGACGTGCATGCCCTGGACGGCGCGCCGATGCCGATGCGACAGTTTTCGGGCCAGGTGCTGCTGCTCGTCAACACGGCCAGCCGTTGTGGATTCACGCCCCAGTATGCGGGCCTTCAGAAACTGCATGACACCTACGCCGCACGGGGTTTCTCGGTCATCGCCTTTCCGTGCAACCAGTTCGGTGGTCAGGAGCCTGGCACTGCCGACGAGATCGCGGCATTCTGCGACACGAATTACGCCGTCAGTTTTCCGATTGCGGAAAAGGTCGATGTGAACGGCGAGCACGCCCATCCGCTGTTTCGCCATCTCGTCGGCGCTGCACCGGGCGTGCTCGGTACCGAGGCGATCAAGTGGAACTTCACCAAGTTTCTGGTGAGTCGCGATGGACGGATGGTGGAGCGATTCGCGCCGATGACGGCTCCCGAGGATCTTGCTGCGCCAATCGAGACGCTGCTCCGGGACCAGGTCTATTGACCTGCACGGGTGGGGGCTAGTGTAGTGTTGCGTTCTTGATGAGACATTGCCCGGCACGACAATCTTGAGGTGGCTGGATTGCAACGGAACGTGGTTAGCAGGTTCCTTCCCCATCAAGGGGAAGGCCAGGATGGGGATGGGTTTCTTGCGGGCGCTTCGGAGTCCACCCATCCCCACCCTAGCCCGGTAGTCTCCGCTTCGCTCCGCCGCTCCGCAGGCGGCGAGCAGGGCTCGCCGAAACCCCTGCTACGCCCCCTTGAAGGGGAGGGAGCTTCGTTGTGCCAACTTAAGTGCCACACTGCGTGCAACACTACACTAGTGCCCGTTGGCGGGTTCGTTCAGTGACAGCCAGTAGGTCACGATGGCATCGACTGCCTTCACGAAATCCTCGTAATTGATCGGCTTGCGGATGTAGCTGTTGGCGCCGAGCTGATAAGCCTGTTCGATGTCGCGCGGCTCGCCGGAGGTGGTAAGGACGACAACCGGGCGCAGAGCGGTCTGCTCGGCCGCACGTATGCGGCGAAGTACCTCCAGACCGTCGATGCGGGGCAGTTTCAGATCGAGGAGGATGACCGCCGGCATCAGGGACAGATCCCTTCCCTGGTAGGATCCGGTTCCGAACAGGTAGTCCAGCGCCTCGACGCCGTCACGGGCGACTACGATCGGGTTGCTTACCCCGTACTTGCTGAACGCGCGCAAGGCGAGCGATTCGTCGTCCGGATTGTCTTCGACGAGAAGAATGGGTGGTTCGCTGGTCATGACCGTCATCTCCCGCGGGTCACCCCGTTGCAGCCGGCAGATCCTCGGCATGCAGCAGAAAGACCTTGTCATCCCCTCCGCTCGCCGATAGCCATACCAGCGGCAAGTCGGGGAAGGCCTGTTCCACGATGTGCCGATTATGACCCACTTCGACCGCTAGTACACCCCCGGGGCGCAGGTGGGGTGCCGCCTCCGCGATTACGCGACGTACCACGTCCAGGCCGTCCGCACCTGCCGCAAGTGCCACGTCGGGCTCGTGCCGGTATTCGGGCGGCAAGTCCTGCATGGATGCTGCGGTGACGTAGGGGGGGTTGCACACGATCAGATCGAAGCCGCGGCCCTGCAGTCCGCTGAACACGTCGCTCCTGACCGCCTCGACACGCTCGCCGAGCTGATAGTCGGCAATATTGCGCCGGGCGACGTCGAGTGCGTCCTCGGAGAGGTCTGCGGCCACCACATGGGCGTTCGGGAATACGTGTGCCATCAGGATCGCCAGGCAGCCTGAGCCGGTGCATAGATCCAGCACGTCGGCGACGGAGCGCTCGTCTTCGATCCAGGGCGAGAAACCTTCGCCGAGAAGCTCTGCGAAGTAGGAACGCGGGACGATCACACGCTGGTCGACGTAGAAGCGAAAATCGCCGAGCCAGGCTTCATTGGTGATATACGCGGCGGGCATGCGTTCCGTCACCCGGCGCTCGATCACCTGCAACAGGGACTGGCGTTCCTCCGACGTGATGCATGCATCCAGGAAAGGCTCCAGTCTGTCCAGCGGCAGGCAGAGCGTGTGCAGCAACAGCCATGCCGCCTCGTCGTACGCGTCTGTGCTGCCGTGGCCGAAGAACAATCCCTCCCGTCTGAAGCGGCTTACCGCATAGCGCAACCAGTCGCGCAACGTGACGAGTTCGCCCAGGGGACCGGTCTCGTGTTCATGTTCCGCATGGTCCGGCATATCGTTCATTTCATCCTTTTCCCGGTGTAAGCAGGGCGCGCAGAGTTTTCTCGTAGATTGCGGAAAGCGGCTCGATGGCGCTGAGTTCGACGCATTCATTGAGCTTGTGGATGGTGGCGTTGACCGGCCCGAACTCGACCACTTCCATGCAGATGTCGGCAATGAACCGGCCATCGGACGTGCCGCCACCTGTCGACAGTTCCGTCTCAATGCCGACGGTGTCCCGGATCGCGCCCGAGAGCGTCTCGACCAGTCGTCCGCGGGCGGTGAGGTAAGGCTTGCCCGAGAGCTGCCAGTCGAGCGTGTAGTCCAGTCCGTGTCGGTCGAGTATCTCGTGGGTGCGCTGCCGCAGCGACTCGACGCTGCTCACCGAGGCGAAGCGGAAGTTGAACAGCATCTCGCACTCGCCCGGAATGACATTGTTCGCACCGGTCCCGGCATGGATGTTGGAAACCTGCCAGGTCGTGGGCGGAAAATGCTCGTTGCCCTCGTCCCAGCGCATCGCGGTGAGCTCGGCGAGCGCCGGTGCCAGCTCGTGAATCGGATTGCGTGTCAGTTGCGGATATGCCACATGACCCTGCTGACCGCGAACCCGCAGCGTTCCGGAAAGGGATCCGCGTCGTCCGTTCTTGATCGTGTCCCCGAGCGTAGTAACCGAAGTCGGCTCTCCGACCACGCAGTAATCCAGCCGCTCGCCACGCATCGCAAGGGCTTCGACGACCTTCACCGTTCCATGGGTCGCGACGCCTTCCTCGTCGGAGGTGAGCAGCAGTGCGATCGAGCCGCAATGTTGCGCCTCCGTGGACAGAAAGCGTTCGATCGCGGTGACGAAGGCCGCCAGTGATGTCTTCATGTCTGCCGCACCGCGGCCATAAAGCCTGCCTTCGCGGATGGTCGGTTCGAACGGCGGTGAAGCCCACCGATCGAGCGGACCCGGCGGGACGACATCGGTGTGGCCGGCAAAGCACAGAACCGGACCCGCGGTACCGCGGCGAGCCCAGAGGTTGCGCACGCCTCCGGATTCGATCCGTTCGCACGCGAATCCCAAGGGGCGAATCCGTTCTTCGATCAGATCGAGACATCCCGCGTCCTCCGGAGTGACTGATGCACGGGAAATCAGGCGGGACGCCAGATCCAGGGTGCAGTCGAACGGGGGTCGAGTCATGTCGCACTGCACCGATTGGCGGGATTCACGCATTCATCTCCGGCCCTTTGCCGGCGGGGCGACTTGGCGCGCAAGACGGCGCTCAGCGGGCGGGACCGTCATCGACGTTCAGCGAGAACTCTCGAAAGGAGGCGCCGTCGGGCTCGGTGGTCTCGAAATCGATCGCACCGGGCTTTGCCCTAGGTGTGTCGTCGTCGCCCTCGCTGAACTGCGCATTGTTGATGAGCCAGGACAGGTTGGTGGGGGAGTCGGCATTGGAGAGCGCCTCGTCGAGCGAGATGACCTTCTCGTGAAAGAGGCGAAACAGGTCCTGCTCGAAGGTCTGCGATCCGGGGGCGAGGCTTTGTTCCATGGCCTCCTTGATCTCGTTCAGTTCGCCGCGCTCGATGAGCTCGGCGATATGGCGCGTGTTGAGCAGAATCTCGACCGACGGAATCCTCTTGCCGTCGGGCTTGCGCACGAGGCGTTGCGACAGGATCGCGCGCAGTGCGACGGCCAGATCGAGGTAGAGCAGCGAACGGTTCTCCAGCGGGAAGAAGTTCACGATCCGGTTCAAGGCGTGGTAGGCATTGTTCGCGTGCAAGGTCGCGAGGCACAGGTGGCCAGTCTGCGCATAGGCGAGTGCCGCCTGCATGGTGTCGCGGTCGCGAATCTCGCCGATCAGGATACAGTCCGGAGCCTGGCGCATCGCATTGCGCAGCGCCTCCTGCCAGCTCTTGGTGTCGATGCCGACCTCGCGCTGGTTGACCACCGACTTGCGATGGCGGAACAGGTACTCGATCGGATCCTCGACCGTCAGGATATGCCCCGTGCGGTTGCGGTTGCGGTGATCGATCATTGAAGCCAGCGACGTCGACTTGCCCGAACCGGTCGAGCCGACGACCAGGACCAGACCGCGCTTTTCCATGACGACTTCGGACAGGATGGGCGGCAGTCCGAGCGAGCTCAGGGTCGGAATGTCGCTCTGGATGAAACGCATCACGACGCTGATGCTGTTGCGCTGCCAGAAGGCGTTTATGCGGAAGTTGCCGGTGTCCTTGACGCCGCGCGAGATGTTGAGTTCCTTGTCGCGCTCGAATGCTTCTGCCTGCTCGGGTCCGATCATCTCGTAGATCATCCGCCGGATCATGGCCGGATCCATGATCTGCTGGTTGATCGGCATCGTGTGGCCCTGGATCTTGATGTGGATCGGGGCACCTGCGGTGATGTAGATGTCCGAGGCCTGCTTCTCGGCCATCAACTGGAACAGCTTGTCGAACATCATCTTTACGGACCTCCGGATCAGGGTTGGCAAGCGTCGGGCGTATCCTTGCCCGGTGTCATGTCAAGATGATAGACGAGGGCGAGCCTTCAGGCACCCCGAAGAAGTTCGTTGATGCCGGTTTTTGCCCGCGTCTGGGCATCGACGCGCTTGACGATCACGGCGCAATACAGGCTGTAGCTGCCATCGCCAGAGGGCAGGCTGCCGGGAACCACCACAGATCCGGCCGGTATGCGGCCGTAAGAGATCTCGCCGCTCTCGCGATCGTAGATCTTGGTGCTCATGCCGATGTACACGCCCATCGACAGGACCGCATTCTCTTCGACGATGACGCCTTCCACCACTTCCGAGCGGGCGCCGACGAAGACGTTGTCCTCGATGATCACCGGGCCTGCCTGTACCGGTTCCAGTACTCCGCCGATGCCTACGCCGCCGGACAGGTGGACATTCTTGCCGATCTGCGCGCACGAACCGACCGTCGCCCAGGTGTCGACCATGGTGCCTTCGTCGACATAGGCGCCGATGTTCACGTAGGAGGGCATAAGCACCACGTTGCGTCCGATGTAGGAACCCTTGCGCGCTACGGCAGGCGGGACCACGCGAAAGCCGCCGCTGCGGAACTGCTCGGGCGTGTAGTCGCCGAACTTGGTCGGCACCTTGTCGTAGTACTGGCTCGCGGCGCCCGGCATGACCTGATTTTCGGACAGTTTGAAGGAGATGAGCACCGCCTTCTTGATCCACTGGTTTACCGCCCACACGCCTTCACGCTTCTCGGCGACGCGAAGACTGCCGGCATCGAGGCCGTCGATCACGCTGGCGACGGCATCGCGGACGATCGCGGGGGCCGACGCGGGGGACAGGTTGCCGCGGTTCTCGAATGCGTCGTCGATGATTTTCTGCAGTTCATGCATTGTTGGGGATTCCGTCATGCGTGTGGATGGGGTCTGGAGTCAGAGACTGCGGCAGAAGGCTGCAATGCGTTCAGCCGCTTCCAGACATTCGTCGGGCTCGGCCACCAGCGCGATGCGGACAAAATGCGCGCCGGGATTGCGGCCGTTCGATTCGCGGGCAAGAAAGCTGCCCGGCAGAACCGTCACATTATATTCGCCCTGGAGGCGGCGAGCGAACTCGGTATCCGGAATCGGCGTCCGGGCCCACAGATAGAAGCCTGCGTCCGGGCGCTCGACTCCGAGGTGCTGCGCCAGAATCGGCGTGATCCGGGCGAACTTGTCGCGGTAGAGCCTGCGGTTCTCGGCCACGTGCACCTCGTCGTTCCAGGCCACGACCGATGCCGCCTGGACGACCGGACTCATTGCACAGCCGTGATAGGTACGGTAGTGCAGAAACGCCTTCAGAATCCGCGCGTCGCCCGCGACGAATCCGGAACGCATACCCGGCACGTTCGAACGTTTCGACAGACTCGAAAACACCACGACGTTGCGGAAGCCGTCGCGTCCGAGCATGGCGGCTGCCTGCAGGGCGCCAATCGGCCTGGTGCCGTCGTCGAAGTAGATCTCCGAGTAGCACTCGTCGGCGGCAATGACGAAGCCGTAGCGGTCGGACAGCGCAAACAGGCGAGCCCATTCATCCAGCGAAAGCACGCGTCCGGTCGGATTTCCGGGCGAACAGACGAATACGAGCTGGACGTCGCGCCAGACCGATTCGGAAACCGCGTCGAAATCCGACGCGAAGCGGTTTTCCGGAACATTGTTGATGAATACCGGTTCGGCCCCGGCCAGCAGCGTGGCACCCTCGTAGATCTGATAGAAGGGATTGGGGCACAGCACCCTTGCGCCGGGCCGGCTACCGTCCAAGACGCACTGCGCGAATGCGAACAGCGCTTCACGGGAGCCGTTGACCGGCAGGACCTCGCACGACGCATCGACCGACGCCAGCCCGTAACGACGCATCAGCCACGCGGCGATTGCCTCGCGCAGTGCGGTGCCACCCTGTGTCGTCGGGTAGTTGGCCAGACCGGCGAGACTTCCCGTCGCCGCCTGAATGATGAACTGCGGCGTGGCGTGCCGGGGCTCGCCGATCGAAAGCCTGATCGGGCGCAGGGTCGGATGCGGCGGAATGCCGTCGAACAGGGTCCGGAGCTTTTCGAACGGGTAGGGATGGAGTCGGTCGAGATGCGGATTCACGCGGGATCAGATCTGCATAACAAAAGGTTTCGGAGGCTGAATGGCAGCAACGGCAAATGTTATCATGACGCGCCCGTTCAACCTTCCAGTCAGACCTTTCCGACGTGCGTCTGTCCAAGCTCAAACTCGCCGGTTTCAAGACCTTCGTCGATCCGACCACCGTGCTTACACCGGGCAATCTGGTCGGCGTCGTGGGCCCCAATGGATGCGGCAAGTCGAACATCATTGACGCGGTGCGCTGGGTGCTGGGTGAGTCGCGTGCCAGTGCGCTGCGCGGCGAATCAATGCAGGACGTGATCTTCAATGGCTCGACCACGCGCCAGGCGGTATCGAGAGCGAGTGTCGAACTTGTCTTCGACAACAGTGAGGGCCGGGCTTCGGGGCAGTGGTCGCACTATTCGGAGGTCTCGGTCAAGCGTGTGCTCGATCGCAGCGGCGAGTCGAGCTACTTCATTAACAACGTGCATGTCAGGCGCAAGGACGTGATCGACCTGTTTCTCGGGACGGGCCTCGGGCCGCGCGCCTACGCGATCATCGAGCAGGGCATGATCTCAAGGATCATCGAGGCACGGCCGGAGGAGATCCGGGGATTCCTGGAAGAGGCCGCAGGCGTAACAAAGTACAGGGAGCGGCGCAAGGAGACGGAAAGCCGACTGGCGGACGCGCGCGACAATCTCGCCCGACTGGACGACATCCGCAATGAACTGGGCGAGCGCGTCGAGCATCTTCGGACACAGGCCGAGGCTGCGACGCGTTTTCGCGATCTCACCTTCGCCCACAAGGAATGCCAGCAACTCTTGTGGTTGCTCAGGCGCAGGGAAGCCGAGCAGGAGCGGGATCGGCAACTGGACGAACTTGACCGGCTGGCGGCACGGATGGAGGTCGACAGTACCCGGCTGCAGGAACTTGAAGCTGCGGTCGAAGCCGCGCGAGAAGCGCATTTCGGTGCGTCGGAATCCACCCACGGTGCCCAGACCGCCCTTTTCGCCGCATCGGCCGAAGTGAGTCGCATCGAGGGGGAACTCAGGCACCTGGACGAGGCTCGCCGGCGTCTCGAAGCCCGTCTTGGGGAGCTCGCAGCGGAACAGGCCCACTGGCAGTCCCGGCACGACGCCCTCGCCACGGACCTTGAGCGTTGGACCGGCCTGCACCAGAACGCCGGAGCGCGGGTCGAGCACGCCACGGTGCGTCATGCCGAAGTGATCGGGCAGTTGTCCCGGATCGAAGCGGCACGCCAGCGCGCAGATGCCATGGTGCAGGCGGCGCGGCATGAACTGGGCCAGACGGAGCAGCAGTTGCGCGTCGAGGAGGCGAACCGGATCAGTGCCGCGCGGGCGCTGGAGGCCCTGAGTCAGCGCAGGCAGCGCCTGGAGAACGACCCGGGCGTGATCGGCGATCCGGGCGAAGATGCGATCGCCATGCTTCAGTCCACGGCGGAGGCACTGGAGACCCAACGTGCGCAGCGACAGGCAGCGCTGGCGGAGACTCAAGCACGGCTTCCCGGTGCGCAGACCGCCCTCAAGGAGGCACTCGATCACGAGCGACAACTGCATCGGCGTCTTACCGAACTGCGCGCGAGGCGTGAGGCACTGTATCAACTGCAGGCACGGGTTCAGTCACAGGGCAAGCTCGGTGACTGGCTCAAACGCCATGGCGTGGACGGCTTGTCGGCGGTGTGGCAGGGGATTCGGGTCGAGCCGGGTTGGGAAGCCGCTATCGAGGCGGTCATGCGCGAGCGTCTTGCGGCATTGACCGGCGAAGTCTCGCGGGCGGCAAGGGCAGTGATGGAGGATAACCCGCCGGATTCGCTCGTACTGGCGTTCACGGACCCGCCAGGACCGGCCTTTCCGGCAGGCGATGGCGGTCGGGACGGTCTATCTCCGTTGCTGGAGCGGGTCACCGTCCGCGATTCGTCCCTGGCGCCGCTGTTGGGCGAATGGCTGCACGGGTGCCTGGGAGTGGATGCGCTCGACCCATGGCTCGAGCGGCGTGGCGAGATTGCCGTGGGCGTCAGTCTTGTCAGTCCGCAAGGCACGATTCTGACGGGGAGCAGCCTGTGCCATTTCGCCCCCGACGACCGGACTCACGGAGTCATCGAGCGGCAGCGCGAAATCGACTCCCTGGCCGACCTCCTGGGGCTGATCGAATCCGAAGTGCAGGTCGCTCACGAGGGCCTGGTTGCCGCCGAGGCACTCGCGGCCCGTCTTCAGGACAGCATCGGCATTGGGCGGCGCGAGATCCAGGACCTGCAGCAACGCCTGCATGACGCGCAGGTCGAACTATTGAAGCTCTCGCAGGCGAGGCAGCGCCATCTCGAACGACGCGAGCAGATTGCCCGGGATCTGGCCGACCTGGTTCATCTCGAATCGACCGAACGGAAGCATATTGCGCGCGCCGAGATGGAGCATGCCCGTTGTGCCGACCTCGCCAACGTGCAGCGGGAGAGTCTCGCGGCAGCCGTCGCGGTGCTGGCCGATCGCGACGCGGTGCTCAGTGAAAACCGGACACTCGAGCAGGCAGGCGCACGCGAATTGCAGGAGGCACGCTTTTCCGAACGCGAGTGCGCCGGCAAGCTCGACGACATCCGACGCAACCTCGAACTCGCGTGCGGGCAGATGGCCCGCATCAGCACCGAAATTGTGGCACGCGAGGGCGAACTGGACGCAACGGACGGCACCCGCAGCGCCGCGGCGTTGCAGGAGGCACTCTCCCTTAGAGGGCACAGGGAGGCGGCTCTGGCGGTATGCCGTGACGAACAGGAGCAGGCCGCCGCGCGCCTTCGGCAGACCGAGGAACTGCGCCTGCGCACCGAGCAGGACGCAGCACCCGTGCGGGGTCGCGTCGGTGAGTTGCGACTTGCGGTTCAGGCCGCGGAACTGGCAGCTGCCCAGTTTGCGGAGCGTCTTTCGGAAGCGGCTGCGGACGAGTCCGCGTTGCTGCCGTTGCTTGCCGCTGACTTGCGCGAGAGTTCGCTGCAGCGTGACGTCAGTCGACTGGCACGCGAGATTGCCGAACTTGGCCAAGTCAATCTGGCCGCCCTCGACGAGTTGCGCAGCGCTTCTGCACGCAAGGACTACCTGGATGCGCAGAACGAAGATCTGGTCCGTGCCATCACCACGCTGGAGGACGCCATTCGCCGCATCGACCGCGAAACGCGTGAGCAACTGCAGGACACCTACAATACGGTGACGCGGCACTTCGGTACACTCTTTCCCCAGCTTTTCGGTGGCGGCCAGGCGCGGTTGGTGCTCACCGGCGAGGAGATTCTCGATGCCGGCATTCAGATCGTCGCCCAGCCGCCCGGGAAGAAGAACACGTCGATTCACCTGCTGTCGGGTGGTGAGAAGGCGCTGACCGCGATTGCACTGGTGTTCTCGATGTTCCAGCTCAATCCGGCACCTTTCTGCATGCTTGACGAGGTCGATGCTCCGCTGGACGATGCGAACACGGAACGCTACTGTCAGCTGCTCAGGCGCATGGCCGTGCAGACCCAGTTCATCTTCATCAGCCACAGCAAGGTGACGATGGAAATCGCACAGCAACTGGTCGGTGTCACAATGCAGGAACAAGGCGTGTCCAGAGTGGTGGAAGTGGATATCGAAGCGGCCTTGCGAATGGCCGAGCCGGCGGTGGCCTGAGCCTTGGAGGCCCGACGGCGAGCGAGTGTTATTGCGGATTGCGGAATCCGCGCATACCGGGAGCGTTTTGAGGACAGGATGAACGATGGATAGCGAACTGCAGATCGGACTGGTTGCGCTGGGCATAGCCGCTGTTGTCGGAATCATTGCCTATAACAAGTGGCAGGAGCGGAAGCACCGGCAGCATGCGGAGAAGGCGTTCCGGTCTGACCATCGCGATGTTTTGCTCGAACCACAGGAGCGCAAGGCCAGCGATGACAGACGGCTCGAACCACGCGTGACAGGCGGGAGCGGGGACGATGAAGTGGTCTCCGCACCGCGCCGGAGATCCGGGCCGACCATGCAGCCCTCCGGGCGACAGACGACTCCCGGCGTTCCGGATGCGGTAGACCCGCGGCTCGACTGTGTCATCAGGATCGAGTCGATCGAGCCGCTCGATGTGCCGCGCCTGTGGAGCGCCCAGCGCGAACAGATGCAGAACCTGAACAAGCCGATCTGCTGGTTCGCCTTCGACGATCGCGAGAACGTCTGGCGGGCGCTCACGCCTCACAGCGCCGGAGCCTACCACTGGTTCTGCGTGGCAATGCAGATGGTCGACAGGCGTGGCGCGATCGGCGAGGAGGAGTTCCAGCTTTTCTCCGGTGGAGTGCAGCGCGTTGCGGACCAGTTTCTGGCCGTTCCGGCGGATATTCCGGCGCGTGCCGCGGCGCTTGCCAGCGCAGCGGAAATGGACGCCTTCTGTGCGAGTGTGGATGTGCAGGTGGGCGTCAACATCGTCAGCAATGGCGAACCCTTTGCCGGCACCAAGATCCGGGCGCTGGCCGAGTCGGGCGGGATGACCCTGGCCGATGACGGTGCTTTTCATGCACGCGACGAGGATGGCCGGACGCTGTTCTCGCTCAGCAATCTCGAAGCGGGCCTGTTTTCAGCCGGCGAGATGCGCAACATCCACACCGGCGGCATCACGCTTCTGATCGACGTTCCGCTGGTCGCGGATGGCGTCGGAACGTTCGACCGCATGATGCGCCACGCAAACCAGTTGGCCGAGGTGCTGCACGGGAGCGTGGTGGATGACAACCGTGTTCCGTTCGGCCCCCAGGCCGCGGCGATGATCCGAAGCCAGATCCAGCAATACCAGGCACAGATGGCGACTCACCGGATTCCGGCGGGCGGGGAACTGGCGACGAGACTGTTCTCTGCGTGATGATTCTTCGTGCTGAACTCGTGGAGCGTGCAGCGGCGCTGCGCGCCGAACTCGAGCGCCACAACCATGCCTACTATGTCCTCGACGCTCCGACGATCCCCGATGCCGAGTACGACCGGCTGTTTCGTGAGCTCGAGGAACTCGAGACGGCACATCCCGAGCTCCGCAGCCCCGACTCTCCCACGCAACGGGTCGGAGGTGCGCCGCTGCCCGAACTCGCGCCGGTACGCCACGCGGTGCCGATGCTGTCGATTCGTACCGAAACCGATACCAGTGCGGGCGGCGTGCACAATTTCGACATGCGGGTGCGTAACGCCCTCGGTCTCGCTACCACCGATCCGCCCGTGGCATACTTGGCAGAGCTCAAATTCGACGGTCTGGCCATCAGTCTGCGATACGAGAACGGTTTGCTGGTGCGGGGTGCCACGCGTGGCGATGGCGAGACCGGCGAGGACGTCACCCACAGCGTGCGCACGATCCGCCTGATCCCGCTGCGGCTTGCCGGCACGCCGCCACCGCTGATCGAGGTCCGTGGCGAGATCTACATGCGCCGTGACGCATTCGACGCGCTCAATGCGCGCCGGCGCGAGGCGGGCGAGAAGGTCTTCGTCAATCCGCGCAACGCCGCTGCCGGCGCCGTGCGCCAGCTTGATCCGCGGGTGGCGGCACGACGGCCGCTGTCGTTCTTCGCTTACGGGATCGGCGAGCATGCCGGATTCGATCTGCCAGCGACCCAGTCCGGTCTGCTCGATGCATTGACCGCCTTCGGGGTTCCCGTGTGTGAACGTCGCACGGTCTCGGTCGGCCCGGGCGGTCTGGTCGCCTTCCACGCGCGGATTGCCGCATTGCGCGACAGCCTGCCCTACGACATCGACGGCGTGGTGTACAAGGTCAATCGCATCGACCTGCAGCGCGAACTCGGCTTCGTCTCCCGCGAGCCGCGCTGGGCGGTCGCGCACAAGTATCCGGCACAGGAGGAGGTCACGCGCCTCGTCGGCATCGATGTTCAGGTTGGGCGTACCGGTGCGCTGACCCCCGTCGCGCGGCTCGAACCGGTTTTCGTCGGTGGGGTTACGGTGACGAACGCGACTTTGCACAACCAGGGCGAAATCGAGCGCAAGGACGTGCGCATCGGCGATTGGGTGATCGTTCGCAGGGCAGGGGACGTCATTCCGGAGGTGGTCGGTCCGGTGCTGGAACGCCGCGAAGGCAATCCACCGCGCTTTGACCTCCTGGCGCGCTTTCCGACATGCCCGGTATGCGGCTCCCATGTCGTTCGTGGTGGGGATGAGGCAGTGGCGCGATGCAGCGGAGGACTGTTCTGCCCGGCCCAGCGCAAGCAGGCGCTGCTGCATTTTGCCAGCCGGCGTGCGATGGACATCGATGGGCTGGGTGACAAACTGGTCGACCAGCTCGTCGACAGCGCCATCGTCAAGACGCCGGCTGACCTGTATCGCATGGGACTGCTGGCACTCGTCAATCTCGAGCGCATGGGCGAGAAGTCCGCACGGAACCTGCTCGCAGCCATCGAGACGAGCCGTCATACGACACTGGCGCGCTTCATATTCGCACTCGGAATCCGCAACGTCGGCGAGACCACGGCGCGCGATCTGGCTCGCCATTTCGGCAGTCTGGACGCGTTGATCAATGCCGGAGAAGCGGCGTTGCAACAGGTGCCCGATGTGGGACCGGTTGTGGCGCGCAGCATCGTCGAGTTCTTCGGCGAACCGCATAACCTCGAGGTCATCGAACAGCTGAGGGCGGCCGGCGTGACCTGGGACGAGAGCGAGCCGGTGCAGACGGCGTCCGGTGTGCTGGAGGGCCGGACCTTCGTACTCACCGGGACGTTGCCGACGATGACGCGTGACGAGGCAAAGGCCTTGATCGAAGCAAACGGGGGGAAGGTGAGCGGGTCGGTTTCGAAGAAGACCGATTACGTGGTGGCGGGCACCGAAGCCGGTTCCAAACTGGACAAGGCGCTGGCGCTCGGCTTGACGATCCTGGACGAACGGGCGCTGCGCAAGCTCGTGGCCGAGCGTACCGAGTTCGTAGCAGACGACGGAGAACGACAGGAATGAAGAATGTTACAAAGGCAGTGTTCCCGGTGGCAGGCATGGGCACGCGCTTCTTGCCTGCTACCAAGGCCAGCCCCAAGGAGATGCTGCCGATCGTCGACAAGCCACTGATCCAGTATGCGGTGGAAGAGGCGGTCGCGGCGGGCGTCACCGACCTGATCTTCATTACGGGACGCACGAAGCGTTCGATCGAGGACCATTTCGACAAGGCCTACGAACTGGAGACCGAACTTGAGGCGCACGGCAAGACGGAGATGCTGGAAGTGGTCCGCAAGACCGTCCCGGCAGGGGTGAACTGCATCTACATCCGCCAGTCGGAGGCGTTGGGTCTCGGGCATGCGGTGCTGTGTGCCGCGCCCGTGATCGGCGACGAGGCCTTCGCCGTGATGCTGGCCGATGACCTGCTCGACAACCACGGCGCGGAACCCATCATGCAGCAGATGGTGGGAGTGTACAACTATCACCGCTGCTCCATACTGTGCACCATGCAGGTACCGCGCGAGGATACCCGGCAGTACGGGATCGTGAGCACCGATAGTGGAGACGGCGACGTTCAGCGCGTAACCGGCATCATCGAGAAGCCCAGACCTGAAGAGGCCCCCACCACCCAGGCCGTGGTCGGCCGCTACGTCCTCACGCCACGCATCTTCGACCACCTGCGCGCCCTGCGACCTGGCACGGGAGGCGAACTCCAGCTCACCGATGCGCTCGCCTCACTGCTGAAGGAGGAGGCCGTACTGTCGTATCAGTTCAATGGTGTGCGCTATGACTGCGGCTCCAAGCTCGGCTACCTGAAGGCCACGGTGGAGTTCGCGTTGCGTCATCCCGAAGTGGCCGAGGACTTCGCTGCCTATCTCGCAAGCAGGGACTGAATCCCGGGAGCAGCGTCAACCGGATTGATTGGCCGGTCCTTCGGCAAGGCCGGTCGCTCAGGCGTCGGCCCGGGCTGCGCGCTTTCGTTCGTTTTCCGTGAGGTACCGCTTGCGCAGCCGGATCGACTTCGGCGTGATCTCGACGAGTTCGTCGTCGGCGATGAATTCGATCGCGGACTCGAGCGTGAGCTGGATCGGCGGAACGAGCCGCACGGCCTCGTCGGTTCCCGACGCGCGGACGTTGGTCAATTGCTTGCCCTTGCTGGGATTGACCACAAGATCGTTGTCGCGGGTGTGAATGCCGATGATCATGCCTTCGTACACCGGATCGTTGTGGGTCACGAACATGCGTCCGCGGTCCTGCAGCTTCCACAGCGCATAGGCGACCGCCTGTCCGTTCTCCTGCGAGATCAGTACACCGTTGCGGCGCTCGCTCATCGCTCCGGCCATGGGGCCATAGTCGTCAAACACATGGCTGGCCAGGCCTGTGCCGCGGGTCAAGGTCAGGAACTCGCCCTGGAAACCGATCAGTCCGCGTGCCGGGATGCGGTACTCGAGGCGTACCCGCCCTTTGCCGTCGGATTGCATGTCCTGCAGATCTCCACGCCGCCTTCCGAGCTCCTCCATGATGCCGCCCTGATGCTCCTCGTCCACATCGACGGTAAGCAGTTCGTAGGGCTCGCACTTGACGCCGTCGATCTCGCGGAACACAACCCGCGGACGGCCAACGGCAAGTTCGAAGCCCTCCCGGCGCATGTTCTCGAGCAGAATCGTCAGGTGCAGCTCTCCACGCCCGGCGACCAAAAATACGTCCGAGTCGCTGGTGAATTCGACACGCAGGGCCACGTTCTTGAGCAGTTCCTTTTCGAGGCGCTCGCGGATCTGGCGACTCGTCACGTATTTGCCTTCGCGTCCGGCAAGGGGCGATGAATTGACCATGAAGTTCATGGTTAACGTGGGCTCGTCCACCGCGATCGGCTTCAGTCCCTCCGGCTTTTCCGGATCGCAGATCGTGACACCGATGTTGACCTGGTCTACGCCGGACACGAGCACGATGTCCCCGGCTTCGGCAGACTCGGCCGCACTGCGCTCCAGTCCCCTGAAGGTCAGCACCTGGCCGATCCTGGCCTTGCCCCGATTCTCGTCGCCATACATCACGACCACGTCCTGATTGGGTCGGATTCGACCGCGTGTGATCCGGCCGATGCCGAGCTGGCCGACATAGCTGGAGTAATCGAGGGAGCAGATCTGGAGCTGCAGCGGACCCTCCCTGTAGACTTCCGGCGGTGGGACGTGCTGCAGGATCGCCTCGTACAGTGGTTTCATGTCGGTGCCGGTGGCGCTTGCATCGAGCATCGCATAGCCATTGAGGGCCGACGCGAAGATCACCGGAAAGTCGAGTTGCTCCTCGGTCGCACCAAGCTTGTCGAAGAGGTCGAACGTGTGGCCGATGACCCAGTCCGGACGACTGCCGGGACGATCGATCTTGTTGATCACGACGATGGGTTTGAGGCCGAGTGCCAGGGCCTTGCGTGTGACGAAGCGCGTCTGCGGCATCGGGCCTTCAACTGCATCGACGAGCAGGAGCACGCCATCGACCATCGACAGCACGCGCTCGACCTCGCCGCCGAAGTCGGCGTGCCCCGGGGTGTCCACGATGTTGATATGTGTGTCGCCGTACTGGATCGCGCAGTTCTTGGCCAGTATCGTGATACCCCGTTCCTTCTCAAGGTCGTTGCTGTCCATGACACGCTCTGAAACGGCCTGGTGGGCTGCGAAAGTCCCCGACTGGCGCAGCAACTGATCGACCAGGGTGGTCTTGCCGTGGTCGACGTGGGCGATAATGGCGATATTGCGAATTGCGCGGGACATGGCGGGGCCGGAAGTGTCTGAAAAGTCGACAATTATAACATGGGATGCCGCAGTGCATCATCCGAGTCGCGGGCATCGATCGCACTTGCACGCCCTTCGATTGGACGGACACGGGAAGAAGTGGTTTCCGGGTACGTGCTAGAATTCGCGCGATTCTTCGGGAGTCGGTTCTCATGCTCGCAATCATCGGTGGCAGCGGTCTCACCAGCCTGTCGAATCTCGAAATAGTGCGGCGCGAAGTTGCCCGCACACCTTTCGGAGAGCCCTCGGGCGCCCTGATCTTCGGAAAGTTGTGCGAGCACGCGGTCGTGTTTCTCGCCCGACATGGCTACGGGCACACGATTCCACCGCATCTCGTGAATTATCGCGCCAACATCTGGGCACTCAGGGAGGCACAGGCTAGTTCAGTGGTGTCGGTCGCCTCGGTCGGCGGTATCCGCCCGGACCTCGGACCGGGCACGCTGGTGGTGCCCCATCAGATCATCGATTATTCCTGGGGACGAACCGGTACCTTCTTCGATGGCGGGGACGAACCAGTGCACCATATCGATTTCACCGACCCTTACGATCAAGGTCTGCGTCAGCGCATCCTCGAGGCTGCGGTCCGTGCGGGTGAGGCGATCACCGACGGTGGCGTTTATGCAACGACGCAGGGGCCACGGCTCGAGACGGCGGCAGAGATCAATCGCCTGGAGCGTGACGGGGCCGATCTGGTCGGCATGACAGGAATGCCCGAAGCGGCCCTCGCGCGCGAACTCGGGCTGCCATACGCGGCGATAAACGTGGTTGCGAACTACGCTGCCGGACGCGCCGCCAGCGAGCACGGCATCCGTTTCGACAGCATCGAACGGGTGCTGCACGAATCGATGGCGCGGGTGCGGTTGATCCTCGAGCGGATCTGCGACACGTAGGAGGCAGTGGGACTTGAAGCTGATCGACTGGGCCAGCGGGAGAAGCACTCCAGGTGCCCCTGATTTCTCGCCGCATACCACCGTGCACCTCGGGATCGAGCAGTTCCGTCCTCGCTTTCCCACTTGGCTCGTGACGATCGCTCAGGTCCGACACCGCCTGGCATCGACGTTCATAATGTCGTGATCAGGTCCACCATCCTGCGCCGCGTCGCTTCGTCCGGGAGCCTGCCGATCCCGGCGGCCATATTGTCTTCGACGTGTGCCGGATTGCCCGTTGCGGGAATGACCGTCGTGACCGCCGGGTGGGCAACGATGTACTTGAGGAAAAACTGACCCCAGCTCCGGCAATCGAACTCCTCACACCACGAGGGAAGTTCGGCGCCGCGTACGCGCCGGAACAGGCCCGCCTGCGCGAATGGGCGGTTGACCACGACACCGACGCCGTGCTCGCGTGCGAGCGGCAGCAACCGGTTTTCCGCTTCCCGTTCGGCAATCGAGTAGTTCACCTGAACGAAGTCGAAATCAGCGCTTCGGACGAGTTGTTCCAGTGCCTCATGGGCGCCCGCATGATAGTGGGTGATGCCGATATAGCGTATCCGGCCCTCGGCCTTCCATGCCTTCAGCGTGGCGTGATGGGTGTCGAGATCGAGCAGGTTATGCACCTGCATCAGATCCATTCGCGCTACACGCATGCGACCGAATGACGCTTCCATCTGAGCGATGCCGGAAGCCTTTCCCCGGGTCCACACCTTGGTGGCGTGGAAGAGGCGCTCTCCGACCCCCAGATCCGCTGCCAACTCACCCACTACCGATTCGGCGCGCCCGTACATCGGCGAACTGTCGACGACCGCGCCGCCGAGTTCGACGAAGCGCCGCAACACCTCACGAATCGGTTCCCGTTCGGCTTTCGTCGGTCCGACGTCAAACGTCCGGTACGTACCCAGCCCGATCACCGGAAGCTGTTCGCCGCTTCGCGGAACCACCCGTCTGAGCAGCGGCCCGGCCGCTTCGGATTCGGCGCGGACACCGCGGCTTGCGAGGCCGGTCGCGCCGGTGGCGATGATCCCGGCCGCCGAGCCCATCATTCTGAGTGCCCGGCGACGCGAATCGGAATACGCTGGTGTCATCTCGTTACCTCCTTCTGCTTCCGGTCGGGCTCCGCCCTGATGATCGATGCGAGCTGGGCCCTCTCTTGTGCCTCGTGGCGGGCACCGAGCTTCAGCCCCAAGAGCATCCATATTGCGGCCAGGGGGAGGGCGGTCAGTGCGATGCCGGCCGAACCGAGACCGATCGCACGCAACGCCGTATACAGCCAGCCGCTTGCAGCATCACCGCCGCGGTAGACCACCGTGTCTATGAAATTCTTTGCCTTGTACTTCTCCTCGGGACGCACGACCGTGTAGAGCGCTTCGCGTGCAGGCTTCGCCAAAAAGAAATTGAGCGTGCGGCGCAATACCTGGAGCGCGATGACGACGCCCAGAACGGGAAATGCCGCCAGTACGGCGAAGCCCGCAACCGAGACAAGCGGCAGGACGGCAAGTGCCTTGCCGAGACCGAAATGCGTCATCACGCGCCCGGCGACGAAGATTTGTCCGAGCAGGGTCAGGGTGTTGACCGCCAGGTCCATGCCCGCGAAGAGGCGTGTCCGCTCGGCCGACGAGTCGAAGGCGTCCCGCACCATCCGTGCCTGCTCGAAGTATAGAAAGGTCGCAAGCGTCGTGAACAGGACGATGTACAACGCGATCCCGAGGAGATACGGTGATTGCAGGGTCAGGCGGATTCCCCCGAAGACGCTGCCACCGATGGGCAGGCTGCGATCGGGCGGCGGCAGCCCGTCGGTAAGGGGCTTCGAATAGTGTAGCAACGCGCTGATCGCGACAAGGGCAAGGACCAGAAAGCCGGCCGACACCAGCAGCAGGTTTTCCGGACCGATCCGGGTGGACAGCCACACCGTGATGAGCGGCCCGGAGACGGCGCCGATGCTTCCGCCAGCGGCGATAAGACCGAACAGGCGCTTGGCCTGTGTGCTGTCAAACAGATCGGCCATGAAGCTCCAGAACACGGACACGACAAACAGGTTGAACACGCTGGTCCACACGAAGAAGGCCTGCGCAGTCCAGCGGCGTTCGATGCCACTCTCCATGAGTCCGTAGAACAGCAGCAGATTTGCGGCAAAGAACACATACACGCCGGGCAGCAGCCGTGACAGCGCGAAGCGTTTCACCGCCCATCCGAAGACGGGCACGATCGCGAACATGACAACGAAGGTTGCGCTAAAGGTCCACTGCAGATTCTCGACGCCGGCCTGGATGGCCATCTCGTCACGAACCGGGCGCAGGACGTAATAGCTGCACAGGAGGCAGAAGAAATAGACCGCCGACCACGCCACAGGATAGATCTCGTGGCGCTTCACACCGGTCAGGGTCAGATGAATGGCTCCTGGCATAAGCGCTCCGGGTCCGTTTCCGTGCCAAGTCCGGATAACCATCCCGGGAAAGCCGGGGCGCATCCGTCGGTGCATGCTGCTGGTCGGATAGCATCAAGGCAGAAAGGTTCTCGATGCGGAGCCGTCTGCCCGACATGGAGGGTCGCGATCTGTGGAACCGCCATAATGTGTATTATGTAAACTTGTGAGTGAATTCAGTCTGCAGGTCTCCACTCTGCTACGATCCACGACGGCGGCATTCAACGCGCGAAGATGCGTTCGGAAAGCCAGTTCATCGCCCGCCCCGGACGCGTCAACGCTTCAATGAAGCTCTGACCCCAGTACCGAATATGGTTGGCCTCGAGTACCGCGTACATCTCGTAATGTCTGGCGCGACGTTCCTCCCGTGGCATGGTGAGTGCCTTGTCGATGGCGTCGGCAAAGGCGTCGCGATCGTGCGGATTTACCAGGAGCGCAGATTCCAGTTCCGCCGCAGCGCCGGCGAACCGGCTTAGCACCAGGACGCCAGGATCGTCCGGATCCTGGGTAGCGACGAACTCCTTTGCGACGAGATTCATGCCGTCGCGCAGGGGTGTGACGAGGGCGACCCGGGCCATGCGCAACATGAGGGCGATTTCGTCACGCTGGTAGCCTCGGTTGACGTAGCGCAGCGGCACCCACGCAACGCTCCCGAAACGCCCGTTGATATGCCCCACCTTGGCGCTGACGGCGGCATCCATCTCAATATACTCGGGAATATCCGAACGACTCGGCGGAGCGATCTGCAGAAAAGTGACGTGACCATGCCACTCCGGATATTTTTCGAGAAAGCGCTCGAACGCATCGAGGCGATTGAGTATTCCCTTCGAGTAATCGAGGCGGTCCACCCCGATGATCAGCGAGCGGCTGTCGAGACTGTCCCTGAGTTCGCTCGCGAAAGTCGAACTGGATGCCATTGTGGCCAGCTGTCGCAAGCCTTCGGGATCGACTCCGACGGGAAACACGCCGACGCGAAACTGCCGCTTGCCAATTCGGTAATGGCGGCCGTCACGCGTTGCAGCGCCTGTTACGGTGGTCAGGTAACGCGAAAAGTTCAGTGCGTCGTTCTCAGTCTGGAAGCCGATCAGATCGAATTCCACCAGCGCGCCCACGACCTCCTCGTGTCTGGGTAGGGTCGTCAGAAAATCGGGCGGTGGCATTGGGGTGTGAAGGAAGAAACCGATGCGGTTTCCATGCCCGCGGTCACGCAGGGCGCGCGCCAACGGCATGAGATGATAATCATGCACCCAGATGATGTCATCGGGCTCGAGCAAAGGTCCGAACCGCTCTGCAAAGAACTCGTTCACCCGTCGATAGCCCTCGAAGTCGGCCCGGGAAAACTCCGCAAGATCGACCCGGTAATGGAGGATCGGCCAGAGCACCCGGTTGGCGAAGCCGCCGTAATATTCCTGGAAGTCGTTGGGCCGCACGTCGGTGAGAACGTAACGCAGATGTGTGTGCTGGATTACTTCGAGTTCGCCCGGTTCGTCGGCCACCTTTCCACTCCAGCCGAGCCACAGCCCCTCCTGGCCGCGCATCGCGGCATCTATGGCAACGGCAAGCCCGCCTGGAGCGCGATTGCCGTGCTCGTCGGGGAGCGCCACCCTGTTCGAAATCACCACGAGCCGCGACATAATGCCTCCTTCGGGTTCAGTGACCATTCGATCGCAGTATCGACCAGTCCGACCATGGGCAATCCCCACCGGCACGACAGGCGTATCACGAAAGACGAAGAAGCAGCGTTGGCGGAAAATTTCCGCCGCATGCGCGGGAACCAGGCGCAAGATCGGACGATCACGCCATGCGCGTCGGGCGGGGGCCCATGGGCACTGGCAAATTCGTCGATGTCAGCGCGTGCCTGCAGTGCGGGTCGGGACATGAGTGCAATCTTGAGTGCCCCGCGCTTGCGGCCCACCGCCGCGCGGGCAAGCCTGGGAGTGGAGCATGGACAAGGATAGCACGTTGCATCTCGGTATCGATCTTGGTGGGAGCAAGATCGAGATCGTCGCGATCGACGCGGTGGGAGCGGAGTTGTGGCGCAAGCGCATGGTCGCACCGCGGGTCGATTATGCGAAGACCATCGACGCGATCGAATCGCTGATACGCGAATGCGAAGCCGCGTTGGGCAGACATGGCAGCGTCGGTATCGGCATTCCGGGATCAATGTCGACCACGACGGGGCGCGTCAGGAACGCCTATTCGACCCCCCTCCTCGACCGGCCCCTGCTCGAGGACCTGCGTGTGCGCCTTGGACGTCCGATACGTATTGCCAACGACGCGAACTGCTTCGCATTGTCCGAAGCGCTCGACGGTGCGGCGGTGGGAGTCGAGACGGCCTTCGGTGTCATTCTTGGCACAGGTGTTGGCGGCGGGTTTGTGGTGAGGGGTAAGTTGCTGGTCGGCGTGAACGCGATCGCCGGTGAGTGGGGTCACAATCCCTTGCCCTGGCCGCACCCCGATGAACTACCCGGCCCGCCGTGCCCCTGCGGGCGGGCCGGCCACATAGAGTCCTGGCTCTCAGGCCCCGGCTTTGCGGCGAGCTACGCCTGCGCCGGCGGCAGTCCGCTCGACGCACCACGGATCGTCGAGCGCATGCGCGCGGACGAGGCGCTCGCCCGTTCATGTTTCGAGGACTACGTCGATCGCCTCGCGCGCGCCCTCGCAACGATCATCAACACGGTCGACCCTCACGTCATCGTACTCGGCGGAGGCATGTCGAACGTGGGCGAACTCTATTCGGAGGTGCCACGCCGTTGGCGACCCTATGCTTACTCGGATACCGTGGAGACACAACTGGTGCAGGCCCGTCATGGCGATTCCTCGGGCGTTCGCGGGGCCGCATGGCTGGGCGCAGGTCAGGTGGCGGTCGGCTGCCGAGAAGAATGAGGAGAAGCGAAACACGGCACACACGATGAAACGGCGGCGGATTCGCCATGGCGCTTGACTCTCTGGCCAATGCCCGGGGGATGCATCTTCGGGCACGAATTGTAACCGTTGGAAAAACTTGTGAGAACAGTCCTGGCCTGGCCCGTCACCTGAAGACCCAAGCGAGAGACCTTCAGCCTTCGAGTTCCCGGGCCCGTTCGATCGCCTCCTCGATCCGGTCAGCCGCAATGACGCGTATGCCCTCTGGTGCGCGCTTGGGTGTGTTGGCCCTGGGAATGATCGCCGTCGCGAAGCCAAGTTTGACGGCCTCCCTGAGTCGGTCCTGGCCGCGGGGAGCCGGGCGAATCTCGCCGGCCAGACCGACTTCCCCGAACACGGCGAGGCCTCGCGGAAGCGCGCGGCTGTGCAGGGATGACACGATCGCGAGAAGGACCGCCAGATCCGCAGCGGGTTCGCTGATCTTGACGCCGCCCACCGCATTGACGAATACGTCCTGGTCGAAACACACGACCCCCGCATGGCGGTGCAGCACGGCGAGCAGCATCGCAAGCCGGTTTTGTTCGATGCCGACGCCCAACCGCCGCGGATTCGGGCTGTGCGCACTGTCGACCAGTGCCTGGATCTCGACCAGCAGCGGTCGTGTGCCTTCAAGCGTCACCAGCACGCAGCTGCCGGGCACGACTTGGCTGTGCTGCGACAGAAAAATCGCGGATGGATTGCTAACGCCGCGCAGGCCGCGCTCGGTCATCGCGAAGACGCCGAGTTCATTTACCGCGCCGAATCGGTTCTTGAACGCGCGAATCAGTCTGAAACTCGAATGGGTGTCTCCTTCGAAATAGAGCACCGTATCGACGATGTGCTCCAGGACGCGCGGGCCTGCCAGTGTGCCGTCCTTGGTCACGTGACCGACCATGATCAGGCTGGTCCCGCTTTGCTTCGCGAAACGCGTAAGCTGCGCTGCGCATTCGCGCACCTGGGCCACCGAGCCGGGAGCAGACTGCAGGACCTCCGAATAGACGGTCTGGATCGAGTCGATGACGGCGATTGCTGGCCTGGCACTCTTGAGGACCGCAAGAATGCGCTCAAGGTTGATCTCCGGAAGCATCTGCAGACGCCCCGGATCGAGTTGCAGGCGGCGCGAGCGCAGGGCCACCTGCTCGCCCGACTCTTCGCCGCTCACATAGATTGCGGATTCGCTTGCCGAAAGAAGGGAAAGGGCCTGCAGCAAGAGGGTTGACTTGCCGATTCCGGGATCACCGCCAATCAGCACGACGCCACCCGGAACGAGTCCGCCTCCGAGAACCCGGTCGAACTCTTCGATACCGGTAGGAATGCGTGAATCCTCCCGGGGTTCGAGCCCGGCAAGCGACTGCAGTTGGCCAGTGGTGCCAGCGAGGGCTGCGAAACGATTGCCGCTATCGGCACCCTGCTCCGCCAGTGATTCGACAAGCGTGTTCCATGCCTTGCAGTGCGGGCACTGTCCCTGCCATTGCGGCCCCTGTCCGCCGCATTCGGTGCAGGTGTATGCCGTCTTCACCCTCGCCATCAGTTGTCCTCCGAACCTTCCGTCGCCATGGTCGCGAGCTTCTCGGCCGCGTGATCGGCAAAGGTCGTGATCAGGCGTGAACGGAACTTGTCCTTCGGAATGATGACTTCCAGCGGAGTGTAGAGCCTGGGTTCGAGCGGTATCGCGGCGAGGCGTCCCTCCCGGAGGTCTCTCTGGATGGCAGCGTTCGACGCGATGGCGAAGCCAAGCCCCTGCGACGCGAGATACTTCACGGTGGCGAGACTGCCGAGTTCGGCGCAGATCATGAGCTGGTCCGTGCCGATCCCGGCCGCCTGGAAGAAACCTTCGGCCAGCTCCCTGATTGCATTGCCGGGGTCGCGGGTGATGAACGGGTGTTCGAGCAGATCGCGGGCGGTCAGCGTGTGCATTCCGGAAAGGGGATGCCCCGGCTGGCAGATGACCAGCAACTCGTCGCGTGCAGCGGTTCGACGTTCGATCGCGGGCTGATCGGAGGCGATTTCGATGAGGCCCAGGTCGAGCTCGCGCGCTGCTACGCGATCCTCGGTAAGCTGCGAATTGCCCACCACGACCCGCGGCATCACACGCGGGTACTTCCGCTTGAAGCTTTCCAACAGTTGCGGAAGCCAGTACGCGGCGATCGTGGTACTCGTACCGATCGACAGCGTGCCGGCCAGTTCGTCGGTAAGTTCCGAGACCCGCGACTCGAGTTCCTGCGACAGATCCAGGATGCGTTCCGCGTAGACGAACACGATCTCGCCCGCAGGCGTCAGACTTACCTTCCCATGACCGCGCTCCAGCAGGCGCGTGTCGTAATGCTCCTCCAGTTGCTTGATCTGGAAGGTAACTGCGGGCTGAGTCATGAACAGGTGCTCGGCGGCACGGGTGAAGGAACCGTACTTGGCCACGGCGTGAAAAACCTGGAGTCTGCGATCGGCCACCTGAGCCTCATAAGCGATGTTTATGGCAAGGATTAAAGCACATTTTCACATTGCGGGGTGCCGTGTGCCGGACGGTAAACCTGCCCGCGGAAAATGGCGCAGGATGGCGAGAAAGCGATCCATGGATGGCACTGACTTCGTGATATAAACCGGTGTCTGAACCCTGGAACTGCGCCCCCTTCCGATGCCGCTCGGCTTCTACATCATCATGACGGCGCAGTTCTTCTCCGCACTTGCGGACAACGCGCTGCTGATCATTGCCATCGCCCTGCTCCGCGACATGGCTGCGCCGGATCAGTACGAGCCGTTGTTGAAGCTGTTTTTCACGCTTTCGTACGTGCTGTTGGCGGCATTTGTCGGAGCGTTCGCCGATTCGATGCCGAAGTGGCGCGTGATGCTCGTCAGCAACACGATCAAGATCAGCGGATGTCTGATGCTGTTCCTGGGCGCGCACCCCCTTTTCGCCTATGCGGTCATCGGTCTGGGTGCAGCGGCCTACTCCCCCGCGAAGTACGGAATTCTGACCGAGTACCTGCCCCATCGTCTGCTGGTGGTCGCCAATGGCTGGATCGAGGGGCTCACCGTCGTGGCCATCATCCTGGGCGCGGTGATGGGCGGTCTGTCCGTTCATCCCTCCGCGGCTGCCTGGCTAGAGGGACTGGGCTTGCCGTTCGTCGAATCGGGCTTCGAGGCCGCCATCGCGCTGGCGGGCGTGCTCTACCTGATCGCGGCGGCCTTCAATTTCTACATCCCGGATACCGGCGTCGATCACAAACCGCTCAAGAACAACCCATTGTATCTGCTCCATGATTTCGCCCACTGTCTGAAGCTGCTGTGGCGCGACCGGCTGGGTCAGATCTCGCTTGCCGTCACGACACTTTTCTGGGGTGCAGGCGCGACGCTGCAGTTCATCGTGATCAAGTGGGCCGAGCACAATCTCGGTTTCAACCTTACGCAGGCGTCGATGCTCCAGGGAGTGGTGGCAATCGGAATTGCGCTGGGCTCCGTGATGGCAGCACGAATGATCAGCCTGCACCGCTCCGTTCAGGTCATTCCGCTGGGGATTGCGATGGGGATGGTCGTGATCGCAATGGTTTTCGTCACCCGCCCGTCGATCGCGATGATCCTGCTGATTGCCGTGGGCGCCCTGGCCGGGTTTTTCGTCGTGCCGATGAACGCCCTGCTCCAGCATCGCGGGCATATTCTCATGGGCGCCGGTCACTCGATCGCCGTGCAGAACTTCAACGAGAATCTGTCGATTCTGGTCATGACCGGAATCTATGCCCTGCTGATCATGGTGGGGCTGTCCATCAATGGCGTTATCGCCCTGTTCGGACTTTTCGTCGCGGGCACCATGCTCCTGGTCAAGGCGAGACACGAGCGCAATCAGCGTGAGTACGATTCCGTGTCGCTGCTCGAAGAACACCGGTGACGCGAATTCAGCGCGGCGCTGCGGTGCTTGCCACGACGCGCGCAAAGCACAGGTCTTCCCACGCCTTTGCCTTGTCTGCGGGATTGCGCAGCAGGTAGGCCGGATGGTAGGTCACGACCACGGGAATGCCCGCGCGAGCGAACATCTTGCCGCGCGCGGCGTTGATCTTGATATCGGTACCAAGAAGGGCCTGTGCCGCGGGACGTCCAAGCGCGATCAGCAGCGTGGGGCGAACCAGCTGGATCTGGCGCTCCAGATAGGGGTTACACGCTGCGATCTCGTCCGGTTCGGGCGTACGGTTGTGCGGGGGACGGCATTTGACCGCATTGGCAATGTACACACCTTCGCCACGACGCAGACCGATCGCGGCGAGCATTGCATCGAGCAGCTTCCCGGCGGGGCCGACGAACGGCTCGCCGCGCCGGTCCTCTTCGACCCCCGGACCCTCGCCGACGAGCATCCAGTCGGCCTGTCGATCGCCCACACCGGGAACCGCCTGTTTGCGCTGCCTGCACAGGGCGCATGCCGTGCACGCGCGAATGTCGGCCTCGAGCGCATCCCAGTCCATTCCGGCGATGCGTACCGCACGGTCGCCCTGATCCGCAAATGTGGGGTCGATGGATTCCGTCGCGACCGCGGCCCGAAGGTCCCCCCGGCCTTGCCGGTTCGGTGCCTGCGCCACCGTCTGGTCGGATGGCGTTTCGGCCGAATCGGGTTGCGGCGGTGCTGCGGGTGCTGCGCCGGTCCGGCCGGTATCGTTCTCGCGCACGCGGGATCGCAGGCGCCAGAGCGGTGCCAGACCCATCTCGCGCAATACGGACGCCTTCCGGTCGATCACAGATCCAGTCTCATCACGATTGCATCCTCACGTCCACCATCCGCGGCCGGGTAGTAGCGTTTGCGACGTCCTACCGCGGTGAATCCGCAGCGACGATACAGTGCAAGCGCTCGCGTGTTGCTCGGGCGAACCTCGAGAAAGAACTGGCTCGCCCCGCGCGCCTTCGCCTCAAGGAAAAGATGCCCGAGAAAGGCCCCTCCGAGCCCTTCACCGTGCCTGGAACGTGCAACGCTGATGTTCAGCAGGTGCGCCTCGTCGAGGACCAGCAGCATGACCGCATACGCGACAGGTTGCCCTCCGACCCGCATCACCCACGAACTGTAACCCGCCGCCAGGGAATCGACAAAGTTCCCGTAGGTCCACGGAAATGGGTGCAAATCGCATTCGTTCTCGACCACCCACTCGAGATCGGCTTCGGACAACGGGGAATAATCAGGTGCCTCGATCATGGGCGCCCTCCGCGCGCAAGCCGTTCCGCGGTGGTTAGGGCGACCTTGTCACGCACATAAAGCGGCGCAGCACGCTCGGGGGTCAGCACGCACCCGCGACTGACTTCGCGTCGTGCAATCATCGCCACCTCCGCGGCCCTCGGCACACAGTCGGCATTCCAGCCGCCAAGGCGATCGGACAGGCGTATGCCTATCTCGTTCTCGTAGGTGCGCAGTGCCGAGCCGACTGCATGCCACACGCCCGCAGGGGGGAGCACGAGTTGTCCCGGTGGCAGGCAGCTCGGCTCCTGCACCTGTGCCGGCAGTCCATCGGTCAAGCGGTACGCCGCGGAGTAGACTTCTCCCATGCGTGCATCGATAGCGACAAAAGTTTCATGCGCACCACACTGGAGAGCGAGTGCGGCCAGGCTGCACACGGGAACAACGCCGACGCCGGCCCCCATTGCGAGGCCTTGCGCGACGCCGCAGGCGAGGCGCAGACCGGTGAATGCTCCGGGCCCGGAACCGAAGGCGATCGCATCCAGTGCGCCCAGAGTGGTCTGCGTCCGGGCGAGCAGGCTGCGCACGGTCGTGAGGAGACGCTCTGAATGGTTGATCTGTCCTTCGAGGCTGCATTGAACGACTTCATCGCCAAGCAGCAGGGCGACCGTCGCGTGCTCGCACGAGGTTTCTATTGCGAGGATCTTCATAGCGCCGGCATTTTACCGGTTGCCGGGGTAGATCAGGGGAATGGCTCGCAGGCGAAGCCAGAGGACACGCTGCAAGCCCGGCCCTTACGGCGAGACCATTACTGCCTCGTGCGACGCGGGCGCTGTTCGTACACACCCCGCATCGCCTCGCGCAATTCGCGGTGGAGGACATCACGCTCGTCCGGGGACAGGCGACGCGGTTCTTCGTTACGGTCACGGTGTGGCATTTCGGCACGACCAACCAGGGCACGCCTGAGTTCGATGTGGCGCTGCTCCCTCTGTTCGACGATGATGTCGGGGGCAGCGATCACCATTCCGTCGGGCGTTCCACCCGCAAGGGCCGACAGCGGTACGCAGAATCCGGGCACGAGAAGAGCGAGCAGCAATCTACATGTCTTCACCGCGCCGGTTCCGCAGCGGAGCCTGTGTCGTTCGGTACTGCAGGAGGGTGCGAAGATCAGGGTCAAGAGGCGTATATTCCGTGTCAAGTCGTGCGCAATATGAAAATACAGCCAAAAGCGGCCATGGTGGGTATTGCGGGCCCGGATTCGGAGCGAGTTTGTAAGCTGATATTGCGTAGCCCGTGCCACCTTACGAAGCGTTACGTGCATGTCGTTCCGATCCGTCCGTATGCCCTCTAGCATGCCATCGAGCTGCGCGATAGGATGTGAAATATGAACGCAAAGGTGCGATACAAAATCCTGCTCGTCGATGACGATGCGCGACTGCGTGAGCTGTTGACGCGATATCTGATGGAGCAGGGATTTTCGATCAAGGCGGTTGCGGATGCCACGGCGATGGATCGAGCGCTTCATCGCGAGCATTTCGACCTGATAGTGCTCGATCTGATGCTCCCCGGCGAGGATGGACTTGCGATCTGTCGAAGACTGCGTGCCGAGGAGAATCCGATTCCGATCGTGATGCTGACGGCCAAGGGCGACGAAGTCGACAGGATCATCGGGCTCGAGATGGGGGCAGACGATTATCTGCCCAAGCCGTTCAATCCGCGCGAGCTGGTCGCGCGCATTCACGCGGTGATGCGGCGTCGCCCGGCGACCCTGCCCGGCGCCCCCACCATGGAAGACGAAATCGTAAGCTTCGGGCGTGTAACGGTAAATCTCGGCACACGCTCGCTCACCCGCGATGGTGACGACGTGGCACTCACAACCGGGGAGTTCTCGCTCCTCAAGGTTCTGCTGCAGCATCCGCGCCAACCACTGTCACGCGACAAGCTCATGGAGCTTGCACGCGGACGTGAATACGGCGTGTTCGACCGGGCAATCGATGTCCAGGTCAGTCGCCTGCGCAAACTTGTCGAGGATGATCCGGCCAAACCCCGCTTCATTCAGACTGTGTGGGGTTTCGGCTATGTGTTTGTCCCCGATGACGCCAAGGCCGAGGAAGCGCTCTGAGGGCGAGGTCATGAAAACCTAGGGCCGGTGTGACGACTGAAGCGCAATTTACCGATCGATCTGCCAAGTCGGACCGTAACGCGTCGACGCGCTCCATCCCGCGCCTGATTCCCCACACGCTGCTATGGCAGACGTTCCTGCTCATTGCGCTCGTGCTCGTTCTCGCACTGGCGGCCTGGTCACAGATTTTTCGCCACTTCCAGGAACCGGCACGGGCGAGAGATCTTGCCCAGATGGTGGTCAGCGTGGTCAATCTGACGCGCACCGCACTGATAAACGCGGAGGTTACGCGACGCACTGAACTGCTGATCGATCTTGCCGCCCTCGAGGGGATTCGGATCTATCCATCCGAGCCGTCGGATGATCTGCTTCCGCTGCCGGACACCCGTCCTATGCAGTTGCTCACTCAAGAGATACGCCGCCAGTTGGGCCCCACCACCCGTCTGGCATCGCGCTGGAAGACGCTAGACGGATTCTGGGTGAGCTTCAAGCTTGACCCGGAGGATCTGGAGCATTTCTGGGTCATGTTGCCAACGGAGCGCATACAGCAGCCCCGGGCGCTGGACTGGCTGATGTGGGGAGGCGGAGCGTTCCTGGTGGCACTTCTGGGGGCCTTTCTCATCGTGTCGCGCATCAGTTCGCCGCTGCGCAATCTGGCGCGCGCAGCTCGCATCGTCGGCCGCGGACAGCGCCCCCCCGAACTGCCAGAAGATGGCCCGCTCGAGATCGCCGCGGTAGCCCATGCCTTCAATCAGATGGCCGGTGATCTCGCCCGAACCGATGCCGACAGGACCCTGATACTTGCGGGTGTGTCGCATGACTTGCGCACACCACTGGCACGCTTGCGTCTCGGCATCGAGATGTCGGGAGCCCCGGAGTCGGATGTGGCCCCCATGGTCGCCGACATAGAGGAGATGGATCGGATCATCGGGCAGTTTCTCGATTTTGGCCGGGGCGAACCCAAGGAACCGAAACAACCCGTCGATCTGGCGGCGCTGGTTTCGGATCTTTCGGAACCTTATCGCCTGCGTGGAATCACGTTGAATCTGGACCTGCCTTCGAGTCTGGTCGTGCCGGGTCGGTCGCTGCCGCTTCGGCGCGCTATTGCAAACCTCATCGACAATGCGGTTCGATATGCGGGGAGCGAGAATCCGGTCGATATCGTTCTGACGCGGACCGATTCGGATGCCTGGCTGGAGATCGCGGACTGCGGCCCGGGAATTCCGGCTCGCGAGATGGAACGGCTGCGTCATCCGTTTACGCGGCTGGACAGTACGCGGTCCGACACCAAGGGCGCAGGGCTGGGACTGGCGATCGTCGATCGCATTATGGCGTCTCACGAGGGCCGCCTCGACCTCGTTGCGCGCGAAGGCGGCGGATTGCGCGCGATCCTCAGTCTGCCACTTGCAAAGCGGTCCGGAGACACCACGACCGTGGCAGCGAGTCAAAGGAAGGGCGGAACATGAGCACTGCGTTCTGCCGTTTGCCTGACGCAGTGCGGGGCACGCCTTCTCGCCCCGCCGTTCGCACAATCGCAACATGGGTCGGCGCCCAGGGTCTGACACCGCCGCGGGTTTCCCGGCTCGGGTGGATCGCGAACCTGCCGGCGACGAGGTGCCGGGCGTGAGGTGTCTGTGTACGGAATTGCAGGGACGCGACGCCGTATGAGCCAGAAGGTCCGGCTTCGTCCGGCGTGCCGCAATTGCGTATAATCCGGTTGCATCGCAATGGATATGATGTGCTGAAAGGGAAACTGTTCGAAATGCTATACGTACTCATCGGCGAAGATGCACCGGGAACCCTCGATGCGCGCATGGCCGCACGTCCTGCGCATGTCGCCCGCCTCGAAGCGCTGCGCGATGAAGGGCGGTTGGTGATGGCGGGCCCCATGCCTGCGATCGATTCACCCGATCCCGGCCCTGCCGGCTTCTTCGGCAGTCTCGTGGTCGCCGAATTTTCGTCCCTCGCCGACGCTGAACGATGGCTGGCGAATGACCCATATGTGGCACAAGGCGTGTTTGCACGGACCACGGTGCGACCCTACAGGAAGGTACTTCCTTGAGCCGAATCGATGAGATCAGGCAACGCTTGAGCGTGCTTGACCCGCTGTCCATGGAGATCGTGGATGACAGCGCGCTGCATGCCGGCCATGCCGGTGCCCGAAGCGGGGGCGGGCACTTCCGGCTTACCATCGTTTCCCGGCAGTTCGCCGGCAAGACCAGGATGGTCCGCCACCGGATGGTTTACGATGCGCTTGGCGATATGATGCGAGGCCCCATCCATGCGCTCGCAATCAGTGCAATGACGGCCGATGAGGCCGATGATCAACCCACAGCAAAGGAATCTTGATGAAACGCTTTTACACCCGACTGGCCATGGTGTTCGTGACCGGAATGTTTGCCTGTGCGGCGTCGGCCGCCGACCCGATTGCCACGGTCAATGGTGCCGCGATTCCCGCGTCTCATGCAAAGGTGATGCTCGACGAGCAGCGTGCCCAGGGCGCCGAGGACGGTCCGCAATTGCGTGACGCAGTGCGCGAGGAACTGATTCGCCGCCTTGTATTGGCCCAGGCAGCCGAACAGAGTGGAATCAACCGGACGGACGAGGTGCAGGCGCAAATGGACCTTGCCCGTCAGGCGATCCTGATCCGCGCCTATCTACAGGACTACGTTAGGCAGAATCCCGTCAGTGATGCGGATCTGCGGCGTGAATACGAGCAGATCCGCACCCGCGTCGGTGGCAAGGAGTACCTGCCGCGTCACGTCCTTGTCGAAACCGAGAACCAGGCAAAAGCCATCATCGCGCGCTTGCGTGCGGGCGAGAGCTTCGCGAGCGTCGCAAGCGAATCGCTGGACCCCGGGTCCAAGGATCGGGGCGGCGAACTGGGCTGGAGCAATCCCGGGATGTTCGTGCAGCCCTTCGCGGAGGCGATGATCGCGCTCGAAAAGGGTCAATACAGCGCCACTCCCGTCAAGAGCGATTTCGGATACCACGTCATCCAGCTGGACGACGTCCGTGACCTCGAGCCGCCCGCTTTCGACGAGGTCAAGCCGCAGCTTCAACAACGCCTGCAGCAGCAGAAGGTCGAGCAACACCTGCTCCAGTTGCGCGCAAGTGCCAAGGTTGAATGACGCGTAATCCGGATCGAGGCTGACCGGGAAGCCGGCCCCATCAGGCCGGCTTCTTTCCGGTTGTCTGCCGGGCTGCATGCCGAGGACGTTTCGGACCGGATTCGACCCTGTTCGCTTCGGCCCGGTATCTGTTGGTGCACATTGCCAGCGCGTCGGAGGGGCTCAGTGGGCGGCTGAAGAGGTAGCCCTGCGCTTCATCGCAGTTCTGCTCACGAAGAAACGCGAGCTGCGCTTCGGTCTCGACGCCTTCCGCAAGCGTGCGCAATGCGAGTGATTGCGCCATGCGTATTATGCTCCTGACGATGGTGCGATCGTCCTCGTCAACCGGGATGTCCTTTACGAAAGAGCCGTCGATCTTTAGCTTGTCGACGCGGAAGCGCTTTAGATACGACAGACTGGAGTAACCGGTGCCGAAGTCGTCGATTGCGAGCTTGACCCCGATGCGCTTGAGATCGCTGATGACCTCGAGCACGCTTGACGTGTCCTTCAGCAGGGTCGATTCGGTCAACTCGATCTCGAGTTGCGCCGGGTCTATTCCATGCTCGCGCGTCGCGCGATCGACCGCATCGGCCAAGTCGGTCCGGAACAACTGTACCCCCGATACGTTAAGCGCCATCTGAAGCCGCACCCCGTCATCCTGCCATGCCCGTGCCTGGCGGCAAACCTGGTCGAGAACCCATTGCCCGATCGGTATGATGAGCCCGCTCTCCTCCGCTGCCGGAATGAAGCGGGCGGGTGCGACGCTCCCAAGCCCCTCCGGGTGCCAGCGCAGGAGGGCCTCCACGCCGAAGTGGCACCCGGAGCGAAGATGGACCTGCGGTTGATAGACAAGGCTCAGCTCGTTTCCGGCAAGCGCCCGCCGCAGACGGCTGTGTATGACCAGCCGCTCGGCACTGTCAATATTCAGGCCCTCGGTAAAGAACTGATAGCCGCTTCGTCCGCCCTGCTTCGCCGCATACATCGCCATGTCGGCCTTCTGCATCAGGATGTCGAAATCGGTTCCGTCGTCCGGATACAGAGCGATTCCGATCGAGAACGAGGTGCCAAGCTGCTGGTCGCCTATCGAGAACGGTTCATCCAGGCTGACGAGCAACTTCTCCGCAACGGCTGCGACCGCAGCGGTGGAATTGACGTCCGAGAGCAGAAGGACGAATTCGTCCCCGCCCTGGCGGCTGATCGTATCGCAATCGCGCAGGTCTCGCTCGAGGCGCCTTACCACCGCAACGAGCAGGTCGTCGCCGGTTCGGTGTCCGAGAGAATCGTTGATGTGCTTGAAGTGGTCCAGATCGAGAAACATCATGGCCACACGCTCACCGGTCCGTCGCGCATGAAGCGTCGCGTGCTCGAAACGGTCGCGCAGGAGGAGCCGATTGGGCAGGCCTGTCAGCGTGTCGTGGTGCGCCAGAAACTGAACCTGCTCCTCCGCCGCCCTGCGCGCGCTTATGTCCGAAAAGCCGGCAACGTAGCTTGCCACGGCGTTGTCCGCATCGCGTACCACGGTGATGCTGAGCCACTTCGGGTAGATGCTGCCATCCTTGCGACGCTCCCAGAGCTCGCCTTGCCAGTGGTCCGTTGCCATGAGTTCCTGCCACATCCCGCGGTAGAACTCCGGAGGGTGACGCCCGGAGTTGAGCAGGCTCGGATCCCGGCCGATCACTTCCTTCGGCGCATACCCGGTCAAATTGGTAAAGGCGCGATTGACACTGACGATGCGGTTGTCGCGATCGGTCACCATCAGTGCTTCGAGGCTGTTGTCGAACACCGTGGCTGCCAGCCTGAGTTGCTCTTCCCCCTGTTTCCTGAGCGTGATGTCGGAAAACACCCAGATCGACCCTTCCTCGGGTTCGTCGCGGCTCATCAGTCGTCCGGAGCGCAGACACCAGATTGGGGTGCCGTCGCGGCGTCGCATCAAGGCCTCCTGCTCCACCAGGCCTTTCTGATGCAATTCGGCGTTGATGAGCTCGCCGTCCCGCTTCCAGCTGTCATCCAGACCCGGATAGAGTACGCGCGATGTCTGCCCGATCAACGCAGCCGGGTCTTCAAATCCGAACATTTCCGTCATGCGCCGGTTGCAATTGACGATGACCCCGTTGCGCAGAAAGGCGATACCGACGTGAACGTTGTCGAGGATGAGGGTCTGCTCCGCCAAAAGCTGCTCGAGGCGTTGCTCCGTCCGTTTCCGTTCGGTGACATCGGTGTAGGAGGTCACAAAGCCGCCCCGAGGCAGTGGCGTTCCGCGCACCTCCAGCACCGTTCCATCCGGTCGGACACGTTCGAAGACGTGCTTTTCCGGATCGCGGGCACGCGCCAGGAGCGCGGCGACGTGCTCTTCGACGGGCACGTCGCCGTACTCGCCGCGTTCGACGTTGAAACGGAAGAAACTCTCCAGGGTGGGATGCTCGGAATTTTCGAACAGCTTTCTCGGAAAATCCAGGGTGCGACGAAAGATCTCGTTGTATTCGACAAGGCGGAGATTCTCGTCGATGACCGAGATTCCGCACGGGAAATGCTCGATCAGCGTCTTGAGCCGCTCGTGCCCCTCGCGCAGCGCCCTCTCGCCGTTCTTGCGCGTGGTTATGTCCTGCAGGGTTTCGATTGCACCGATGACTTCGCCGTCCGGGCCGCGAATCGGTGCGGCAGTGAAGAACAGCCAGGTGCCGAAGCGCCCTATCCCAGGAAAGAAGTCCTCGGCCTCATAGCTGCCCGGAATCAGCGTCGAGCGCTTGTACTTGTCGGGGTAGTAGGCATCGATCAGCGCCTCGATCCGGCCGGAGACCACAAGATCGGCCATCACCGGTCGCCGTATCGAATAGAACGGTTTCCATTGATTGCGTGTACCGATCATTTCGTGCGCCGGATGACCCAGGGCGACTTCGCAGGCACGATTCCAGTGGGTCACGACGTGGTGGCGATCGATCACGAACGTCGGGACCGGCGACGCGTCGACCACTTCGCGCAGCAACTGTGCGGCTTCGTGCCCACCATCGTGGTCACGGCGCACCGGGCGGCTCCCGTTTGTCATTACCACCATTCGCGATGACTGGTCTCATCCCCGTTTCACGCCTTGAATGCTTGCGACACACGTGCGGAAATTATATATCTTTAGTCATAATAGCTCGACAATGATGGCAAGATCCGTCGTCGCTGGACGCCATACGCGGCTGCGACCCACCCGGGATTCGTGTCCCGTGCCCTGCCAAAAAACAACGGCGCCCCGAAGGGCGCCGCGGATGGATGGAAACGGCGAACGGGGTCTCAGAACTGCTCCTCCGAGAGTTCAAGCGCTCCCGCGGCACCGTGAATCACCGCGTAGGAGAGCCCCCCCGCCTGTGAAAGAATGTGGTCCGCATAGAATCTCGCGGTCACGATCTTGCAGCGGTAAAAGTCGGCGTCGCTGACGCCCTCGTCCAGCCTGGCGCGCGCGACCAGCGCAGCGCGCGCCATCTGCCAGCCTCCGGCCACGATCCCGAGCAGCTTGAGAAACGGGACCGAGCCGACCGATGCCGCCTTCAAGTCGCTTGCGTAAGTCGCGAGAATGTATTCGACTGCGGCCTCGACCGCTGCAATGCCGTTCGTCAGCGATCCCCGAATGGCCGCCAGGTGTTCCCCATCGCAGTCGGCGAGACGCCGTTCTACGGCACGCATCTCGGCCAGTACGGCCTTGATCGTCACGCCGTTCTCGCGCGCGATCTTGCGTCCGATCAGGTCATTGGCCTGAATCGCGGTCGTGCCTTCGTAGATAGTCGTGATGCGCGCGTCGCGTAGGTGCTGGGCGGCCCCGGCCTCCTCGATGTAACCCATCCCGCCGTGAACCTGGATTCCGATGGAAGCGATCTCGATCGAGTTTTCGGTGCACCAGCCCTTGACCACCGGGATCATCAGGTCGACGAAAGCCTGGTTGTACGCCCGCACCGTCTCGTCGGGATGCAGATGTGCCCTGTCAGTCGCGGCTCCCACCACGTAGGCCAGTGCGCGCATCGCTTCAGTCTGGGATCGCATCGACATCAGCATGCGGCGTACGTCCGGGTGATGAATGATCGACACCTTGGGGCCACTGCGAACACCTGCCTCCGTACCCTGGATACGGTCCTTCGCGTACTGGAGCGCATGCTGGTAGGCCCGCTCGGACAATGCCAGACCCTCCATGCCGACGGCGAAGCGCGCCTCGTTCATCATGATGAACATGTACTCGAGGCCGCGGTTCGGTTCGCCGACCAGGGTTCCGATCGCGCCACCCCTGTCTCCGAACGCGAGCACGCAGGTCGGGCTTGCGTGAATTCCAAGCTTGTGTTCGATCGAGACGCAATGCACATCGTTGCGCTCACCCAGAGAGCCGTCAGCATTCACCAGGTACTTCGGGACGACGAACAGAGAGATTCCCTTCACGCCCTCCGGGGCATCGGGCACGCGTGCGAGTACGAGATGAATGATGTTGTCGGTGAGGTCATGCTCACCGTAGGTGATGAAGATCTTCTGACCGACTATCCGGTAGGTGCCGTCGGGCTGCGGTTCGGCACGGGTACGCACCGCCGCCAGATCCGAGCCTGCCTGGGGTTCGGTCAGGTTCATCGTACCGGTCCATTCACCGCTCACCATCTTCGGCAGATACATCGCTTTCTGCGCATCGCTGCCCTTCAGCATCAGGGCTTCGATGGCGCCCGTCGTCAGCATCGGGCAGAGCGAAAACGCCATGTTTGCGGACTTCCACATTTCCATGACGCCGGCGGACACCAGTTTGGGCAGACCCTGTCCGCCGAACTCCGGATCGCACGCAAGCGCCGTCCATCCCGCCTCGCTGAACTGCCGGTAGGCGTCCTTCCAGCCACTGGCCGTCGTGACCTCGCCGTGATCCCATTTCGCACCCTCTTCGTCCCCCGATCGGTTCAGGGGCGCCAGTATGCCACTCGCGAACTTGCTTCCTTCCTCGAGAATTGCATCGACCAGGTCAGTAGAAACGTCTCCACATCCGGGAAGCTGCTGAACTTCTTCGAGCCCTGCGAGCTCGCGCATGACGAACTGCATGTCACGAATCGGTGCTGTGTAGTGGGACATGTCTTTTTCGCTCCAGATTTATGTCGGGTATTCCATGATTCGACGCGGCGTTCACTTGCCAAGCAGGTAGCGCCGGTCGTCGAAAGCCGCGACCCATCCAGGTTTGTACACGACAAGCAAGGACAGGATTGCGCCGCTTATCCACGCCTCGGAGAAACAGAGCAGCGCGAAATAGGGCAGATAGTCGCTCGCGAGAAAGGCAAACGGGTAGGCTCCGGCTGCGATCAGTGCGACCGACGCGACCAGCCCGCCGAATGCAACGGCGAGTGCCGACCCCGCGAATGCGACAATGAAGATGAAGATGAAGAAATGGGGCGGAAGCATGCGTTCCACGATACGCCGGAACCAGTGCGCGAACAGGATGGGAGCGATCACCATGACCACGAGATTGAGCGGCCATGCCTGCCACTCGACCGCTCCGTTCAGCGTGATGCCGACGAGCGCCAGCGCAAGCGCCACGATCGCCAGTTGCGGCCCCAGGGCCAGCGTCGCCGCCATGGCGCCGAGAAGATGCAGATTGAGACCCGGCATCACGCCGGCGTTCATGCTCCACATCAGCGTCAGCGAAACCGAGAAGCCGGCGAGCAGATTCAACTGCACGGGATCCGCAAGCCGTTTCCAGGGCGCGGTTGTTGCCACACCACAGGCGACCGGCAGCACGATCAGGAACGAGACCCAGTGCCAGACCTCAGGAAAGAGTGCCGCCGGCAGGTTCATGGGCTGGTTCCATGTAGCGGATCATCCGCTCTGTTCAGCCCAGCGCCGCAGTCAGTTCCGGCACGGCTTCGAACAGATCGGCAACCAGTCCGTAGTCGGCGACCTGAAAGATCGGCGCTTCCGCGTCCTTGTTGATGGCGACGATCACTTTCGAGTCCTTCATGCCTGCCAGGTGCTGAATCGCGCCGGAGATTCCGACCGCGATATAGAGCTGAGGGGCGACGATCTTGCCCGTCTGTCCGACTTGATAGTCATTGGGAACGAACCCCGCATCGACCGCCGCACGTGATGCACCCAGCGCGGCACCGAGCTTGTCGGCGAGCGGCTCGAGCAGCTTGTGATAATTCTCCGCACTGCCCAGGCCGCGTCCGCCCGATACGATGACCTTCGCGCCGGCCAGCTCGGGACGTTCCGACTTGGTCAGTTCGCGACCGACAAGTCGCGACAATCCCAAGTCCGGACCCGCATCGACGGCCTCGACTGCCGCAGAGCCGCCCTCCCCTGCTGCTGCAAACCCGGTCGTGCGCACCGACACGATCTTGACCGGGTCGCCACTCTGCACGGTGGCCATCGCGTTGCCGGCATAGATCGGGCGAATGAAGGTGTCGGCGCTCTCGACTGCGACGATGTCGCTGATCTGCGCCACGTCGAGCAGGGCTGCCACGCGTGGCAGCATGTTCTTCCCGAAGGTGGTGGCCGGTGCCAGGATGTGTGTGTAGCCCGATGCGTTTGCGACCACGAGTGCGGCGACATTCTCCGCGAGCTGCTGCTCGTAGTGCGGCGCATCGACCACCCGAACCTTCGCGACACCCGCGATCCTCACTGCAGCCTCGGCAACGGTTGAACAGCTGCTTCCGGCTACCATGACATGGATATCGCCGCCGATTTCGGAGGCGGCGGTCACGGTATTGAGGGTACTGCCCCTGAGGGACTGATTGTCGTGTTCGGCAATTACGAGAATCGTCATCTCAGATCACCTTCGCTTCGTTCTTGAGCTTGTCGACGAGCTGGGCCACGTCGGCCACCCGCTCTCCGGCGCTGCGTTTGGGCGGCTCGGCCACCTTCAGGGTACTGATGCGCG